>JAJZQO010000037.1 GCA_021847575.1 Bacillota bacterium | reverse complement strand
AGCGCACCGAGATCGAGGCGCAGATCTTCAAGGTCCTCGCCGCCAAGGGCATCTCGGCCGACATGATCTCGGTCTCGCCCGGCCGTGTCGCCTTCATCGTCGCGAAGACCCGCCTCACGGAAGCCGGCAGGCTCGTCGAGGAGCTGGGGCTCAAGGCCGACGCGCGGGCGGACGTGGCCAAGGTGGCCATCATAGGCTCGGCGATCGCGGGCCTGCCGGGCGTCATGGCGACGCTGTTGGCGGGGCTCGTCGAGGTGGGCGTGGAGATCCTCGAGACGTCGGACTCGCACTCCTCGATCGCCTGTCTCGTGCCGGAGAAGCTGCGTGTGGACGCGGTGCGCACGCTGCATCGCCAGTTCCATCTGTCGTAGATCGGAAAGGGGGCCGCGACATGCCGACAGGGAAGCTCCTGACAGCGATGGCCACACCCTTCGACCAAAACCTCGAGGTTGATCTTCGCAAGGCGAAGACGCTGGCGCTTCAGCTGGTCCAGAACAAATCGGATGGCATCGTCGTGGCGGGGACGACCGGTGAGTCGCCGACTCTGGGCGAGCAGGAGAAGATCGATCTCTGGACGGCGGTCGTGGACGCGGTGGGGGACCGTGCGGACGTCTGGGCGAACACCGGCAACTACGACACCCGCGCTTCGGTCGCCCTCAGCCGGCGCGCCGAGCAGCTCGGGGTGCACGGCGTGATGCTTGTGGTGCCCTACTACAACAAGCCGTCGCAGGAGGGGCTGTACCAGCATTTCCGCACGATCGCCGACGCGATCCAGCTGCCTGTCATGCTCTACAACGTGCCGTCCCGCACCGCGCAGAACATGACGGCGCAGACCGTGCTCAGGCTGCAGCGGGACTGTTCGAACATCGTCGCCGTCAAGGAGGCGTCGGGCAACTTCGAGCAGGCTGCGGAGATCATCAAGGGATCGCGCCAGGAGTTCGCCCTGTACTCGGGCGACGACAAGGCGACCCTGCCGCTGCTCGCCATCGGAGCGGACGGGGTGGTATCGGTCGCGTCGCACCTCGTCGGACCGCAGATCCGTCGCATGCTCGATGCGTTCCTCACGGGCCAGGTGCGGGTTGCGCAAGAACTGCACCACGCCCTCCTGCCGCTCTTCACCGGCCTGTTCGTCACGTCCAACCCCGTGCCGCTCAAGTGGGCGCTCAAGGCGGTCGGACGCGACATGGGCGGCGTGCGGCCGCCGCTCGCGGCGGCGAGCGCATCCGAGGAGGCGTTCCTGCACAGCCTTCTCCATGAACAGGGTCTGCTCTGAGGCGAGCGGTGGCCCTTCGGTTGCGGCGCACCGCGGCAGCGGCTATACTTGATGCCAGATACTTGTGTACGGACCTGCGCTGAGGGCAAGCGAAGCTGCTTCGGGGTCGTCAGGACGTCGGGCGACAAGCCGGAGGAGCGGGGCGCCAACGTGCGCCCTTGTTTGCCGTAGGCGCGTGCATCGACTGCGCCAGAGGCGCAGCCAGGGCCTGGGCACGTAGGAGGTCAATGCAGTTTGACGGGACCCGCAAGGCGCGCACCAACGAGATCGCGCGTCGCAGAGAAAGGCAAGCTCCACGTCATCCCGCTGGGCGGGGTCGGCGAAATCGGCAAGAACATGTACGCGTACGAGTACAACGGCGAAATCATTGTCGTAGACTGTGGCCTGATGTTCCCGGACGACGAGATGTACGGCGTCGATCTCGTGATCCCGGACATCAGCTTCCTGCTTGAGCATCGCGAGCAGGTGCTGGGGATCTTCCTCACGCACGGGCACGAGGACCACATCGGCGGCCTGCCGTTTGTCCTGAAGCAGCTGCAGGTGCCGATCTTCGCGACCAAGCTCACGCTCGGCATGATCCGCGGCAAGCTCGAGGAGCACGGCATGGTGACCCACGAGCAGTCCCGCGAGATCCAGCCGGGCGACACGCTGCACCTCGGCGCCTTCCACGTCGAAGCCATTCGCGTCAACCATTCGATCCCCGACGCCGTGGCCTTCGCGATCCACACCCCGATCGGCACGGTCGTCCACACCGGCGACTTCAAGTTCGACCAGACGCCGGTCGATGGCGAGGTGGCGGACTTCCACCGCTTCGCCCAACTGGGCCACCAGGGGGTTCTGGCGCTCTTCTCGGACTCGACGAACGCGGAGCGCCCTGGCTATACCGGTTCCGAGCGCCAGGTCGGCAAGGTGCTCGACGACGTGATCGCGGCGGCCAAGCAGCGCGTGCTCGTCGCCTCGTTCGCCAGCAACGTGCACCGCATCCAGCAGGTCATGAACGCGGCCGAGAAGAACGGGCGCAAGCTCGCCGTCGTCGGCCGCAGCATGGAGAACGTGGTGCGCATCGCCCTCGAACTCGGCTATCTGAAGGCTTCGGAAGGCACCATGATCGACATCGACGACATCAGCCGCTTCCCGGCCAACAAGGTCGTCATCATGACGACGGGGTCGCAGGGCGAGCCGATGGCGGCGCTGTCGCGCATGGCCGCTTCCGAGCACAAGAAGGTCGAGATCCTGCCTGGCGACACGGTGATCATCGCCGCGACGCCGGTGCCCGGCAACGAGAAGTCGGTGAGCCGCACCATCAACAACCTGTACAAGCGCGGCGCGGAGGTCGTCTACTCGTCGAGCATGGGCGTGCACGTCTCGGGTCACGCGAGCCAGGAAGAGCTCAAGCTGATGATCACGCTCGTGCAGCCGCGCTTCTTCTGCCCGATCCACGGCGAGTACCGCATGCTGATCACGAACGCGCGTCTCGCCGAGGCGGTCGGCGTGCCGAAGCCGAACATCCTGATCGGCGAGATCGGCTCGGTCTACGAGTTCACCGAGGGCACCGCTGCGATCGTCGGCAAGGTCAACTCCGGCGTGGTGTTCGTCGACGGGCTCGGCGTCGGCGACGTCGGCAACATCGTCCTGCGCGACCGCAAGCTGCTGGCGGAGGACGGCGTGATCGTCGTGGTCGTCGCCATCGACCGCGAGTCGCAGACCGTGATCTCCGGACCCGACATCGTCTCGCGCGGCTTCGTCTACGTGCGGGAGTCGGACCAGCTGATCGAGGACGCGAAGCAGAAGATCCGCGAGGCGCTCGAGACGGCCGACAGCCGGCGCATGGGCGACTGGTCCGCGATCAAGTCGCTCGTCCGCGACACGCTCGGCCGCTTCGTCTTCGAGCGCACCCGCCGCAGGCCGATGATCCTGCCGATCGTGATGGAGATCTGAGCGTGACTCGCCGAAGGCAGGCGGGACTCGCCGTCCTGCTTGCCAACATCATCTGGTCCACCACCTATCCGGTATCGCAAATGGCGCTCTCGATCGGCGCAGGACGGCTCGCCGCCCTGCGCTTCCTCATATCCGGCATCATTGTCCTGCCACTTCTGCTGCATCAGCGGTTGCCGCGCGGACGCATGCTGCTCGCGGCGATCGGGCTCGGACTGCTCGGGTTCAGCGTCGCCTTCGGGCTCGAGGTGGAGGGCATCCGTCTGGCGGGGGCGTCGCTCGCGGCCCTGTCGATCGCGCTCGAGCCGCTGGTCACCGCAGTTGTCGCGCGCATCTGGCTCAAGGAGCGGCTGCCGCGGCTCGCTCCCTATGGCCTTCTCCTGGCGGTGTTCGGCACCTGGCTGCTCGCGGGCGCGCCAAGGCCGGGGCACGTCGAGAACCTCGGCGGCATCCTGCTGCTCGTGGCGGCCGTGACGAGCTTCGGCTTCTACAATGTGCTGTCGAAGCCGGTCGCGGAAGCGGTCGGGGAGATTTCGCTCACGGTCGTCGGCGTCCTGGCGGCGGGCATCGCCTTCGTGCCCTGGCTCTTTTTCGGTTCGCCAATCCTCAGCACGCCGCGCATCGATCTCGCCTGGGCGCTCTATCTCGCGCTCGGACCGACACTCGTCAGCTACTTTCTCTGGTTCTACGCCCTGCGCCGGGCGGCGGTGGGCTTCGCCGCGTTCTTCTTGTATGTGCAGCCCGTCGTCGGCGCCGCTCTCAGCTGGGTCTGGCTCGGCGAGGCCCTGACGCCGTTCGAGATCTCGGGCGGGCTGCTGGTGCTCTTGGCCGTCTATCTCGGCGTGCGGCCGGAACGCGCTGTCGAGCGCGCCTGAGCCCAAGCGGGCATGCTAGGGCGGGGAGGGACGCCCAGGTGACGAAGTCCGGCGAGGACTCCGAGGAGGCCAAAGAAGGCAATCGCACCGAGGAGGCCATCACATCGCTTGGCACGCCCTCGGTGGCCAGGCCGCGCAGCCCGATCCACTGCCTGACGGTGATTGGCCAAGTCGAGGGGCACATCCTGCTGCCAAGCCAGAACAAGACGACCAAGTACGAGCACGTGATCCCGCAGCTGGTCGCGATCGAGGAGGACCCCGAGGTGAAGGGTCTCCTCGTGGTGCTCAACACCGTCGGCGGCGACGTGGAGGCGGGCCTCGCGATCGCGGAGATGATCGCGGGGCTGAGCAAGCCCACCGTGAGCCTGGTGCTGGGCGGCGGCCACTCGATCGGTGTGCCGATCGCCGTCGCCGCGGACTGGTCCTTCATCTCGGCGACGGCGACGATGACGATCCATCCGCTGCGCTTGAATGGCCAGGTCATCGGCGTGCCGCAGACCTACGAGTACATCGACCGCATGCAGGATCGCGTCACCCGCTTCATCGCGGGCCACTCGCGCATCCACGAGGCCCGGCTCAAGGAACTGATGCTGCGCACGGGCGAACTGGCCAGGGACGTCGGCACGGTGCTGGTTGGCCAGGAGGCGGTGCGCGAGGGCATCATCGACCGGGTCGGGACGCTCCAGGACGCGATGGCGGAAGTGCGGCGCCGCGTACGGCGCGAGGGAGGTGAGCAGGGTGATGTGGACCATCGTGCCGCCGGAAGTCATCTGGCAGCAGCCGTCGGAGGAGCGGCTGAGGGTGCAGGGACATCCGCAGGGCTTCGTCGTCATCCGCTCCGGTCGCGGTGGTGAGGAGACGCTCGAGCGGCTGATCGCGACCGATCCGAAAGCCTACCTCGATCCGGCGCTGCAGCCCGGAGGGCCGCCGCCGGCGGTCTGACGGGCGGGAGATCGCGGTGGCCCTCCGGCATGTCCTGCCCACGACGAGGAGGCAGGACATGCCGGAGGGCCAGAGTTTCAGGTTGGCAAAGGCAGGCCCGATCTGCCATCGACCGCGGGAGGCCGGCGTGAGCGACCGGCCTCCTGTCGCTGTCCCGGCGGCGGGCGCCGCGTCGCGCAAAGGGGGTGGGCGTCCGCTGCGGGGAAACTTGCAGCCGCGCCGAGGGCTGCTTGCACGCCGCGGCGCCGGAGCTGCACCGCCGCGCGGCCATTTCTCCCTCAAGCGGGTCCGCCCCGGCAGGAACGTCGCGCCGGCTGGACGAAGGCGGATAGACGTACGGGAGGCGATTGGCGTGGCAAAGAGGCCGGTGACCGCCCAGGACATTCTGCGCATCCGCCTGGGCGCCAATGTGGAGATCTCCCCGGACGGTGGGCTGATCGCCTTCGAGGAGATCTGTCAGGATCCCGAGACGAACGAGACGAGGAGCCGCATCGAGGGCCTGCGGCCCGGCAAGCCGCCATGGCACCTCACATCGGGCACGCGGGACCGCCAGCCCAGATTCTCGCCGGACGGCACGAAGCTCGCCTTTCTGCGCAAGGCCAAGCAGCAGACGCAGATCTGGATCCTGCCGCTCGCCGGCGGCGAGTCCTGGCAACTGACGGCGGTTTCGGGCGGGGTCTCCGAATTCGCCTGGTCGCCGGACGGTCAACTCCTCGCCTTCACGACGCCCGTCGGCGCAGAGGGGATCGAGGTGGAGGCAGGGGCCGAGGAGAAGGATCCCGAGCGCAGGTTCACGGCCGATGTCAAGGTGATCGAGGAGCTCGCGCACAAGCTGGACGGCGAGGGCTACTTCAAGGACCCGCCCTGCCTGTGCACGATCGAGCCCAGTCCCGGGGCGGCGCCGCGCCAGCTCACCTTCGCGCCGTACCGCGTCCACGACGTCGGCTTCGCCGCAGACGGCCAGGCGGTCTATTTCCTCTCGCGCCGCGGCGACGACTACGATAAAGAACTCTTCGACCTGCGCCTCTACCGCATCGGCCTCGACGGCGGCGAGGTGACCGAGGTGGCGCCGGCAGGCGTCGAGGGATTCGCGGCGGGGCCCGAACTCGCGATCGCCATGAGCGATCCCAAGGAGATGGGCTACGACAATACGCGCCTCTTCCTCGCTGCGGCGGACGGCAGCGGCCTGAGGGCGGCGGCGCCAGGCTTCGACCGCACGCTCGGCAACGCGGCGATCAGCGACGTCCCGGGCTCCGGCTTCACAGGACTCGCCTGGGCACCGGACGGCCAGGGCGTCTACGGCATCTACAGCGACAGGGGGACCACACAGCTCGGCGTCTTCCGGCCGGACGGCTCCGTCGAGGCCCTGACGTCGGGCAGGCACGTGGTGTACGGCTACAGCGTCGCGCGCAGCGGAGCGATCGCCCTGCTCATCTCGACCCCGACCGATCCGGGCAACGTCTACCTGCTGCGGGACGGGGCGCTCGAAGGCCTCACGAACCTGAACGAGGCGCTGTTCAGCGAGGTGGCGACGGTCGAGCCGGAGTTCTTCGAGGCGCCGTCTCCCGACGTCGGCTCGGTCGACACATGGGTCATGAAGCCGCTTGGCCTGCCCGCCCTCGGCAAGGCGCCGACGGTGCTGATGATCCACGGCGGGCCGATGAGCATGTATGCGCACACCTATTTCTTCGAGTTCCAGTTGCTGGCCGCCGCGGGCTTCGGCGTCGTCTACACGAACCCGCGCGGCAGCCAGGGCTACGGCTTCGCCTTCTGCCAGGCAATCCAGCGCGAATGGGGCAACCTCGACCTGAAGGACATCTACGCCGGCCTCGACGCCGCCATAGAAGGCCACCCCTTCATCGACAGCGAGAGGCTCGGCGTCGGCGGCGGCTCGTACGGCGGCTACATGACCAACTGGATCATCGGCCACACCAACCGTTTCAAGGCGGCGGTGAGCGGCCGCTCGGTCGTCGACTGGCAGGCGATGGTCGGCACCGGCGACGGCGGCTGGGGCTGGGTCGATCGGGCGGGCGGTGTTCCACCTTGGCGCGACGACAGCTGGTACCGCCAGCAGAGCCCGATCACCTATGTGGACAACATCGTGACGCCGCTCCTGATCGAGAACCAGGAAGGCGACCTGCGCTGCCCGATCGAGCAGGGGATGATCCTCTACTCGGCCGTCAAGTGGCTCCGCAAGGCTCCCGTGCGCTTCGTGCGCTACCCCGACGAGTTCCACGGCATGAACCGCGGCGGCAAGCCCTGGCACCGCGTCCACCGCCTGAAGGAGATCGTGCGCTGGTACGAGCGCTACCTGCCTTTGGGCGGAGCCTGAGAGCGGAGCCGAGCTGGCCACCCGTGCCTCAGGCCGTCTCGCCTCCATCGATGCTGATCGACTGGCCGGTAATGTACCTGGCCTCGTCGGAAGCCAGGAACGAGAACAGCGCCGCGACCTCCTCCGGCTGCGCGTGCCGGCCGAGCGGGATCCGCTCGTTGACCGCGGCCAGCATCGCGTCGCTGTACTCCCTGCGCTGCATGGGCGTCAGCACGTAGCCCGGGGAGACCGCGTTGACGCGCACCTTCGGCGCAAGCTCGAGCGCCATCGTCCTGGCGAGCAGGATCACGCCCGCCTTCGCGGCGTTGTAGTCGGCGTACAATGGATGCCCTGCAAGGCCGTTCGTCGATGCGGTCATCAGGATGACGCCGCCGTCGCCCGCCATCATGCGGCGCGCAGCCTGCTGCGCGGTGTAGAACGTGCCGCCGAGGTTCGTGCCGACCACCTGGCCCCATTCCTGCGGGGTGATCTCGAGAAACGGGCGGCGCAGGCTGATGCCCGCGTTGGCCACCAGCACGTCCACGCCACCCAGCAGCCGGTCGAGCTCCGCGAACGCTCTCTCCACCTGGCTCCAGTCGGCCACGTCCGCCGTGACGCCGCAGGCGATCTCGGAGTGGGCCAGCAGCACTTCCGCCACGCGGTCGCCTGCCACGTCCAGCACCCCGACGCGCGCGCCGTCCATGGCGAAGCGGAGGGCGGTTGCGAGTCCGATCCCGCTCGCTCCGCCCGTGACCACCACCCTGCGGCCCTCATGCGTGCCTTGCACGCTGCCATCGCCTCCCGCTGCCGCCAGAATTCAGCGGTACCCGGCGCGCGAGCCGCCGTCGACCAGCACGACCGAGCCGGTCATGAAGGCGGCGTCATCCGAGAGCAGGAAGGCGGTGACGGCGCCGACGTCGCGCGCCTCCCCCCAGCGTCCGAGTGGCGGCACGGGCCACCGCCGGTAGTCCTCCGGTGGGCGTGCCTGCTCGCCCGGCCGCAGCATCTCGCGCATGCCTGGCACGATGTCCCCCGGGCAGACGATGTTGACGCGGATGCCTTGCGGCGCGAGATCGAGCGCCAACATCTTGCCGGCCATGTTGAGCGCGGCCTTCGAGACCGAGTAGGCGCCGATGGCCGCCTCCCCAAGCGTCGCGGCGTCGGACGAGACCAGAACCGCGGCGCCGCCCGTTCTGGCGAGGTCGGCACGCGCCGCCTGCAGGAGCCCTAGCGGCGCGAGCAGGTTGGTGCGGAGAATGCGCTCGAAGTCGGCTTCGCATGTCTCGATCAGCGGCGCCTTGAGCCCTGTGCCCGCGGACGCGACGACGCCGCGCAGCGGGCCGAGGGCACGGGCGCTTGCCGCAAGCCGCTCGAGATCCGCTCGATCGGTCGCGTCCGCCCGCACGTAGTGGGCGCCTGCGCCGATCTCGGCCGCGGCGGCCTGGCCGCGCCCCTCGTCGCGTCCGGCGATCACGACCTGCCAGCCTTCGGCCGCGAGCCGCAGCGCGATCGCCTTGCCGAGGCCCGAGGTACCTCCGGTCACGATCGCGACGCTGCCGTCGTGCGCTTGTGCAGACATACCTGCCCCCCTTGTGTGCCAACCGGCCCGCGCGGGGCGGGCAGGCGGCCTTGCGTCGGCTAAGGGCCTGGCGCGGGTGGGCTCTGCGGGCCCACACCATCCCTGGACGGGTGCTTGCGCTTGAAGGCGCGCCAGGTGATCGCCCAGCGATCCGGTTGCTCGAACCACTCGTCGGCGTGGCTGCGGTGGACGACGCTGCGGCGCGGCGCCCCCAGCACCGCGTCCGGATCGCGCCCTGCCTCTTCCGCGATGAACTCCAGGGCGGCGATGTACTCGTCGAGATCGTCCTTGGAATAGGACTCCGTGGGTTCCAGCGTGCAGGGTTCCGGCACGACGAACGGGTGGTGGCTGGTCCAGTAGTGCAGGCCGAAGTCGGCCATGCGGCGCCCTATGTCCTCCGAGCCGACGCCGGTCTCGGCGAGCAGGTCCTGCCAGCTGTAGCGGACCTGCTCCAGGCGCCTCGTGTCGTCGAACGGCACCGTCAGGCCCGGAATGTGCGCCACGCGGGACGCGACGTAGTTGCTGTTCAGCACGGCCGTGCGGGCCACCTCCCGCAGGCCTTCGGCGCCCAGGCTCATGACCCACGCGAGGGCGTGCACGAATGCCTGGGGCACCCCCTGGAAGCTGCGCACCTTGCCGATGGTGTGCCTAAGACCGTAGTCCAGCAGGTAGGTTGCGCCCTCGCGCCGCACGACCGGCACCGGCAGGTAGGCGGCGAGGCGCTCCGTCACGCCGAGCGCGCCGGCCGCCGGCCCGCCCGAACCGTGCGGCGCGGCGAACGTCTTGTGCAGGTTGAAAAAGCACATGTCGAAGCCGGCCTCGCGCGCCCGCGTGATGCCGAGCAGGCCGTTCGCGTTGGCCTGATCGTAGTAGCAGAGGCCCCCCGCCTTGTGGACGATCGCCGTCATCTCCGCGATCTCGGGGTTGAACAGGCCCGTATCCTCGGGGTTCGCGACGACCAGGGCGGCGGTGTGCGCCGACGCGACCCGCCTCAGCTCGTCCAGGGAGGGCAGGCCGTTCGCGCCCGGCGTCAGGGTGATCACCCGGAAACCCTTGACGGCGGCCGTCGCCGACTCGGAGGGGTGGGAGAAGGCGGTCGTGATGACATCGGTGCGCTCCGCCTCCTCGCCGTGCACGCGGTGGTAAAGGCGCACGATGGACGCCATGGCGTAGAGGGCCTGCGTGCCGCTGCCGGGTTGCAGCGAGAATTCGTCCATGCCCGAGAGCTGCCTGAGGACCTGCACCAGCCGGTGGGTGAGCTCGAGCAGCCCCTGCATGCTCTCCGCCGGCTGGGACGGGTGGAGATCCATGAGCTTTTGCGACCTGATCAGGAACTGGTTAACCTTCGGGCTGTACTTCATCGTGCATGTGCCCTGGCCGATCTCGACGTTGAGGTCGGCCCCCAGCGTTTCCTGCGACAGCCTGAGGTAGTGCCGCAGGACGCGCGGCTGGCTGATCTCGGGCAGCTCCGGCGCAGCGGACCTCAGCATCGCCGCCGGCAAGAGCGACTCGACAGGGCCTGCGCCGGCCGCGACATCGGGTTCCGCCGCGGGCACAAGGACGCCGCGCTCACCGGGGCGGGAAAGTTCCAGGACGACGGGTTCGTCCCAGCGGGCCTGATGGAATTGGCGCACGCGTCTGCCCGGCTTGAGGTTCGGCACGGCCATCCTCCTCGCTCGCCGACTCGGGGTCCATTGACGTTCTGCCTACGGCCAAAGCCTGGCTGAAGGCAGCGGCTTGCGGCCGCTGTCCTCGGTCAGTCGGCGCCAAGCGCTGCGCCGATCAGGTCCGCCAGACGGTCGAGGTCCTGCTGCGCATGGACCTCTGTGACGCAGTAGAGGGCCGCCTGGCCGAGCTCGGGGAAATCGGCCGAGAGGTCCTGGCCGCCGAAAACCCCGTGGCGTGCGAGGTACGCGTTGATGTCGGCGACCGAGCGGCCGGTGCCGTTGAAGTCGAGGACGAACTCCTTGAAGTGCGAGCCCAAGAACCTGGGCACCCGCAGCCCTGGGATGGGGGCCAGGCGCTGGCGCAGGTAGGCCCCCTTCTGGACGATCGTCGTGCCGACCTCTCTCAGCCCCTTGGGACCCATCAGCGCGAGATAGACGCCCGCGACGATGCCCCAAAGCGCCGTCTGCGTCCCGACGGACTCGCGGCCGTTCTCCCTTTGGGCGAACGACGTGCGCTCGTACGCCACGTCGCCGAAGCCGTACTCCCCGGCCTGGGAGGTCGGGGCGATGCCGAAGAGCCGCGAGGGGTACTGCATGACGAAGCGCTGCTCGTCGGGCGTCGCGATGAATCCCGCGAGTCCGCCGCCGCCGTACATGTGGATGCCGAGCGGCTGCAGCTCGCCGCAGACGATGTCGGCCCCGTAGCGCACAGGAGGCGCCAGGAGGCCAAGCGAGATCGGATCGACGCCGACCACGAAGAGCGCCCCGTGCCGGTGCGCAAGCTCCGCAATCGGCGCCGCGTTCTCCTCTACGACCCCGAAGTGGGACGGCACCTCGATGTAGACGGCCGCCGCAGCGTCCGAAAGCCGCGCGGCGAGGTCCGCCTGGTCGAGCTGCCCTGTCCGGCGGTCGACGCGCACCACCGCGACCTCGACGTCCGGATCCATGTAGTTGCGGATCACGCTCGCCCGGTCCGGCTGGATCCAGTCGGGGACCAGGACCCGCCGCCGGCCGGTGATGCGGCAGGCCATGCGCAGCGCCGTCGCCGCCGCCTGCGCCCAGTCGAAGGTCGGCACGTTGACGACGTCCATCTCGAGGAGCTCGCCCATGAGGCTCTGGTATTCGAAGAGGGCCTGGAACCGGCCGTGGTCCTCGTAGGGCTCGCCCGCGTAGGCGGTGACGAATTCGGCGCGCTGCGCCACCTCGTCGCAGACGGCCGGCACGAAGTGCGGCCAGCAGCCGCCGCCGAGGAAGCTGAGCTGCTCCCCGGCCGACCTGTTCCTGTCGAGCAGGCGGGTCACGGCCTGGCGCAGGGAAAATTCGTCGAGCGGTCCGGGAATGTCGAGTGGCCCCGTGAAGCGCAGGTGCTGCGGAATGGTTGCGAAGAGCTCCTCGACCGATGCCACGCCGATCGCCTGCAGTAGCTCCCTGCGGACGTTCGGCTCCGTGCTCGGGATGTACGGATGACCCGAAGCCGGTTCTAGCATGCTGCACCCCCTGCGGCGCGATTGCCCAGCCTAGCCTCTGCAGCCGGACGGCGGCGGATCCGTGCGCTACCCGGGAGAGGCGCCAGCGATTGCGCGTTCGGCCAGGTCCATCGTAGGACGCGAAAAGGTCTACCGGAAAGATCCACAATGAGGGTGATGCGGGTAGACCAGTTAGCCAGGAATGTTCGGCTGCCCGAAGCTTCGTGGCAGGGCATGGGCCGGAGCCGGATCGCTGCGCAGCTGGGCCGTCGCGGCTTCCTTGCGAGGGGCTGTGGCCTGCTGGCGGCCAAGGGCGCGGGCGTTGCATGCAAGGCTCAAAGTCAAAGTGATATAGTGCAGACATCCGCCTGGGACTATCTCAGGTAAACCATTTAGGAGCGCCGCATGAAGCAGGCCAAGTCGGTCCCGATTCCGGCCATCGCTTGGCCGCCGCCGCCCGGCAGGCCGCGCCACCGCGCCCTCTACCAGAATCTCGCCGAGGCCATTCTGAACGGGGCCCTGGCCCCCGGGACGCAGCTGCCGGCCACGCGGACCTGGGCGCAGGCCCTTCGCGTCTCCCGGGGCACCGTGCTCGCCGCCCTCGAGCAGTTGACGGCGGAAGGCTACGTCAGGGCCTTGCAGGGGTCGGGCACGTTCGTCGCGGACATCCCGCAGGATCTTGGGCGCTCAGGCACCCGGGCCATGCCTGCGGGCAGCGCAGCCCCCCTCTCCAGCCGCGGCAGGCTGCTGGCGCGGACCGATCTTGGCGAAGTGGAACAGCCCGCCCGACCCTTCGAGGTGGGGATCCCGGCTCTGGACCGCTTCGCCGCGACGCGGCTCGCGAGCCTGACGACCGGCGCCTGGTCGTCGATGCCCGCGTCGGAACTGCAGTATCCAGATCCGGCGGGATATCCGGCCCTGCGCCTGGAACTGGTGCGCTACCTCACCCGAGCGCGCGCCGTGCGGGCGGACGCGGACCAGGTCATCGTCGTATCCGGCTCGCAGCAGGCGCTCTATCTGGCTGCGCAGCTCCTGCTCGATCCGGGCGATGAGGCCTGGATGGAGGATCCGGGCTACGTCGGGGCCTTGAGCGCCTTGCAGGCGGCCGGTGCCGACATCGTGAACGTTCCGGTCGATGGCGAGGGGCTCAGCGTGCGGGAGGGGACGGCCCTGGCTCCCGACGCGCGCCTTGTCTACGTGACGCCGTCGCACCAGTACCCGACCGGGGCGACGCTGAGCCTCGCCCGGCGGCTCGAACTGCTGGCCTGGGCACGGCAGCGCAATGGCTGGATCCTTGAGGACGACTACGATAGCGAATTTCGCTACATCGGCGCACCCCTGCCTGCCTTGCAGGGCATCGACGAAGCGGGCACAGTGCTCTACGTGGGCACCTTCAGCAAGATCCTGGCGCCGGGTCTGCGCCTTGGCTACCTGGTGGTGCCGAAGGCGCTCGCACCCGCTTTCCGGGCGGCGAAGTCGCTGCTCGACCGCGGCTCGGCGGTGCCTTTGCAGGCCGGGTTGGCGCGCCTGCTCGCCGGCGGCGGCATGGAGCGTCACTTGCTGCGCATGCGCCGACTCTACCAGCATCGGCGCGACGTCCTGTGGAGCGAACTGCGCGAGGCGTTCGGGGACAGGGTCAACCTGGGGCCGCCGAGCGCCGGCGGCATGCATCTCGTGGTCTGGCTGCCGCCCGGGATGGATGACCAGGCGGCTGTGCGCCGGGCTTATGAGCACGGCGTCTGGGTGCGAGCGGTGTCGGCGAACGCACGGCGGCCGTTGCCGCGCGGCGGCCTGATCGTGGGCTACGCGGGGTTCTCGGACGCGGAACTGAGGGAAGCGACAGCCAAGCTGGAGGAGGCCCTGCGTACGCTTTGGCCGTAGGGCAGTCGCTGCCCGGTGCGACGACCGCGCCTACGTACGGGCGCGCATGGGCATGAGGTCGCGCGAGGAGGGACCCTGTTTGGCAAAGGCGATCAACCTGTCCCTGGCGGGCAAAGTCGCGGTGGTCACCGGAGGGGCGTCCGGCATCGGGCGGGCGAGCGCCCTGCGCCTGGCGCAAGCTGGGGCCACGGTGCTCGTGCTCGACATCGACGCGGACCACGGCGAGCAGGCGGCGGCAGAGATCCGCTCGCAAGGTGGCGCAGCCGAGTTCCTGGCCTGCGACGTCACCTCGGCCGAGGACTGCCGGCGCGCGGCCCAGTTCGCCCGCGAGCGGTTCGGGCGGGTCGACGTGCTCTTCAACAACGCGGGCGTGATCCGGCGCAAGAGCGTCGTCGACCTGAGCGAGGACGAGTGGGACCTCGTGCTCGGCGTCGGCCTGAAGTCGGTTTTCCTCGTCTCGAAGCACATGCTGCCGCTGATGGCCGAGACGGGCGGCGGCAGCGTCATCAACGCGGGCTCCGGCTGGGGCCTGACCGGAGGCCCGAACGCCGCGGCCTACTGCGCCGCCAAGGGCGGCGTCGTCAATTTGACGCGGGCCATGGCGATCGACCATGGACCCCAGGGCATCCGCGTCAACTGCGTCTGTCCCGGCGACACCGACACGCCCATGCTGCGCGACGAGGCGCGCCAGCTCGGCATCGCCGTGGACGCCTTTTTGGCCGAGTCGGCCGCGCGGCCGCTGCCGCGCCTGGGCCAGCCGAGCGACATCGGCGACGCCGTCCTGTTCCTGGCGAGCGACCTGGCCCAGTGGGTGACAGGGGCCATCCTCGCGGTCGACGGGGGCGGCACGGCCGGCTGACCCGCCTCGCAGCTCCGGCATGTGACACCGGTCTCGAAAACGGGGACGCAGGGGCCTGGGCTGCGCGGCGTTTCCGACCCATCCCTCTGGCCGTGCACCAAGCAGACCTTTAGGGCAGAGCGGGCGAGGACCCGAAGGCCCCCGCCCGCTTTGATTGCCGCGGCTGCAGGCAGACTACGCTGCAGGCTCGCTCGGCCCGATCCGCCGCAAGAGGGCGATCGGCGTCTGCTCGTGCCCCTGGCCGAGCGGGTTGTCCGAGAAGAGTTCAAGCACCCGCGACCGGTCGATGTCCCCGGTCGCGCCAAGGATGTTGACCGAGATGTCGTTCGCGTCGACGATCGCGACGCCGACGCCTTCGCCGAGTGCCTGGGCGAGCTGGCGCGCGACGCCGTCCGGATCCAGGGGCGCCAACTTGGCGTGCGTGTTGTAGGGCGGTATCGTGCCGCGCGTCGGCCCGTCGATGGCGGACGCCTGCGGGCCGAGAATGTCGTAGAACACGCCCTTCCTGCCGATGAGGCGCATGACGCCGGCCGCCGCCGCGGCGAAGAGGATGCGCGGCGCGCCCACCTCGCGCACGGCGAGCTCCATCGTCTCGGGGATGCCGAGGCCGATGCCGTGCGGCGTCTTCCTGACGAAGCGCGTGAGGAAGCGCGCGAGCGGTCGCGGGTGGATCTCCTGCACCGGGTAGGAGCGGCCCTGGCTGATCGCGACGATCTTCTCGCTCAAGGCGACCACGTCGCCGCTCTGCAGATCGCCGCCGACGGATTCGCGGACGATCTGCACGAGATCGTCCCCCGACGAGACGAGCGGCGTCTTGATCGGCGCGCGCATGAAGACCGCGTTCCCGGCCGCCATGAAGAGGTGGCGGCCCCAGTTGGGACGGTAGCGGGCGAGGGCGGCCTTTGCGGCTTCGCCGGAGCGCTCCGCGCAGAGGCGATCCCCGACCTCGGTGAAGTGGCTCAGCGAATCGGTCGAGCGGCCGCCGCCCTCGAAGAAGACGCGCAGCCACAGTTCTACGTTGATCAGCCGCCAGAACAGGAGGCTGGCAGGGGCCCGCCCTTGCGCCGCGTCGCGGAACGCCTGGGCGACGCGGTCGCCCTGCCAGTAGGGCCGGCTTTGGAAGAGCGGCGAGCGGAAGAGGCTCTCGAACACAGCGCGCCGGGCGAAGAGCCATCTGGACTCGGGCGTCGTGAAGCCCACCTTCCAGCGCCTGAGGCGGATCTTGTCGGGCAAAAGGGAGCGCATCGACTCGCGCAGGATGATGCGGCTCCAGCCGTCACGGATGATCGCGTCGTCCGGCAGGCCGAGGATCGCCTCGACGAGCTCCTGGTCGAGGTAGGGGACGCGGGACTCGATCGAGTGGGCCATCGAGTTGCGGTCCTCGTAGCGCAAGAGGGCAGGCAGGCTGTAGGTGGTCAGGTCCTGCTTGAGGCGCTCCTTGAGATTGTCGTCGGGGCGCGTGTCGGGCGCGGGGCGGTGCGCCGAGAGGAAGCTGCCGCGCAGCAGCGACTGCACCGGGACAACGCTGCGGCGCTGGCGCAAGGTGCGCCGAACGACCGGCCAGAGCACGTCGCGGGCCTGCCAGGACTCCCGCAGCAGGAGCCGCAGCTTGCGCTCGTGCCAGAGCTGGCGCAGGTAGACGAGCTGGTAGGGCACGTAGCCGGCCAGGAGTTCGTCGCCGCCCTGGCCGTCGAGCACCACCTTGACCTGCTCCCTCGCCGTGCGCATGACGCACCATTGGGCGTAGGGGCCCGTGCTGACCACCGGCTCGTCGAGATGCCAGACCATGTCTTCCATCTCTTCGACGAACTGCAGCGAACTCGGGTGCGTGTAGGTGGTGTCGGCGCCGGTCCGCTGCACGGCCTCCTCGATGTACACCCGCTCGTCGATCGGATCACCGTCGAACACGGCCGAGAACGTCTTGACCTGGCCGCGCAGCGAGGCGGCGTCGGGCAGGTGCTCGCGCAGCAGGTCGGTCATCAGCGCGACGATGGTGGTGGAGTCGAGGCCGCCTGAAAGCGCAGCCCCCACCGGCACGTCGCTGATCAGGCGGCGCGCCACCGACTTCTTGAAGAGGCTGTGGAAGGCCTCGGGGCTCATGGCGCCGTCGCGGCCGAGCGTGGGTTGCCAGTAGGTCCGCTGCTCCGCGACAGCGCCGTCCCGGATGACGACATAGGTCGCGGCCGGCACGTGGTGCACGCCCTGGAAGAAGGTCTCCTGGCTGTGGTCGTGCAGGCCCTGCACCAGGTACTCGTAGACCATCTGGTCGTTCACGCCGCGCGGCAGCGCGGGATCCTGCCAGAGCGACTTGACCTCGGACGCGAAGAGGAGGCGTTCGCCCGCGGCCGCATAGTAGAGCGGCTTGATGCCGAAATGGTCGCGGCAGAGCACGAGGCTCGTGTCGCGCAGGTCGGCGATCGCCGCGGCCCACATGCCGTTCAGCCGGCGAAAGCAGTCCGTGCCCCACTCGGCGTACGCCTCGAGCAGCACCTCGGTGTCGCTCTCGGTGCGGAAGAGGTGGCCCTTCTCGATCAGCTCGGCGCGCACCTCGCGATAGTTGTAGATCTCGCCGTTGTAGACGATGCGGAGCTTTCCGTCCGCGGTCTCCATCGGCTGGTGGCCGCCCGCCACGTCGATGATGCTCAGGCGCCGCATGCCGAGGCTGATGCGGGGGCTCTCGCTGAAGCCGTGGTCATCCGGTCCGCGATGCCGGATCGCCGACGTCATGCGTTCCAGAAGCTGTTGATCGGGGGGGCCGAAGAAACCGGCGATACCGCACACCCCGACGTATCCCTCCCACTTCACGCTGTCAAGGCATGTCCCATCCAGGATAGCGCTTGGCGGTGCAATGCGCACCCGTGCATTGCCATGCTTGCCTCAGGCGGCAGGCTTCACACGCGCCGCTGCCGGACTGCGCATTGGACATAGCTCCCTGGCTTGCGGCCCACAATCAACCGGTGTAGTGTATTGGACGTCCTTTCCGGCATCTGAGGGGGGTAAGGATTGGCTCAGCCCGAGGAAGCCGGCGTGCTGCGGCGTGATGTCACGGTTTGGGGCTCCTTCATGTGGGGATACGCGGACGTCGGCGCGGACATCTACACGGCGCTTGGCCTCGTGGCCGGTGCGGCCATGGGCGCGACCCCTGTCGCGTTTGCCGTGGCAGGCATCGTCTACCTCCTCGTCGGACTGGCCTACACCGAACTGGCGTCGAGCTACCCCGTCGCGGGCGGCGGCCAGTACTTCACCCTGCGCGGCCTCGGCGATGTCTGGGGGTTCGTCTGCGGAGCCGCGCTCCTGCTCGACTACACCATCGACATCTCCCTCTTCGCGGTCTCATCCTCCGGCTACTTCAATTTCTTTCTGCCGGCGCTCGGCGTGCACATCCAGTCCTTCGCCGTCACGATCGGCCCGTTCGTCGGCGTGAACCTGCTCTGGCTCGCCGAGACGCTGGCCATCATCGGCTTCCTCGTCGCCATCAACTACGTGGGCATCCGCATCTCCTCGCGCATCAACGAGGTGCTGGGGGTCGTCGCGATCATCGGCCAGGTCGTGATCGTCGTCTTCGGCTTCGTCTTCGCCTGGGATCCACACCTCGTGCTCCTGCAGATCCAGTTCCAATTCCCCACCATGCACAAGTTCATGTACGGCTCGTCGCTCGCCATCATCTCGTTCGTCGGCCTCGAGTCCATCTCGCAGGTGTCGCAGGAGACGCGCCGCCCGGCGACGATCGTGCCGCGGACCTCGATCTCCCTTGTGTTGAACGTGCTGATCTTCGCACTTGCCTTCTCGGTCCTCGGCATGGGCCTCTTGCCCTGGCAGGTGCTCGGGGCGCACCCAGGCGACCCGATCGCCATAGTAGCGCAGAAGATTCCGATCATCGGCGCGATCGCGGCGCCGATGACGGCACTGATCGGCGGCGTGATCGTCCTCATCTCTTCGAACTCCGGCGTGATGAGCGCCTCGCGCCTCACCTACTCGATGAGCACGTTCCACCTGCTGCCGGAGTGGTTCAGCGCCGTGCACCCGCGCTACCACACGCCCTACCGCACGATCATCGTGTTCTCGGGCGTCGCCGTCGTGCAGGCCATCCTGGCGTTCCTCACGAGTCAGGCCATGGGCACGCTCGCCAACATGTACGCCTTCGGTGCGACGTTCGGCTACCTGCTCGTCTTCGTCTCGCTGATCGTGCTGCGCTTCAAGGACCCCTATACGCCGAGACCCTACCGCATGCCGTTCAACATCATGCTCGGGCGGCCCGAGGACGGCGGCCAGCGGGTCGCCTTCCCGGTTCTGGCCGTAATCGGCTTCCTCGGCGTCGGCACGATTCTCTTCGAGGTGATCCTGACGCACGCCATCGGCCGCATCGCAGGTCCGGCCTGGGTGCTCGTCATGCTGCTGATCTACTACATCTACCGGCGCCGTGCCGGGCTGCCGCCCTGGCGCGCCCTGCCGCGCAACTGGGAGCAGGCGCAGCGCGAGACCTTGCGCGATGCCGAGGAGTTCGAACTCCTCGCGGAGTACGAGGCCGCACTCGCGGACAAGGCCGCGCGGGAGGGCCAGCAGGCATGAAACGCGGCTTTGCCCTGGCCGTCGGGGCTATCGCGCTGATGCTCGGCGTCATCATCGTCGGCCGGGGCCTCGCCCAGCACGGCAGCTGGCTCTACGACCTGATCGGCGTGCTCTTCATCGGGCTCGGCGTCGCGCGGCTGTATGAGGCCCGGGGGAGGCGAAGCTGACATGCCGCTGCATGTAGGGTTGCTCGGAAGCGTCATCTCCGTGGTCTTTGTCCTGCTGCTGGCGCTCGTCTTCCGCTGGATGTTCCGCGTGCCGCGCCAACTGCCTTACGAGGTGGCGCAGATCCGCCGCACGGTGAACCAGCTGCGCACCGTCGTCGTGCCTGTCGTGCGCGCCCTGTCGTCCGAGCGCGCTGTGGAGCTCGCCTGCCGCCTTGCGCAGCCGCAGCAGGCCAAGATCGTGCTGGTGCACGTGGTGGAGGTGCCGCTCTCGCTGCCGCTCGACGCCGCCATGCCGCTGCAGCGAGCGGCCGGCGACGAGGCGATCGCCGTCGGGGTGACGATCTGCGAGACGCACGAGCTGGCGAGCGATGGCGTCACCATTCCCGCGCGCAGCGCCTGGGAAGGCATCCTGCGCGTCGCGCGCGAGCGGCACGCCGATCTCATTGTGCTCGGCCTGGACGCCAAGATGCGCAGGCCCGGCGAGGAACTCAGCCGCAATGTGGCGCAGGTGGTCCGCCGCGCGTCCTGCGAGGTGCTCGTCGACAGGCCGGCCGCTGCGGTGATGGAGCACGTGCAGCCGGCGTCCTGACCGAGGATGCCGGCCGCAAGACCCTGGCTTCAGTCATTTGGATAAGGTCGGATTGAACCGGCGGCACCAGTACATGGGTATAGGCAGCTATGGAGCGGCAGTTCGAGTCCAACCGCAACGTTGTCTACTCGCAGCTACTCAGCCGTTCGAAACGGGCCATCCTGTCAGGTCCTCCGCTCGGAACACATTGTGGGCATTGAGCCACTCTGATAGGAACGAGGCCGTCGAGCCCCAGGGAGAACGGGCCACCTTGGGAAAGAATCCCGGTTCGGAGCCAGGCCGGTTGACGGTGCTACACTCTGATATCCGCGGGTTGGCTATCGCATTCCATGTAACCGTCGGGAGCCACCTCGGACTAGTGGCGTGCGTCAAGCCGCGCTTCGCACAGGTGGCTCGAGGATTCTCCCATGCCGTAGACCTGGCGCCGTGCCAAGCTTTCAAGAGTGAGGATACGAGGGCCTTACGGGCGGGTGTTATGCGGCCGAGGTGGCGCGTTGGGCGGCTTTGACCGCGCAGCCGATGCTCCATCCCGGTGGCCGGATTCATCCGGACCACCCTGCCGGATTCGCCGGAATGGGAAGATCTACCGCTGGATTCGAAAGCTTGAGGCGACGTTCGTCCCCTCCGATCGTCGCCCGGCGCTCGCAATCCCGGCGATCTCGGTGTGTCCAACCAGATGGTGCAGTTCGTCCGTGAGCACCGGGAGATCCCGGACGAAGCGATGGCGGACCTCCTTTGGGAACGATTCCACCGCTCGATGGACATTTTCGGCGTCTGGCGCCTGCGGGCCTTCGACGCAGAGCAGCAGCGCCGTCGCGGGGACCCGCCGAGCGGACCTGAGCCGACCCGGCTGTTCGACGGGGATCTTGAGCAGGGTACGGGCGATGTAGCGGAGAGTGGCGCCACGGACGAACCGGCCACGGAGGAGAGTGCATCAGCGGAAGAGCCCTCCCCGCCGGAACCGGAGGGAAAGGATGTCGCCACGGCCGCCACGGCGGAGGAGGACAAGGTGCTGCAGCCGCCAACCTTCCTCGCGAAGCCCCGCAAAGAGGTGTCGGCAGGGCTGTGTCCGAGCTGTGTCTGGCTCTCCCGTTCCTGGTCCAGACCGGCCTCGCGCAGTGGGCTGCGCGGCACATACCACCGGGCGATCGGCGGATCCCAGAGGACGGCCGGTCTGGGGTGGTCACAGCCACGAGGCGATGGTAGAGGACGGTTCGACAGCGCTGCCCCAGGTAAGAGACAAGCGTACGTGTTGGTCGGGGGGATGAGCTAGACCGAGTTGGTTACACAACAAGCGGAAATACTTGAAGAGGGTAACGAATAGGTTACACTATACACCAGAGAGGAGGTCCCACTATGGCGAGCTTGACCTACGAGGAGATCGGACGACGCCTCTCTCATGCCCGCAGACACGCAGGGTTCACTCAGCGGCAGGTTGCAGAGTACCTAGGGATTAATCGCGAGCAACTCTCATATGTCGAAACCGGAAGGCGTCCTGTGGATTTGCCCACTTTGCAGCGGCTTGCGGATCTGTACGGCTTCGCGTTGTCCTATTTCGTTGCCTCGGAACTTGAACCTAGCCGTGAGGCTGCAGTGGCAGCCTTTCGTTCGGATTCTATTGCACCCGAGGATCTTGAAGTCATTCGCTGGGTGAAGCGCTTTGCAATGAATTTGGATTCGCTCAAACGCTTTTCAGCCGGAGAAGGCGGCGACCAACCTTGAACTTGAACGTGCGTGAGGCGGGCTTGGCCCGTGCCCAGCGGCTAAAAATGGGATTCTCCGCAGTGGAACCTATTGAGATGCCCAAGGTATATCGCATCCTTGGGATCACATGCGTGAAGCGCCCGATGGAAAGCCAACTATCGGGCGTGTTCGTGCGTTCCGGAAAGGCTGAGGTCGTGCTGATCAACTCTGCTAAGTCGCTTGGCCATCAGAATTTCACCTTGGCGCACGAACTCTACCACGCTCTGTTCGACCACGGTTTAGAGACTAGGGCTTGTCACCCAGGCTTCAATGATTCTTTCGTGGAACGGCAGGCCGATGAGTTTGCATCGCACCTATTACTGCCGATCGAGGGTATTCAACACATGTTGCATGAACGAGGCAGGGTCGGCAGGCCATTGCAACTCGGCGATATCATCTACCTGGAACAGCTCTTTGGCGTTGGTCATAAGGCGGCCCTAATCCAACTGAAGAAAGCTGGACTCATCTCGGCCGAGACAGCGCAGGCATGGGAGGCGAATATTCGTGAAGCCGCCAAGCATCTGGGCTACGACGAGCAACTGTATCGTGCTACTGGCGAGACCACTCTGTGGAGTGACTATGCCGAAATGGCTTCGCAGGCCTTAGAAGCTGGGACCATATCGTTCGGAAAGTATGAGGAGCTGCTATCTGACGCAGGTATCCTGGATATTGAGGAGGAAGACGGAGGCAGCGATGTGGTTGACTGATCCACCTTTAGTTATAGATACAGATTTCATATCATGCTTTGCTTGGACAAACCGAATGGCACTACTAACTGGAATCTATCAGGACATTGTGGTACCTGACATTGTGCTATACGAGTTGGCCAAGGTGCCTCATCTGCACGGACGGGTGGAGGCGTCCATCGCGGCAGGAGCAATATCGACCATATCAATTGATACGTTGGACCCGGCCGCAGCAGAGTACAGTCGTCTCATCGGTGGTGGGCGACTCGGGCGGGGCGAGTCCGCGGTGATGGCTTATGTCAGATTTCATGGCGGCACAGTGGGTAGCAATAACGTCCGCGATGTTCTTAAGTACTGTCAGAGCAATGATCTGCCGTTGCTCGCGGTGCGCGCCGTCGTCGTGGATGCCGTGGACCAGGAACGTGTCTTTACAGAAGTTGCCGCCGAGGCATTCTGGGCCGAAATGCGTAGGATTAGGCGGCGTCTGCCTCATGCCACAGCAATGGAGGCACTCGAGCACTATCGGTCAGGACCTGGCAGGCAGTGGATGAAGCAACGGTATTAGTACACCTTCGGTGAACCCCGTTCAGCTTTGGTGCTGGACTCTTGACTTGGTCCGTAGTATGCTCGGGTCATGGAAGAGCAAGGCGGGTGCAGCCACGAACGTGAGGCAGAGCTCTTTCACCTGCTGTACGAGAAGGAGCGGCGGCGGGCGGACAGGGCCGTCGAGCGCGCAACGT
>JAJZQO010000117.1 GCA_021847575.1 Bacillota bacterium | reverse complement strand
CGGCCGTTTGAGGAGGTACCCCCGGTTGCACGGCGAAGGCAAGGGCATGGACTACACGTGGCGCGAGGATCTTCCCGAAGCGGGCCAGTTCTTCCGTCTCTACACCTCCACCGGCTGGAACGAACGGCGCAACCTCACCTCCGAGCAGCTCGCGCAGGCCATCCGCAGCAGTTTCTACACGCTCAGCGTCTACCGGGGCGACGAGCTCGTGGCCTTCGGCCGCTTGGTCTCGGATGGCGTCTACCAGTGCTTCATCTGCGACATGATCGTCTTGCCGCCGTACCAGGGCCAAGGACTCGGCCGCATGGTGATGCGAGGCCTCGTCGATCATGCGAGAAGTAGCGGCATCGGCTGGCTGCAGCTGACCTGCGCCAAGGGCAAGCGGGGCTTCTACGAGAAGCTCGGCTTCGCGGCGCGCCCGGAGGACGCGCCGGGCATGGAACTCTGGCTCTAGGCGAGCCAGCGGGCGACGGCCTCCGTCCACTCTGTCGCGAAGCGACGGAGCTCGGGCTCGTCCCATCCGACCGACTCGTTGCCGGACTCGTACGCGGCGAGGGCCCGCGCCACCGTCTGCAGCTCGGGCAGGCCCGGTTCTGCAAGCGCGAAGATGGCCCCCTCCCGCTTCGAGCCGAGCTTGCCCGTGCGCGCATAAAGGCCGAGGCGACAGAGGTTCAGGATGCCGTCGACGGGTGTGCGCCTGAGCTCGGCGAGCGCTTCGCCTGCATCCGAGGTGAAGACTGCGTCGAGGAAGTCTCGTCGCGGCACCGCCAAAAAGGCGGTCTCGATCGGCTCGCCGCGCAACCTTCGCCCGCGCGCAAGAAGCATGGCGACATGGGCCGCGAGATCCCCGTCGCCTGCGGGCTGCACGACCCTCGGGCCGCCCGCCGCCTCGGCCGCGAAGGCTGGCCGCCACAGTTCGCTGTAGTGCAGGTCGAACGGCATGGGATGCCGCCAGGGAAAGCGGTCTGCCCTGGTCAGGACGGTGAGTTCCACGGGGTGCGGGTCACCGGAGCGCGCAAGGAGCAGGTCCCTGAGGGAATCCCGCTCCTCATTTCTCAGCGAGCGCCCCACACCAAGCAGCAGGTCGACGTCGGACGTGCCGGCATGGAAGCAGCCCATGGCGAGCGAGCCGTGCAGGTAGACGCCCTCGAGGTTCGGCCCGAGACACGAGCTGATCGCCTCAACGATATCCGAGAGCCACGCGGCGATCGCCCAAGGCAGGCCCACCAGATCGAGCGACCTCTCAGCCATCCAGGTTCGCGATCGGGACCGTGTCGACCGGCTGCGGCAGCGTGAAGCCGAAGATGCGGCTATAGAAGTAGAACTCGAGATCGAGCGTGCGCTTGATGTTCTCCGCCTTGCGGAAGCCGTGTCCTTCGCCGGGATACATGACGAGAGCGACCGGGACGCCCTTCTCGCGCAGGGCGGCGGCCATCAGCTCCGCCTGGTTCGGCGGCACGATCTTGTCGTCGAGTCCCTGGAAGAAGATGCAGGGGGCTGTGAAGCCTGCCAGGTGGTTGATCGGCGAGCGGTCGCGGTAGACATCGCGCTTCGCCGGATAAGGGCCGACCAGGGAGTCCATGTAGCGCGACTCGAACTTGTGGGTGTCGCCCGTGAAGATCTCGAGGTCGCCGATGCCGAAGAGGCTCGCGCCCGCCTTGAAGGTGTCGCGGGTGCTGAGCGCCGCGAGCGTCGTATAGCCCCCCGCGCTGCCGCCCCTGATCGCGACGCGCTCCGGGTCCGCCTTGGCCTGGCGGATGAGGTGCAGCGCGGCGTTCTCGCAGTCCTCCACGTCGACGATCCCCCAGTCGCCCTTGAGGCGGTCGCGGTAGGCGCGCCCGTAGCCCGCGCTGCCGCGGTAGTCGACGTCGACCACGGCGAAGCCGCGGCTCGTCCAGTACTGGACCTGCAGGTTGAGGCTTGGCGACGCGCCGCCGGTCGGGCCGCCGTGGCTCATCACGATGAGCGGCGGCAGGTTGCCCTGCGGGGCCTGGACGTCGCGGTTCTTCGGCGCGTAGTAGAAGGCGTGGGCTACTTCCCCGTCACCGGTCGGGAACGTGATGGGCTCCGCCGCCGACAGGTAGCCGGGGTCGATCTGCTCGTCGCTCGCGGGCCGCAGCACCTCGATCTGGTACGTGGCCAGGTCGAGCGCGACGACGGCCAGGCGCTCGGTCGGCGAGGCGCCGATGAATGCGGCCTTGCCCGGTCCAACCGAGAGCCCGCCGATCACGGTGTATGGCAGGGGGATCTCGCGGAATGTCCCCGACGCCTCGTCGAGTTCCGCGAGGTGGTCCCGGCCGTCACGCGCGAAGGTGCAGACGATCCTGCCCAGGGCGCTGTAGCCGTAGGTGGCCATGGCGAACTGCCACTGCGGCACGCCGAACTCCGCGTCGAGCGGCTGCAGATTCTCGGCCCCGCCTTGACGCAACGCATACAGGTTCCAGAAGCCGCTGCGGTCCGAGACGAAGTGCAGGACGCCGTCCGGCGACCAGCTCGGCTGGAAGATCGACTCATCCGGGCCGCCGGCGACGAGCTGGTCCGGCCCCAGGCTGCCGTCGGCCAGGATGTCGGCGACATGGAGCTCCGTCCCGTCCCACGGCATGTTCGGGTGGTTCCAGGTAAGCCAGCAGATCCGCCGCCCGTCGGGGCTGAGACGCGGCGTCGAGTAGAAGTCGTTCCCGCTGACCAGTACCTGGCCGAACTCGTCACCGTCAGTGGCGATGGCGACGATCGTGTTCTCGGCCTGGCGGCCCGCCACGCGATGGTCCTCGCGCACGCAGATCAGTCTGGCGCGGGTGGGGTCGATCGCGAAGTCGGCATAGCGCACGTCGCCCGCCGCGGTGATGGGCCGCGGCGGCGTGCCGGCGTCGCGCCGGTAGATGCGCTGGTCGGAGAAGTTCGCGAAGTAGAGGACGTCCCCGTCGACGAGGTAGCTGCCGCCGCCGTACTCGTGCACCATGGTCCGCGCGTTGAACCCTTCAGGTACGAGGTCCGCCGTCCCGCCGGCCCGCAGGCCCACGACGACGCTGCGGCCGCCCTCGTTTGCACGGCTCTCGAGCCAGTAGACGCCGTCGGCGGTGATTTGCGTCGGGCCGAACCCGACGCCCTTGCGCACAATGAGATCCGAACTGATCGGCGAGGGCCAAGAACCGTAGGGAATGACGTTCTCGGGCATGCAGAACGGCCTCCTGACATGGGTTTAGCAGTTCCCTAGCAGGTTTCGTGCTTTGGGGGATGCCACCTGCCGCGGGCGCCGCGTGCACGCAGATACCGTTCCGGAGTGCGTCTGCCGTGGGCTGCAGGCTGCGCGAGCGGTCAAGACGCTTTGTCCGTCCCGACACCCCCCTCGGCCAAGTGCCGCTCCGAGCGCGTGTGGCTAGTTTGGCGAACTCCGCCGGAAAGCCATGTTTGATTCTTCCATTTGCGTCTGTTGCAACAGCCAATATCTGGTATCATGGGTGCTGTGGCGCAGGTCGTCCGGGATCCTCCGGATACCCATGGGAACATTGGGAGGCGTGCCGTGAAGATCATCCAGCGCGGACCGGACACCTTCCTGCTGGTCTGGGAGCTTGGCGCGGGGCCACTCGGCAAGCGACGGCAGCGCACCGAGACATTCCACAGCGGGCTTCTGGACGCGACGACGGAAGAACGCCGCAAGGCGGCCGAGGATCGCTGGACGGTCGTTCGCGCTGAGATCATCAGGGGCGCCGCGCTTGCACCCGACCGCATGACGGTGCAAGAGCTCGGCGAGCGCTGGTACCGCGACGCGTTCATGCTGCGCAGCCCGGCGCTGCTCACGCAGCGGCTGTACCGGGACACCCTGGACCTTCACCTGATCCCCACCCTCGGGCACATCCGGGTGCAGAAGCTCACGCCCCAGGACGTGCAGGTGGCGATCGCCGGCCTGCGGCGCAGGGACGGCAGACCCGGCGAGCCCTCTCCGCGCCAGCGGCAGATCGCACTCGCGCTGCTCCGGCAGATCCTGCGCCAGGCTGTGAAGTGGCAGATCGTGGAGCGCAACGTCGCCGAGTTGGTCGACATGCCGAAGGGACGCCCCAAGGAGATTCCCTTCTGGCGGGAGGATGAGATCCACACCTTTCTTGCGGCGGCTGAGGGCCACCGGCTCTACGCCCTCTTCGCGCTCGCGCTCGCGACCGGCATGCGCCAGGGTGAACTCATCGGGCTGAGGCGCGAGGACGTTGACTGGCGCACAGGGACATTGCGCGTGCGGCGC
>JAJZQO010000116.1 GCA_021847575.1 Bacillota bacterium | reverse complement strand
AAGCCTTGAACGCCCGGCGCAACTTCGTTTGATTGTGTAGACTGAGCACAAGAGAGCACGCCCGCGTCGACGCTCAGGGCCCAACCATGCCCTGAGCGCTCTGTGCAAGGCACCTGAATGCTGAAATGCAACCTTCAGCCGGCGCACAGCCGCCTCAGGACGCCGCGCCACCGCCTGCGTCAGCCGTCCGCAGCCCCAACCACCCCGCCCGCCGCGCTGCAGAATCGTTCATGCGTCAGAGCTGGCGTGGCGGTGGTCTGATTGACAAAGGCTGGCCCCGCGGACTACGCTCAGGGGCAACAAGCGAAAACGACGATGGAGAGCGCCAGCGGGAAGCTGTCCGAGAGCGAGCCGGGCGGGTGGGAGCCGGCGGGCGGTGCGTGGGGCGATGCCTCCGGAGTGCGTGCACGAGGCCTGCGGGCTGAGGGTGCGCCGGTGCCACCGTGATCGGCGAGAGTCCGGGCGCCTCGCGCCCGGAGAATGAGGGTGGTACCGCGGCCTGTCGCCCCTTGAGGGTGATGGGCCTTTTCTATTTCAGGGGAGGTAGTCGACATGCCCGAGAGATTTACGATCACGACCCCTATCTACTATCCGAACGATCGCCTGCACATCGGTCACGCCTACACGACGGTCGCGGCCGACGCACTGGCGCGGTTCCACCGGCTCCGCGGCGAGGATGTCTTCTTCGTCACGGGCACCGACGAGCACGGCCAAAAGATCGAGGACCGCGCAGGCAAGGTGGGTAAGACCCCGATCGCCTACGTAGACGAGATCGTTGCGGACATCCGCGATCTATGGCAGGTGCTGGGCATCTCGCATGACGACTTCATCCGCACGACGGAGCCGCGCCACGAGCGCGTGGTGCAGGAGGTCTTCCGCAGGCTCGAAGCCAAGGGCGATCTGTACCTGTCGCAATACGAGGGCTGGTACTGCACGCCGTGCGAGTCCTTCTGGGTCGAAGGCAAGTTGGTGGATGGCAAGTGCCCCAGTTGCGGTGGACCCGTGGCGCGCCTGAACGAGGAGAGCTACTTCTTCCGGCTCTCCCGCTACGCGGAGCCCCTGCTCAAGTACATCGAGAGCAATCCGGAGTTCATCCAGCCCGTCTCACGGCGCAACGAGATGGTCCAGTTCATCCGCCAGGGACTCGAGGACCTCTCCGTCTCGCGCACAAGCTTCAGCTGGGGCATCCCGTTGCCACAGGATCCGCGCCACATCGCATACGTCTGGGTGGACGCCCTCACGAACTACATCACCGCATGCGGCTACCTGCAGGACGAGGAGCGCTTCAGGCGCTTCTGGCCGGCTGACGTCCACCTTGTCGGCAAGGAGATCGTAAGGTTCCACGCCGTGATCTGGCCCGCCATCCTCCTGTCGCTCGACTTGCCGCTGCCAAAGGTGGTCTACGGCCACGGCTGGCTTCTACTTGGCGAGCAGAAGATGTCGAAGTCGCGCGGTAACGTCATCGACCCGCGGCAACTGGTGCAGCGCTACGGTCGCGACGCGGTCCGCTACTACCTGCTGCGCGAGGTGCCATTCGGAGCGGACGGCAACTACACGGAGGATGCGCTGATCCTCAGGACCAACGTGGACCTTGCGAACGACCTCGGCAACCTGCTGTCCCGCACGACTGCCATGCTCGAGCGCTTTACCGGCGGCACGATCCCGGCTTCTGGCAGGAGCAGCCTGCGGCAGCAGGCCGAGGAGACCGTCGGGCGCGTCGAGGAACGCCTCGCGCGCCTACAGGTCTCGGACGCCGTGGCGGCTGTCTTCGACCTCGTGAAGCGCGCCAACAAGTACATCGAGGAGGAGGCGCCCTGGCAGTTGCATCGCGCCGGCGACCCGCGCCTTGGCGATGTGCTTTACGACCTGGCCGAGTCCCTGCGCGTCATTGCCATTCTGCTGAAGCCCTTCCTGCTGGATGCGCCGGACGCGATCTTCCGCCAACTGGGTCTGGGCGGCGCCCAGGACGCGAGCCTGGCGGACGCCGCATGGGGCGGCCTGCCCGCCGGCACCCAGGTGCAGCGCGGCGAGCCCATCTTCCCTCGGATCGAGACGGAGCGCGAGGGGGAGGCGGCCGCGACCAAAGCCCCGGTCAAGAGTGCGGGCAACACCCTTCCCGCAAACGACGAAGCCGACATGATCAGCATCGACGAGTTCCAGCGCCTGGACCTGCGCGTGGGAACCATCCTCGAGGCGACCCCCGTGAAGGGGGCGGACAGGCTCCTTCAGCTCACGGTCGACCTCGGCGAGCCGGAGCCTCGCACAGTGGTGTCGGGCATCGCGGAGTACTACCGGCCGGATGCGCTCGCCGGGACGCAGATCGTCCTGGTCGCGAACCTGCAGCCGGCGAAGATCCGTGGCGTGATCTCCCACGGCATGATCCTCGCCGGCAAGACAGCTCAGGTTCTGCAGATCGTCTCGCCGCGCGAGCCGCTCCCCCCGGGGACGCAGATCAAGTGATCGTCGACAGCCACGCCCACCTGAACCACGAGGACCTGCTTCCCGAGGCCGAGGCGATTCTCGAGCGCGCCGCCGCCGTTGGGGTGGAGGCGGTCGTGGTGGCAGGTTACGACGTGCCGTCGTCGGAACGCGCCGTAGAACTCGCGCAACGCTTTCCCAACGTGGCCGCCGCCGTGGGACTCCACCCCTACGAGGCAGGACGCGCCGGCGAGGCGGAGATCGCGGCCATCGCCGACCTGGCACGTGAGAGGGGAGTCGGGGCGATCGGGGAGATCGGCCTCGACTATCACGGCGACGAATATGCGCCGAAAGAGCTGCAGATGGAGCTGGCAAGCCGCCAGATGGCCATCGCCCACGAGGCGGGACTGCCTGTCGTGCTCCACCTCAGAGAGACAGGCCTCGACATAATTCCGCTGCTCGACGCATATCCCGATGCCAGGGCCGTCTTTCACTGCTTCGATGGTGGGGCAGCCCTGCTGACGGAGGCGATCGCCCGCGGTGCATTCATCTCGTTCGCCGGCAACCTCACCTACAGGCGCAACGAGGGACTGAGACTCCTCGCCTCACGCGTGCCCAGAGAGCGGCTGCTCGTCGAGACCGACAGCCCCTACCTGGCGCCGCAGGCTCATCGCGGCAGGCGCAACGAGCCCGCCTACGTCCTGGAGACACTGGCGACTCTGGCCGACTGCCAAGGCGTCGCAGCCGCGGACCTGGCCCTGCAGACCGGCCGAAATGCATGCGAGGTTTTTCGGCCCCTTCGACCGGAGTTCTGAGGCCAAAAATCAAATTCTCATCAATTGCGTGTTTGAAGCGACGGGAGGTGGGTGATAGAATACGGCAGTCCTACAACTTCTGAAGAATGGAAGGTTGTAGGAAGGAGGAGGTCCGTCTTGTCAAAACTCAGGCAGGTAGGATGGCGCACCATCGCCCTTTTCTCGGGCGTATTGCTCATCCTGCTTGCAGGGTACGCCGCCGCTGGCAAAACCCTGTACGACGCGCCGCCCGCCAAGGTGGCGCAGGCACACAAGACGCCCGCTCGCAAGCCGCTGTCCTTGCCAAGTTACGGCGCAACGCTCGACGGCGCCGATCCTGCCCCCGGTTACCAGGACGCACTCTGGAGCGGCGCTGCCCACGATTCGGCCACGATCGTGTCGGCGCAGGTGAGCGAGGTCTCGGTTCCGGTATCCTACGACGTGCGCACCGTCTACGACGCAACCCTCGCGCTGGGACGCCAGGAGGTGGCTTCGGCAGGCGCTCCGGGCGTCGCGGTGGAGACCGTCCGCCGCGTCTACCAGGGTACGCGGGTTGTGTCGGTCGCGATCGTGGGCGAGAGGGTCGTGCATCCCGCGCAGCCCGAAGTCGTGCACATCGGCGCCAAGCTGCCAGAAGTATCGCGCGGCGAACTGCTCGGTCGCGTCACGTCCACCCTCAGCATGGTTGCGACGGCTTACTGGGCCGATCCCAGCTGGTCGAACGGCAGAACGGCCACAGGGGTTCCCGCGCGCTATGGCGTGGCGGCGGTCGATCCGAGCGTCATCCCGCTCGGCACGCGCCTCTACATCCCCGGATACGGCTACGCTGTGGCCGCCGACACCGGTGGCGCGATCGTCGGCGACCGCATTGATCTCTGCTTCAACACGGGCCAGCAGGCCCTCGACTATGGCCGACAGCCGGTCACGGTATACGAGCTCGGGAGCAACTGATCCAGCGCGCCGGCGGCGCCTCCCAGGGGGGCGCCGCTTTTGCGTGCGCCCGGCATGTGCGCAATGCCAGGGGGAGAACGCCCCCGCCGCCTCACCAGCGGGAAGGCAACCTGTAGGCAAGGGCGTCACCGGTAACGGTGGGGTCCGAAGGAAGC
>JAJZQO010000036.1 GCA_021847575.1 Bacillota bacterium | reverse complement strand
CCCCCGCGTACACGCCGAACTCCGCTCTGGGCGCGGCGTGCGCTGCTCACGCAAACGTGTGGCGCGCCTGATGCGCGAGGCTGGCATCCAAGGCGTCAGCCGGCGCAGGCCGGTTGGCTGCACCCATCGCAACCCCAAGGATCCGCTCGCCCCGGACCTGGTGCAGCGCGAGTTCACCGCCGAGGCCCCGAACCTCCTCTGGGTCGCGGACATCACCCAGCACCCGACTGCGGAGGGCTGGCTCTACTGCGCCACGGTCATGGACGCCTTCTCCCGTCGGATCGTCGGCTGGGCCATGGGTGAGCAGATCGGCACGGAGCTCGTGATCGACGCCGTCAACATGGCGATGCGTACCCGCAAGCCCGAGCCGGGGACGATCCACCACTCCGACCACGGCGCACAGTACACCTCGATCGCCTTCGGTGAGCGCCTCCGCGAAGCGGGCCTCGTCGGCTCCATGGGCTCAATCGGCGACTGCTACGACAACGCGATGATGGAGAGCTTCTGGGCCACGCTCCAGACAGAACTCCTCGATCGCCAGCGCCACTGGCCCTCAAGAGCCCTCTTGCGCTCGGAGATCTTCTGGTTCATCGAGGGCTTCTACAACCGCCGACGGCTGCACTCCAGCCTCGGCATGCTCACCCCTGATGAGTTCGAGAGGAGGTGGGTCACTACGGTTACCGATCGCCAATCACGCGCTTCGTAGCCAAGCCCCTGACCTGTCCACTAAAGCGGGGTCACTCCACTGCAGGGCGTCCGAGCCCGGTGGGCATCAACGTACGACAGGCGCTCTCTGCGAATGGCCAGCCAAAGCGCATTCGCAACTTCGTACCAAAGCATCCGGCGGGCGCATCAGGACGAGCCGCCTTTCGATGGCTTGGCTGCCTGTCCGAGGGAACGCTTTTCGCGCTGGTTGCGAAGGTCGGGACGACGATCTGTCTTGCGCCAGGGAGGAAGTCGCGGCAGAATTCGCGTATCGCTAACGAGGTATGGAATGAAGCCATGAGACCCGGTCGGAACGCCGCGTCTGGCGTTCTTTATCCCAGCAGCCGGTTTGAGGGGTGGTTGTAGTTCGGCGCACTTTCGACGGCGGAGCACAACGCGGGGCACAGCGCCAGCTGCAGCCCCGGAGCAGCCGAAGCCCACGTAGCTCGTGGATCAGCCAAACCCGTTCGCTCCGGGTACCCGAAGTCACCGTCTACTTCTGGATAGTCAAGGGTCTTTCCACCGCGATGGGCGAGTCAACGTCGGATTACTTGGTCCACGCGATCAACCCTTATGTCGCTGTGATCCTCAGTTTCGTCGTCTTTGTCACAGCACTCTTTCTTCAATTCAGGATGGGTCGCTATGTTGCCTGGACCTACTGGTTCGCCGTCGTCATGGTGGGTGTGTTCGGAACCATGGCAGCGGACGTCCTCCATGTCGTTCTCGGCGTTCCGTATGTCGCGTCGTCCATTCTGTTCGCCCTGATCCTGGGAGCGGTGTTCTTTACATGGGGTCGAACCGAATCGACGCTCTCGATCCACACCATCAACACGCCGCACCGCGAGGCCTTCTACTGGGCTACGGTGTGTGCGACATTCGCCATGGGCACCGCTCTCGGAGACCTGACGGCCTATACCCTGCAATTGGGGTACTTTGGCTCGCTGTTGCTCTTCGCGCTGCTCTTTATCCTGCCGATCGCCGGGCGCCGGATGCTGCACTGGAACGAAGTCTTCACCTTCTGGTTGGCATACGTCCTTACGCGGCCGCTCGGTGCGTCGTTTGCCGACGGATTCGGCAAGCCGGTCAGTTACGGTGGGCTGGGCTGGGGCTCGGGTTGGGTCGCCCTCGGGCTTACCGTCAGCATCGCCATCATTGTCCTCTGGCTCGCTCTTACGCGAGCGGATGTGCAGGGCGAGACCGAGCAGGGGGATGAAGGCTCACTGAACCAGGGGTGAGACTTGTTGCAGCCGGCAGAAGCCATGCCGGCGCGGTGCGATGCAAAGAAAAGCTTCGTGTGCCTGGGCCCTTCCGCTCCGCTTCTGGCATGCTGTGAAGGTCGGGGGTCCGGCCCGCACCGCCGTGCGTCAGCGCTCTTGGCCGCAGGGCGGAGATTCCGGTACCCTGCGGCCATGGCTCTCACAGGATTCCCTGCCGGTTCAGGAGCAGCAGCGCGACCACCGAAACCGCCCACAGCCCCAGGTTCGCCAGCGTCGGGCCATCCGCAACGAGCATCTCGTCAGGATTCTCCACCTTGTCGTTTGCCGCCAGCAGGTAAAGGTAGCGGAACAGCCCGTAGACGACGAATGGTATCGTCAGCATGAATGAGTGGGCATGCATGGGTTGATAGAAGCTGTATACGGCATATAGTGCGATCGTGCTTGACACGGTGACGGCGAGCAGTTGGTCGAGAAGCGTCGCCGTATAGCGTTCAAGCACGCCCCGATGGCTGCCGGTCGCACCTTGCAGTGCGCGCAGTTCGCTGCGCCGCTTCCCGAGCGCCAGGAATAGCGTGAGCAGCAAGACGAGGACGAAAAGCCAAGGGGACATGCTGACATGAAGGGCGGCCGCGCCTGCGGCAGCGCGCAGAAGGAAGCCAGCCGAGATGCCGAAGGCATCCACGAGCACCCGGCTGCGCAGAACGAGCGTGTAGAGCGCGTTGACGACGAGAAACCCGACGGCGATCACGGCCACCAGCGGGTTGACCGACGCCGCCAGGAGCAGGCCAAGAACCCCGAGCACGGCGGCAAGCGCCGTGGCCTTGGTCGGCGCCACGAGCCCGCTTGCGATCGGGCGGTGGCGCTTCTTCGGGTGGAGCCTGTCCTCTGCAGCGTCGTGCAGGTCGTTCAGCGTATACACGGTGCTCGAGAGCAGGCAGAAGCTGGCGAACGCGATCAGGGCCGGCGGCCAGGCCGCCAGCCGCAGGAAACTCTCCGTGAAGACGAGGGGGGCGAAAACGAGCAGGTTCTTCAGCCACTGCCGGGGTCGCATCAGCCGCCACAGCGCACGCAGCTTCGAGACTTCCCCCGGCGCCTCCATCAGTGGCATCTCCTGATTGCCCACCCGCGAAACCTCCAGACGAGGGCCTTAAATGCGAAGCAGATTGAACAGCGGCTCCGGCAGATGGCGGATGACCGCCATCACCAGGGCCCAGCGGCGAGGTACGTAGGCCACTGCCTTACCGGCCCCAATCGCCCGCTGCACCTCAGCCGCGACGGCCTCGGGGTCCGCGGCGCCTCCGGGTACCCCCATCCCCCAACTCATCCGCGTGTCGACGACGCCGAGCTTTAGGACTGTCACGCTGGGTCCCGCGCCACGAAGCCTGTGGCGCAGGCCCAGCCCATAGACGGAAAGCGCCGCCTTCGCCGCGCCGTAGACGTAGTTGGACTGCCTGCCGCGGTCTCCCGCGACCGAGGAAAGAAACGCGATGAAACCCTGGCGGTCAACGAGGGGCAAAAGTGCCTCGATCAACGGCGGGGCCGCGCCGAAATTCACCCACGCGCCGGCCCGCAGGCTCTGTGCGTCGGCGGCACCGGCCGCGGCGACCATCGTCCCAAACGCCCAGACGATGCCCCGCAGTGGCGCATGCTGGCCCATCGCCGTCACGGTTGCCTGCGGAAAGTCGCCCGCCGCGATGTCGCATCCGAGCACCGAAACATCGCTGCCGTAGCGGATCCGAAGGTCTTGGGCAATGCGCTCAAGCTCCGGGGTATCGCGCCCGACTAAGTGCAGAGGCACGCCGTCGCGTGCCCAGCGAGCCGAGAGCGCGCGGGCGATGGTGGACGTGGCCCCGAGCACCAGCACGCCGTTGGCCATCACGATCCACCTGCCAATCCGAGGCGCAAGGCAAGCGCGGAACGCCAGCGCCCCGCGGGATCCACCCGCTTCTTCACCGCGCGAAATTCCGAAAGGCGCGGGTACATGCGCTGCAGGAGGTCTGGCGTAAGAAAGCTGTCCTTTGCGAGGTAGGCGCGCCCACCGAGATCCGCCGTCTGCGCGTACAGCTCCCTGAACAGCCGCGACGTGCCTTCTCCCTGCATGGGCAGGTCGAGAGCAAGCGTAAGTCCAGCCCGCGGGAACGACAGCATGCCGGGGGAACTGGGGCCCATCCGCTTGAGCACCCCGAGGAAGTTCGGGTGGCGCGCATTCTGGATACGCCCGAGCAAAGCGGCGAGCTCTTGCGCCCCGACCTCAGCCGGGAAGACCGCCTGGTACTGGGCGAAACCCCGCCGCCCATAAAGCCGGTGCCAGTCGTCCACCACGTCGAGCGGATAGAAGAACTTCCACCACGGCTCGATTTGCTGGGCGCCTGGCCGGTGGACACCGTAGTAGGCGGCGTTGAAGGCGACGCCCACGCTCCTGCTGAGCATGCCCGATGGTAGCGAGAACGGCATGCGGAGGGTCCGGTGCGGCATCGGGAAGGCCGGCTGGCGACCCGAAAGTTCCGCGCGCTCGGTCGGCCGCCCGCCCATCAAGACCGCTCGCCCGAGCGATCGTCCGGATGCCAGGCAGTCCAGCCATGCCACCGTGAAGGGGTACGACGCATCGTGCACGGAGAACCAGTTGAGCGTCTCCTCCAGGTCCCTCGTTCGGAAGTAGTCAACGGAGATGTAACCGGTCTCGATCGCCTGCAAACGCAGCGAGACCTCCAGGATGAGACCGGTGAGCCCCATGCCTCCTACCGTGGCCCAAAAGAGATCCGGGTCGCGCCCGGGACCGATCCGGCGCATTTCGCCGTCTGCCGTGCAGAGCGTGATCTCCTCGACGTACCGGGAGAAGGTGCCTGCGGTGTGGTGATTCTTCCCGTGCACGTCCGCGGCGACGGCGCCGCCCAGGGTGACCCACTGCGTGCCGGGCGTGACGGGAAGTGTGTAGCCGCGGGGGAGAAACACGCGCAGTATGTCGCCAAGACTTGTACCGGCCTCGGCCGTCAGAACACCGTTGCGAAAGGACAGCATGCGGTTTAGCCGCGTCATCATCCAGACCCGCTCCGGCGCGATCGCTGCATCGCCGTAGCTGCGGCCAAGCCCACGCGCAATGCCTTGCCCATGGCATGAGGACTCGAGCGCGCGCACCGTCTCAGGGCGCTCGACATCCGCAGCGACGCGCATCTGATGGCCCCAGCCCGCGACCTCGATCTGCTTGCCCATCCAGCCGCCCACCTGTCTTGCGTAGTTCGCGCCCGGATCCGCGGCCCTAGGGCCTTGTCAGGTAGAAGAAGTCCCTCGTGTCCGGGGAGAGATAGCGATCAGCCGGTCTGGTCATGGCCGAGGCGAGCTTCTCCCCAGCCAGGTATCCCGCACTGCCGCTCCCCACCCAGTGGTAGAAGTTGAACGTGACCCAATACGAGTTGATGTCGAGCTGCATGGCGCGCACCGCGCCCGCCGCCTGCAGCGACTGCGCAAGCGTGCTGACGGAAAGCGGCCCTCCCCCGACGTAGACCAGATCGCCACGCTGCGTGATGCCGATGCCGGAGCGCCAGACGTACGTCGAGTTCCCAACCACGATGCCCCACGCACTGGCATCGTTGATCAGAGGGTTGAGCTCTCCGTTCTCGACGATCAGGGGCAGGTTCTGCCTGTATGACAGCAACCCGGCCTGCGGGACGCTCCGCGTGCCCCAGGCTCCGAGCGCCACGCGGCCGTTCTTGTAGATCGCGAGGGTTGCGATGCCTCTGACGGGCGGCGAGTACAACTCACCGTCCACCATAGCGCCGAACGTTGTCTTGAATTCCTGGCCATTGTAGACGGTGTCGCTCTTGAACCCGGAGTTGAAGGCGGCAACCACGGATGCCGCTGCGGGACCGGACGGCAGGAGACCGGTTCCATGGATGCCCGAAAGGGAGGTGGGCTCCTCGGTGCCCGCCACGTAGTGCAGGCGCAAAGCGGCGGGGTTGATCCAGACCAGGTACGCCGTCGCCCACGGGCGCTGCGGATCCGGATGGAGAAACGTCTCCTCCATCGCAGGGGCACCGCCGACCACGGGACCGACCGGAGTCCACACGCCTTCTCCTGGCGATTTCGGCCATCCGGAGGGCACGATGTCGTGCGGCAGGTCTCCGAGTTGCGCCCCGCCAATGCGCGGCTTCGGCCCGGTGGATGTCGCCATGGACGGTGTCTGCGGCTTGAGACCCGCAGCATGGTAGAACAGCCTTTGCAAGGCGTCCGAAAACTGGTAGAAGACGTTCTCGGCCGTGGCGACCACCGCGGATCCGAGGTATTGGCGCACGCCTTCGACGACCTGGATGAAGAGGGAGTTGTGGTTTTGCCCCGTGGAGACACGGGCAAGTCCGCCGGAGACGACATGCGGTCCGGAGGAAGCGAGCGCGATCTTTGCGCTGCCCCAACTACCACTGATGAGGTACCTGACGCCGAGCACGCCGCCCGCTTCCGTCAGTTGGACCTTCGCTGCGGGTGAAGGCAGAGCGAAGAGCCAGCGTTGCGACAGGGAGTCGCGCAGGACGCTGATCGTTTGGAACTGGCCGGAAACCGCCGTGGCGTAGAAGACGAAACTTCCTGCGCAGCCCAGGTCGTAGTCGCCCGCGGACGCAATCGAACTCGCCAGTGGCTTGCCGAGGCTTGCGGCGCTCAGTTCCCCGCCCGACCAGGCAAGTCCGGCACGATAGACCCGCGGAACCTGCCCCGGCCGATACCCGTCCACGAGGACCGAATCCGGCCAGGCTCCAGGCGAGAGGCTGAAGACGTCGAGCGCCCCGGATGCATCCCGCAGCACCGAAAGGTGCGGTCGCAACGATCTGGCGACGCTGGCGGCGAGACGCGGGTCGGCCCGGTGCACCGCATGCAATGCCGGGGTCGGGTGCACGGTAAGCGCTGCGACGATCGCCAAGGCAACAAGAACCACCCCGATTAAGCGCAGCGGGCGGATCCGCCGCCTGCGCGCGGGGCCAATACTGCGGCTGGAGCCTGCGCGGTGAGACGACAAGCGCTAACCCACACTTTCGACATGGTCATCGGTCGAATGACCCGAGTCTAGTACACCATACAACGTTGCGGTCCACCAGCATTCGACACCCATGACCTGTCGCGCTTCAATACACGATTGAAGGTTCAGGCGAAAAAGGACCCAACCGGGCCAGGTCAGGGTCAGCTTGGCAAGTTGTCGTGCGCGCCGCAGCCCGGTAGCGCACGCCCGCCATGTCTACCCCGAAAGCGCAGAAAAACGAGGAACCGGGACCGGCGAAAACGCCGATCCCGGTTCTCCCGGCTTAGTTCTTAGTAGCGACGAGGGCGCTCTTCGCGCGGACGCGCTTCGTTGACGGTCAGCTGGCGGTCCTCCCAAGTCGAACCGTTCAGCGCCTCGATGACGGCCTCGGCCTTGTCAGCCGGAACCTCAACGAAACCGAACCCGCGTGAGCGGCCGGTCTCGCGGTCGGTGGCGATCCGAGCCGTCAGGACTTCAGCGTACTGTGAAACAGTCTTCTCCAAGTCCTCGTTTGTAACCGACCACGGAAGGTTACCAACGTAGATGGTCTTCTGCAACTCCATGCACCCCTCTTAGGAACGTTCGTCTGGAAGTGCACGGAGGCATCCGCTTTTCAGCTGGAGGATCCATAACAGTCCCTACACGACAGACTGATGGTACCACGTCGTTGGGAGCCAACGCAAGTAAAACCGGAAGGCAAATTGTTCCAGCGACGTGCGCCCGGGCGATCCGCGCCGTTGTGCCGCGCATCCCGGCGCCCCACAAATCTGCGACAGCCGCCTCCTGCCAGTGCACGGGCGCGCTGAAGAGGCGCACTGCCCTCAGTCCTTCGCCTGCGGGGTTTGGACCGAGTTCAGTCGTCCCTCGGTCGTTCCAGGAGGTAGTCGATGACATCCTGCGCCGAATACGCGTCACGGTCCCCGAGCAGTTCGCGGATGCGCAGGATCTCGTCGCCGCTCGTGATGATCGGTGGCTCCAGCGTTTGGTCCTTCTGTCGCTGCGGAACACCTGCCGATGCCATCAGACCGTTGCAAAGGCACTTGCGCCCTTCCGTTTGCGCAGCGGTTCCGCCCTTCGCCACGTAGTCGGCGACGGGCTCCGCTGGACAGCGATAGCCGATACGCCCACTTTCCTGGCGGTACGTCTCGCGCAGGTACCCTAAATCGCAAACGCGGCGGCGCTCCGTGTACACTTCGGCTTGCGAGAGCGTCTGCGCCAGCTCCACGACCTTGAACGGAAATCCGGTCGGCGAGGCGAGCGGGTCGGTGCGAACGGAGATCTCTCCCTCTTTGACCTTGGATCTGACTTGCCGGCGCAGATCGGCCGACAACCCGGACTCCTCGCAGAATGCGAAGAGCGTGCCTACCTGAACTCCCGCCGCGCCCATCTCCTGTGCCAGCGCAACGCCACCGCGAACGCCGAACCCGCCGGCGAGCCAATACGGATAGCCAAGCTTCGCAACCTCGTCAAGGTCGACGACGTCGCGCTCACCATAGACCGGCTGGCCTGTCTCATCGAGATGTTCCGGCCCGCGCGGTGGAGCGTTGTGACCGCCGGCTATCGGCCCCTCGATCACGAAACCCTGGATCGAGCCGTTTGCCTTCTTGGCCATCATGTTCGCCAGACTGTGCGCGGCCACGATCGGGAAAAACGCTGGACGGGCCAAAGGATACCGCGCGGAGGACTCGAAGGCGGCTGGCTCAAAGCGCATCCACTGCTCCGGGTCCCCGCCACGCGCACCGGCGACATCCATCTTCAGCGCTGCCGGTTCATTCATCGCCATGCGGTCGAGGGCTCCCGGGATGTCCCGCGGGATTCCGGCTCCCATCAGCACAACATCGACGCCGGCATGCATCGCGCCGTACAGTATGGCAAGGTTTGGCAGAGGGACCTTGGTCAGCAGGTTGATCCCGACACGCCCCCTGTGGCCATGCTTTGCCAGCCATACCTCGACGTATCCCGACAGCATCGCGACCGCCTTGCGCCACTGGTTCGACTTGAGCGTCCACATGGGCAGTCTGGCGTAGGGCTGACCTTCTGCGCGTCCCTCCGGGCAGAAGTAACGCGCCACGAACTGCTCGGCAAGCGCGGACCACGGGCTGGCTGCGAGGGCTCGGCGGACGTGCCCGCCGATGTCGCCATCCTGCATGCGCCTCACCACGACGGTGTCGATACCGGTTCCTGACACCACCCCGAGTTGTCCCGCCAAGGCTACCGCGCGAGCGAGAGGCCAATGCGAAACGGCAACACCCATTCCACCCTGGATGATAGCTGGCCACCCAGATGCGGAAGGGGCAGTGCAGCCCACTCTGTCCATGCTAATCCGCAGGTACGGCATCTCGACCACGTCCCCTCTAGGGTACGGCTAGAGTCCCGTCCATGTGGAACTGTTGCCGACAAGGCTGCGAATCCAAACATTAGGGGCATGGACGAAATCGTCCACGCCCCGTGGTTACCGAACTCTTCACCTAGTGTAGCACGCCGGCGTGCTTTATGTAGAGACGGCCCACGGCCGAAGGCTTGTCCAGCAGGTGAAGCGTGAGGACTTTGCGCGCGAGGATCATCCGTCGCGGCGGATACGTCGGGCGTTGAGGCGGACCATGCGGGCCAATCCGGCAGGGCGGCCTGGACGAACGTGGCATAGGTCAGTATGCCACACATCGCCGCCTTTTCTCCGGCGGCCAGCGCGTATGCCTTCGCCTGTTGCGTTGATCTATCGCAGCAGCGCAGCCAGCGCCGCCACGCTCGGGGCGCCCTCGAAGCCGGAATCGCCCCGGTAGATGCGGCATGACCAGATGGCATCCGGCGCATTCGGGAAGGGGTCCATACCGTCCACGAGGATCGTCGGCGATCCGTGCATGCCAGCCTCCAGTGCCTCGCTGGGGTTCTCCACGAGATGGAGTCGCACCTTGGCGTCGGCATGGCCTGTCGCGTTGAGAGCCATCAGCACCCGCTCGTGGGCCAGCTTCCAGTTCGGGCAACCGTCAAAGTAGACGATCTCGATGTCCGTGGCCGGTTCACCTCCGTGCCGTCACGCTGCACTTCCGTCCCTTTCACTCTACACAAATCCGCTCTGTTCTGCGCAGGTTGTGCTTTTCTAGATTCCTGCTCCTCTGACCCCTTGAAACCCACGTCCTCCATAGGCGTTTCGCGTGTTCGCGGAACTCACGGCCACACCGTGCGCCAGGTTCAGCGAGGCGTTCCTCGCGCACCTTGGCAGGGGGACCTAGGCAACTCTGGGCTGGGACCCTTGTTTGCCGCTCGGGACTGGCTATTGATGAAGGCAGGGAACCCACCTGGAGGTGTCTCGGCTGAAAGCTCGCACATGGATCTACCGCACCTTGGCCGTGGTGGCGGCATTGCTCTGCATCGCTCTGGCGCTCTCGAAGGACTGGTGGCAGGCTGTGCTGCTGCTCGGGGTTACAAGCTCATTCTGGCGCGCGAGCCGTGGACAGCCGCTCATCTCCAAGACCACGAGCTCATCGGACGACTTCGACTCGCCTGGCCTCGACAACCTGATGGACAGTCAGGACTTCACCAGCTGAGGTGTCCGGACGGAATACGGACGCGAACGGCCCATGCCATGGCCTGAAGGGGCCTCACCATCGACGCACCGGATCGGCAGCGGACGTTCGTCGCGGGTGCCGCGTGTTTTTCGGCATCGTTCGCACTGAGTTACCTGCCCGCCATCGCGGGCCTCATGGTCGGGTGGTGCTGGCTTTCGTAGCTTACGCCGCGGCGCGTCGTTCGGGCCCAGCCGCCACCCTGCTCGCCGGCCAGGGCCAGATCCGGGTGCTCGGGATCGCGCTCGCCGGCCTTGTCGTGATCGACGGTTTCCTCTACGGCCTCGGTCGGTTTGGGGAGCCGATCGCACCGCTCTTTGAGACGGCCCGGGTGCTCGCCTTCGGGCTCGTCGCCCTGCATGTCCTGTCACCGGACACCATCGCGCCGCTCGCCACGCCGCACCGCTTAGGCGCAGTGCCGCCATCCGCCTGACCCGTCGCGAAGAGGAGAGGGCCGCGGCGACCCGCGGCCCTCTCTGTCGTCACACCTGCGCAGGGTGCGGGCCCGCGTCGCCTTCCGTACGCGCTTCGCCTTCCGGGTGGCTGCGATGGCCGAACGCGAACGCATGCAGGAACTGCTGCAGGAAGAGCGGCATGCCGATGATCAGCAGGCCAGCCTGCTGGTAGTCGTCGATGTTCGCCAGTTGGGAGATCGCCCCGTGGGTTCCTGCCGCAAGCACCGTCGCACCGCTGAGCAGCAGGAGATAGCCGAGGTAGAGCAGCACGCGCGCCGTGCGCGGCAGGGAGGGCGAGCCGCGGTTCAGCATGCCCCCGCTCGCCGCCACCTCGTGGGCGATACCGACCAGGAGCAGAAGCGCCTCGGCCGTGACCAGGCCGTGCGTCAGCGAATGCAGGGATTCGAGCAAGTTCCAGGTGCCCAGGATCAGCGTGAAGCCGACGATCCAGAAGATGATCAGCATAACCCGCTCGACGCGGAGGTCGCCGCGCAGACGGAGGTAGATGAGGTAGGCCAAGGCGCCGATCGTGATCGCCGCGTCGAGCGAGGGCTCTGTGATGGCGGGTACGCCGAACGCGTAGACGGGGCTGCCGATGCGATCGGAGATGCTGAAGAGGTTCCACAGCCCGAACAGCAGCAGGAAGATGGCGGAGGATGCGAGGTGGCGCCGCGTGCGCGCCACAAGTGCCATCACCACCCCGGCCAGGAGCGCCCCGAAGGCGACCACGCTCCAGATCAGGTCGCCGGCGGCCGTGCCGAACAGCGCGGCGAAGATGAGCAGCGAGAAGGCGAACGGCAGGAATTCGGGCGGTTCCGCGTGCGTCGTGAGCCGGTGCGTGAGCCAGACCCCCACCACGAGCAGGACGAGGCTCAGCGGCAGGTTCCAAGAGTAAGGGTGCCAGTAGTGGATGATCCAGGCCGCTTTCGCGACGATGAGCAGAAGTGCCAGCCACCAGACACCGGCGGCGGACATGCGCGGATGTAGGTGCCAGAGGCCGAGCCGCGTGAAGAAGAGGCCCGTCTCGCCAAGGTCGAAGCCGGAGTAGAACAGCACAGGCAGGAACAGGAGATAGAACATGGCGACCTGGGACAGCGTCAGCACGGTGAAGGTCGCCGATCCCGCGCGCAGCGCGAGCAGATAGTAAAGCAGCACGATGCCGGCCGCCAGGGCCATGCTGCGCCGCCCGTCGATGCGGCGCACGCTGGTGAAGATCGCATAGACGACCGTCAGGATCATCGTCAGGACCGCAAGCGGCGAGGCGAACAGGCCTTGCAGCTGAAACAGAATGAATGCGAGCACGACCGGCCAGCGCAGCGCAGCGGAGACGGTCGCGGAGCCGGCAAGCAGGTACCACCAGCCGCCAAGTTGCAGGACCGTGCCGACGGCGAGCACCAAGTCGGGCACCCGCATGTGCGCGGCCGCCGGCAGCGGGACAGCCGACAGGTGCCCTAGCGGCAGGGTGAGCGTCAGGAGACCGAGCAGGGCGAGCGCGGTGGCGACTTGGGCCATCAGGCGGAACGGACGAGGCAAGCTGCCGAACTCGACCAGGTGACCCGCGTAGCGCAACCAGTACGGGCGTGCCTCCGGCAGCAGGACCGCATCACGCGGCGCGTCAGGCAACGGAACCACCTCCTGCCAAGTGCGCAAGGGAGGGCGGCGGCTGCGACGCCTCGCAGGCCGGCGCACCGCCGCCGCAGGAGCAAAGGGCCCGGGTAGCTCAGGCCGTAGGGGTAGGGACGCCAGGGGCACCGACCGGTTGCGCGGCAACCACCGCAGGGCCTGCGGGGCTGCCGCAGTGGGCGCAGAACTTCGCGCCGGGCTTCAGTCCCTCGCCGCACTGCGCGCAGAAGCGCGCCTGCCTGCGGGCGGGTGCCACGGCGCGGGCCCGCTGCAGTACGGCCACTCCGGGCGCCGCCGCGCGCGCCGGGGCCTCGATCGGCTCGCCGCGCTCCTGCCGGTGCGCCGCGAGGATCAGGCTGCGCAGCAGGTAGATGTCGACCGCGATGATCACGACGAGCAGGATCCACTGCAGCGTACCACTCGTGTTGTCCCACGCGGAGTGCGTCAGGGCGACAAAGATGTAGGTCGCGAAGAAGCGCAGGTCGAGGCGCATCTTGCCGCCGGCTGACTCGCGCCAGGCAGTGCCGGCGATGATGGCGGTCCACGACCCGTGCATCCACGGCCCGAGGAACGACCGCAACATGAAGTTGCCGAAGAGGCCGTGCATGCCGACATGGTTGAAAACGTACATGACCTGGTCGAAGTTGCTGATCTGGTTCGCCTGTAACGCATTGACCACGGCGGCGAGACCGGAGGTTGTGTAGACGTTGAAGAAGTAGCTGAGGTTCTCCGACGCTGCGAATCCCATGCCGGCGGCGGCGCCGAACAGGATGCCGTCCATGATGGACGCGAACTTGCGGCGGCGCAGCAGCCAGACGACGGCGAGGAACTTCGTGCCCTCCTCGACGAACCCGACCGCCCAGGGGAACGGGAACACGAAGCTGTTCAGCAACCATGCGACGAGGTTGCCGACGAGGGCGACGCCGACGAACACCTCGATCAGCACGAGCGCCGGCGGCTCCTCCGTGAGACCCTCGCTGGCCATGAAGAAGACAAAGAGTACCGGGACGAAGAAGGCACCGAAGACGAGGACGCGGATGTCGACGCTCGGATCCGAGAAGGCGCCCGCAAGCAGGGCCCAGGCACCGAAGATCGCGGCGCCGATCAAGAGCGCGAGCCAGAACGTCCGACGGCGATGGGGTGCGGCGCCCGGCAGCATCGTGGAGACGAAGTCGGGCACGGCCCAGTGCTGGTTCGCCGCGGTGGGTAGGCGTCCGGGAGCCGCGGCGGGGGGCGACGCAGCGTCCGGGGCGAGCGCGGCGCCGCAGCTGCGGCAGGTGCCCGCGGACTCCTCGTTCTGCGTTCCGCAATGCGCACAGTACACGGTGGGCATAAACCTCCTTCTGGAGTCGCCTGGCGGCTTCCCCTGGCTACCTTAATGGTCCGGCGCACCCATGCAGCCAAGGGCCCCAGGGCCCAGACGGGCAGGGCCCCGGGGCCCTCATGCGCGCGGGGTACGGCAACTTGGGGTCCAGGGGGGCCCAGACCAGGGCACCTGGCACCGCGGGGACCAAAAAAGGCCGCCAAGGCTCCGCAATGCGGTTTCTCGGGTGCAAGGCAGGCCCAGACGGACACGGCCGTGTGGCAGGCTTTTGTCGCGCCCCGGCGAATGATGTCGCCAGCAAGTGAAAGCTGGAGGTGGAAGACATGCTGGCCCTGCAGCCTCGTTCGGTCGGGGAAACGATCGCGGGCCTCGTCACCCGCGCCGAGCGGCGCGGGGAGCAGTGGGGCTTCGCGGTCGAGACTGTTCTGGTGGCTGCCGTGCTGATCGCGGCTGCCGCGCTGCTGACCGACGGGGAGCCGGCCCACGCCCTGGTGGGCGTTGCGCTCGGGACCGTGTTCCTGGGCCTTTGGGCGGCACGCCTTTGGCACTTGGTCCAAGGCAGCGCGTGCCCGCGCTGGTTCGCCTACGGCTCGGCCGGGCTGCAGGGCCTGGTCGTCGGCTGGTTTGTCGGCCAGGTCACGCCCGATCAGCCGGGCATCGCACTCATCGCCTTCATCGTCCTGGTCGGCTTGCACAGCCTGCGCCTGCAGCCCAGCCTCACGGCGGCCGCCGGCATCCTTTATTCCGTGGAGATCTTCCTGTTCGGCCTTCTGCGCATGAGCCGCGCGACCCAAGTCGGGACGATACCCCCCCTGCCGGAGTTCCTCCGCGCCGGCCTGCTGCTGATGATTGTGGCCTTCCTCTGGTATGTGGTCCGCTCCGCGCGATCCCTGCTCGAGTATCAGGCGGAGGAGGCGCACCGCCGCGAGCAGGCGCTCACGGCGATCGCGCAGGAACTCGAGCAGCGCGTCAGCGAGCGCACGGACCGGCTACATGCCGCGATCGCCCAGCAGGCCGCGCTGCGGGAGCGCCAGCGCATCGCCGAGGATCTGCACGACGGCCTCGCGAAGTCGGTCGCCGGGTTCGCGCTGCAGTTGCAGGTGCTTGCCGGAAAGTGGAAGGGCCAGCCCGAGATGGCGGCCGACCTCAAGGAGATCTCCCAGACCGCGAACGAGCTGGCGCTGGAGGCCCGGCGGGCGCTTTCGGAAGTCCGCTCAGAGCTTGGCTGCGGTGGCCTCGCCGCGCAGTTGTCGCGACTCGCCTACGACTTCACGGCGCGCACCGGCATTCCGGTCGATGTGGAGGCGGACGCGAAACTGCCGGAACTCTCGCCGGAAATGTGGTATGACCTGCGCTGCATCGCGCTCGAGGGACTCGAGAACGTGCAGCGCCACAGCGCCGCGACACGCGCGCGGATCCGACTCGAGCCCACGGCGGGTGGCTTCGGGATGGTGCTGGAGGACGACGGGCGGGGCCTCGACGACGGCTGGTCCTGGCATGCCCTGCGCGGCGAGGGCCGCTACGGCCTGCTCGGCATCTCGGAGCGGGTCGAGCGGCACGGCGGCCGCGCGCGCTTCGACCGGACCGGAACGCTCGGAGGCTGTCGCATCGAGGTGCAGCTGCCACGCGCAGCGGGCGGAACGTGAGCCAAGAGCCAAGGCCCTCGATCTTCGCGCCGCCGGAGATCGACGTGCTGATCGCCGACGACAACTTCATCGTGCGCGCGGGCATGTCCGCCGCCCTGCAGGCGGCGGACAGCATCCGCGTCTGTGGCGAGGCCAAGGACGGGCGCGAGGCGGTTGCGCTCGCGCAGGAACTTCTACCCGACGTGGCCTTGCTCGACGTGCGCATGCCGGCGATGGACGGCATCGAGGCGTGCCGGCGCATCAGCGCCCGCGTGCCGAACTGCCGCGTCCTCGTCGTCACCTGGTCGGACGAGCCGCACGACCTGATACAGGCGGTGCTGGCGGGCGCCAAGGGTTACCTGCTGCACGGCCACTTCACACCGGACGAACTTGTCGAAGCGGTGCGCACGGTGCACCAGGGCGGCGGACTGATCACGCCCGCGGTGGTACCGGCGCTGCTGCGCGCGGTGCAGGAGCAGCTCAACTTTCCCGGCGCCCCGCAGAGCCCCCTTACGGAGCGGGAGGTCGTGGTGCTGCGCCTGATCGGCGACGGCTATTCGAACCGTGAGATTGCCGCCCGCCTAGGGCTGCAGGAGAAGACGGTCAAGAACCACATCAACAACATCTATTCGAAGCTGCACGTGCAGAGCCGGCTCGAGGCGCGCATGCAGGCGGCGCGGCTCGCCCGCTAGCCTGCGCGTGGCTGGTCCCGATCAGCTTTGGCCTGCGGCCGTCCAGACCCGGCTTCCGTGGCCGCCATGCGAACGGGCCATCCCTGCTCTGCCCCGGACACCTGCGCGCACGCGCGGCTGATGCGTTCTGTCCCCGCTCGCCCGCACCCGAACGGTGCCGGGCGCGGTCTGCGCGAAGGGACCGGTCGCTTGCCCTGGCACAGCCAGTTCCAGGGCGTCCAGGGAGACGCCGCCCCTTCACTTCGCGGACACGTACTTTCCCGTTTCCTCGGCCGACTCCAGCCAACCCCTCCCGCCTTCAGTCCCCCTGCGCCGTCTTTGTCACGTCCCGCAGGGGCGCGTCGAGGCGCAGGAGCTTGAAGACGGCAACCGAACCGAGCCAGCCCAACAGCAGGATCGAGATGATGACGTATCCGAAATTTCCAAGATCGAAGGACTTGATGAGATCCCAGACCCGGCCCCGCAGCGGGATGTCGACGGCGAGGACCCTGAGCCACTCCAGCGTTCCTATGCCAAGGGCCACCGCAACCGAAATGGCTGTCACCGCAAGATTGTAATACAGCTTCCTGAGCGGGGTGATGAAGGCCCACGCATAGGCGTACTGCATCACAACGGCTTCCAGGGCGTCCACCAGGGTCATGCCGGCGGCGAACATGAGAGGCAGCATCAGCACCTGCAGTGCGGAAACACTGCGGCCGGCCGCTACGGCCGCCAGCGCCAGCAACCCGACTTCGCTCGCGGTGTCGAAACCCAGGCCGAAGAGCAACCCTACCCAATACATCTGGCGATCGGAATGGATGCTCCGGTAGACCCGGCCGAAAAACCTGTTCATGAAGCCGCGCTGAAGCAGGCCTCTCTCGATCGCCTGCCACCGCTCCGGATCGAGGTCCGGCTGCCGCCTCGCCTGCCTGAACGCCCGTAGGACCTCAAGCAGAACCATGAGGTTGAGCAGGGCCAGGAGGTAGAGAAAGCCCGCCGAAACGCCCATGCCAAGCAGACCGCCGACAGACGCGAGGGCAGGCAGTGCCGACTTGACGCTGCGGGTCGCAACCAGGAGCAGCGCCGCCAGGACAAAGACGATCGTGGAGTGGCCGAGCGCGAAAAAGAGACCCACGCCGCCCGGGCGCTTGCCATCGGCCAGCAGCTTGCGCGTCGTGTTGTCGATGGCCGCGATGTGGTCGGCGTCTGCGGCGTGGCGTAGTCCGAACACGTAGGCGAGAGCTCCGAGCGGCAGCAGGAAGGCGGCGTGCCGCGACGCGGCGAGCAGACATATCCACATCGCGACGTTGGCGACCCCGAGGCCGCCCAGGATACCGAGAGACCCTCTCGTCAGCAAACCGTAGCGCATGTTCGGCCTCCGTCCATCCGTGGATAGACCGGCGGGCACCCTGTGCGGACCACCGGGGTTGCCTCAGCGCATCAGAAGAGAAGGCCAGTCGGAAACGGAACCCCGACCAGACGCACGAAGAAGAGGTACACCACGACTTCGATGCCGAGCGTCAGCAGGACGGCGACCCGGATGGGGGTCCGGTTCTGGATCAGCAGGAACCCCAGTGCGAACAGCGGGATGGAGATCAGGAACCCCGCGAGCATGGAAAGGATCAGGAACCCGACCACCCACATGTACATCGTGGCGAGGCGCAGCCAGAACGCCTTCTCCGGAACGGCGTAGGGGGCCTCGCGCGGCCGTACAAGTCCGCGCACGATGCGGTAGAGGGCCAGGAGCGCGGTCGGGATGCCGACGATCAGAGGAGCCAGTCTGCCGGCGCTCGAATAGCCCGCCGCGAGGCTCACGAATACGACGGAGACGACTAGGATGAAGACGTCGAATATGCGCTCTCCGGCCAGCCTGTTCATGTCTTCACTCCACCGGCGCAGACGTAGGGCATCACGATGTCCGGTCCCGCAACGCTGGTCACCCGGCGCCGCGGGACCGGACGGTTCCTACTTCACGCCCACTCCGGGCAGGCTCTTCAAGACCGGCAGGAGCGGCTTGATGTCCTTGAGCGCCTGCCTGACGTCCTTGCCGACCGTGGCCCCAGGCAGGTACGAGATCTCGCGGTTGGCCTTCTTCATCGTCGCGATGAAGCCGGGATCCTTCATCGCCTTCTGCATCGCCGTGCGCAGGTAGGCGAGGCGGTCGGATGGGATCCTCGCCGGCCCGGCGATCGCCCTGTTGAGCCCCTGGATCATGGCCCAGTCCGCGACCTCGCTCTGGGCCTGTTTGCTGGCGCCCATCAGCCAGGCGTCCTGCGCGACGGTAGGCACGCCTGGGATCTCCGAGCGGCGGTCCATACCGACGACCATCAGCGGCCGCACCTCATGGCTCTTGATCTCCGGCGCGATGCTGCCGAACGTGGTCTCGGTGCCCATGACCGTGCCGTTGATCACGGCGGCGACCGTGGCGCTTGTGCCAGAGAAGCCGGGAACGGTGTCGACCGGCAGGCCGAGCAGCTTCCCGATCAGGTTGATCGTGATGTCGTCGTCGCTGCCCGCGCCGCTCACGGAGAACGATACCGGGCTGCTGGACTTCTGCCAGTCGACGATGGTCTTGATGGGCGAGTTCATGCTCACGACCATGACGGGCGTGTCGGCGCTGACGCGTCCGAGCCAGCTTAGGGTCATGTCGTTGTAGCCGACCGTCTTGGGCGAAAGCGCCTGGTCCGTCAAGGTGCCGGTCACGTCGATGATGCCGATGGTGAGTCCGTCCGGCTTCGAGGACGCGATCAGGTCCGTGCCCGTAAGGCCACCGGCCCCCGGCTTGTTGATCGGGACGATGGTGGTGCCGGGCATGTACTTCGCCATGTACAGGGCGAGCTCGCGGGAGTAGAAGTCGAAGCCGCCCCCGACTCCGTGCGGGATGATGAACTGGATGGTCTTCCCCTTGTAGAACGCCGCAGGGTTCTCCCTCTTCCCGGCGGAGGCTGTCGGCGCCACCGTGGAAAGCAGGAGTCCGCTGATCGCGACCGCCGATAGTGCAGGCCCGAGTCCGTTCCTGACGATGCGCATGTCGTGCGACGACGTCGGAATCTTCCCGGCGTCGCTACCCTCCCTTGCGTGAAGTTCTTCAGCCAACGAACAGGACGCATGTGACGCAGCGTTTGCTCAGGGCGATCCCCCGTCGTCACTCCCTTCCGTCGCACCGACTGCACGCGTGGCTCCTAAAGAGCGCCGCGCCGCGCCGACCAATCGACCGCCCGCGCTCTTGAGCGTCGGGTACGTCAGGCCCGCGATCCCCGCCAGGAGGATGATCACGGTGATCGGTCTGAGCAGGAACGCGAGGCCCCACACGTGGTAGGAGACCATGAAGTTGGTCTCGGCCGTGGATCCCAGGAGAAGCCCGATCAGGAGGGCTGGCCGGGAGAAGCCGTAGCGCTTCATCACGACGCCGACGACACCGAACGCGAGGGCCGCGATGACGCTGTCGAAGCTGTTGGTCAGGCTGTACGCCCCGACGAAGGCGATCACCAGGACCACCGTGGCGAGATAGGCCGTGCGCATCCGCGTGATGCGCACCAGCTGACCGCCCGCGGCGAGCGCCAGGATGCCGGTCAGCACGTTGGCCACCGCGAGGATCCACACAAGCGAGAACGTGATGTCCGCGTGGGTGGTCAGCATCTGCGGCCCAGGCTGCAGGCCGAGAATGTAGAAGGCGCCGAGGAAGATCGCCATGGCGCTCGATCCGGGAATACCCAAGGCGACGGTCGGTATGATCGCGCCCGCTTCTTTCGAATTGTCGGCGCTCTGCGGCGCGATGACCCCCTCGATCCGGCCCGTGCCGAACAGGTGGCCCACTTTGGACGTGCGCTGGGCGAGGGCGTACGCCATAACGTTCGTGATGCTGCCGCCCACTCCCGGTATCGGGCCGAGCAGAGCCCCGAGCGAACTGCTCTGCAGCAGTAGCCGCCAGTTTCGCAGCACATCGCCGATGCCGCTCAGGGTGCTGTCGCCACTCGAGGGGACGTCGGTCTCCGCAACCGACTTCCGCCCGCTGATCAAGAGGTCCAGGACACCGGCGATGCCGAAGAGGCCGATGATGGCGACCGCGAAATCGAGTCCGTCCTGCAGGAACAGGCTGCCAAACGTGAAGCGCGTCTCGCCTGTGATCGGATCGGTTCCGATGAAGGACAGAAGCAGGCCGAGACCGCCGGCGATCAGGCCCTTCGACAACGAGCCCTGCGAGATGAACCCGACCATGGCGATGCCGACAAGGGCCATCGACAGCATCTCGGGCGGGCCGAAAGCGCTGATGATGCGGCTCACGAGCGGGATCACAACGATCAGCACCGCGACGCCGAACAGTCCGCCAAGAGCGGAAGCGGTGCTCGCGGCGCCAATCGCCCGTCCGGCGTGTCCTTGCTGAGACAGCGGATAGCCGTCCCAGGTGGTGGAGATGCAGTCCCCTGTGCCAGGGGTGTTGATCAGGATCGCGCTCGCCGCGCCGCCGAACGTGATGGCCGAATGGCCCCCCAGCAGCAAGGCGAAGGCCGCTGGAGGGCTCAGCTTGTACACGAACGGCAGCAGCACGGCGAGGTACATGTTGCCGCCAAGTCCTGGCGTGGCACCGAAAACGAAGCCGACAACCACCCCGATGACCATCATGGCGATCGACATCGGCGCCCAGAGGGACATGAACCCGAGCCATGCGGCGTGCAGCATCGGCGGCTACCTCGTCATCCTGCCCCGTGGGGCTTCAGTGTGCCGGTCAGTCGCCTTCGTGCTTGATGAAGCCGGGCGGCCCGAAGCGCACACCGCCTTCGGGTGTGATGCTGTACCACGAGTAGGGCGACGGCTGCACCGTCTCGATCTCCTTCTGCACCTGCTCGTCCGTCATGTTGATGCCCGCCTCCACCCGGCGGTCGAGGCCAAGCCAGTCCAGCATCCGCTTGTTGGTGATGCCGAGATAGACCGCTCGGTCGGGCCCCTCGTTGAAGTGCTGGTGCCAGGTCATGCTCGGCATGTAGAGGAAATCGCCCTGCTGCCAGTCGTATCTCACGCCCTGGACCAGGGAGTATCCCTTCCCCTCGATGACATAGATCGCAGCCTCGTTGTGGTGCTTGTGCATCCGCGTCATCTCGCCGGCGAGCAGCTGCGACACGTGCAATTGAATCGTGCGCAATGGCAGCTGGACGTCCGCGCCCTTGTGGTGGCGCTCCTTGAGCTCGAAGAGGTCACCCACCGGGTTCTGGTGCACAATGCGGGCCACCTCGATCGGCCGCACTTCGTATTCGTGATAGTGCATCTTTCCTTGGCGACGCGGGTCGTCTTCCGGATGGTCTTTGTACGGGTCGTTCTCGTAGGTATCAGCCACGCTGGTCGTTGCCCCCTTGGTATGCCGTATTTTGTATTCTGTATGCCATTCTGCAACCATTCTGTCAATCCTTTTCCGCTGACCCAGGTAGTTTTCAAACGCGCTTGCTTTTGGCTTTCCTGTCGATCTCTGTCGATTGCGGTCGTTTTACCCTCTTACACCCCCGCCGCAAGGGGCTGTCGGCGATTCGACACCATGCGCGGCCCGCGGCCGGGCCCGGGAAACGCGAAGCGTGAAGGCAGCACGCCCAGCCTGGAACAGGTCCCCTGGGCAGGACCGGCCCTGCTCGGCACGATCTACACGCTGGAGCAGCTGTTCGATCGCGAAGGGCTCGCGGCGGCCAGCCTCCGCTTGATCGAGTCGCGCGCAGCCTTCCTGCGGATCATGGACGACCACGCCCTGCAGGGGGTGCAGGGCGTGGTCGTCGGTTGCACCGAGATCTGTCTGGGCAAGGCAGTCCGACATCGGGACACCTCTACGCCACAACGCTGCTGCGCGCAGAGAAGGCAGTCCACCTGGCGCTCGAGCCCCAGTCTCGGTGCCGTCGCATCAGCGGCAGCGACCCAAGACCATTTCTCAGCCGTTCAAACGGCGGTAGATAGGGCGGTTGCGCCGATAGATCTCGCGGAACGCCGCGTAGGCACGGTCGTACACCTGTCTCGCCTCGGAGCGCGGCGTGTAGGAATGGCTGATGCGCACCCGCGGCGCCATCTCCTCAAACGTCGCGCGGCCAAGGGCAACCAGGGCAATCGCCCCCGCTCCCCGCACATTGGCCTGCAAAGGCGATTCCGTCTGGTCGATGCGCCGTCCGAGCACGTCGGCCATGATCTGGCACCACACTTCGGAGCGGGCGCCGCCGCCGATGAAGCGGATCGGGTCCAGGGTGCGCCCCGTGAAGCCGTCCATCGCCTCGAGCAGCCAGCGACTGTTCAGCGCGACGCCTTCGAGAACGGCGCGCACCATCTCGGGGCGCCTCGTGGTGAGGGAAATGTTGTAGAAACCGCCCCGCACCTGGTGGTCCTCGATCGGCGTGCGCTCACCGTACAGCCAGGGCGTGAAGAGCACGCCACCGGCCCCCGGCGGGGCGCTCTCCGCCACCCTGTCGAGGCGTTGCAGCGCGTCTTCCGGCGCGCTGGGGGTCTCGAGTTCGTCGACGTGGTAGAGCATGTTGTCGCGCAGGAAGGTGAGACACGCGCCCGCAGTCTCCTGCTCGTTCGCGACGAAGTACCGGCCTGGGATGGCGGACGGCAGGGTCGCCATGTTGTGGGCGATGTCGGTCTTCTTGCGCGGCACGTGGCAGGTGAGCCAGGAAGACGTGCCGAGGTAGAGGTGCGGCTCGTAGTCGCGGGTCGCTCCGGAGCCGATCGCGGCCGACTGCACATCGGGAGATCCACCCGCGACCGGCAGACCCGGGGAAAGGCCAAGATCCTGCGCCGCCGCTTCGGACAGGCTGCCGACTACGTCGGTCGAGCGCAGAAGCGGTGGCAGCTTGCGTCCGTCCACGCCGAGCAGACCGATGAGAGCCCTGTCGTAGCGGATGTTCGCGGGGGCGCGGTTGTCGGTGACCCAGTGCAGGGCGATCGAGTCGAAGGTGGCCGCGAGCCGCCCCGTGAGGCGGGCGTTCAGGTAGTCCTTCGGTTCGAGGAAGCACGCCGCCCTCTCGTAGATGGCGTGCTCCTCGGCCTGCAAATACAGGATGTGCGCGATCGAGTCCTTGCCCGACCTCGCCGGGATGCCGCCCGTGCGCCCGAGCCAGCGCACGAGCGGCAAAGGGCCGTAGCCGGCGACGGCTGGCCAGCCGCCCGTCTTCTCCCGCACACGGGAGGCGCCGCGCGCGTCCATCCAGATGATCGCCGGCCGGAGGGCCCGGCCCGTGGCGTCGACCGCAAGCGTGCCGGACCACTGCGCGGTGCAACCGATCCCTTGCACATCCTGGGGCGCGGCCGCGCCGCGAGCCCAGAGCTTGCCCGTCGCGCCGCGAATGGCCGACCACCAGAGCTCAGGATCCTGCTCCGCCCCACCGCCTGGCAGGAGCGACAGGGGATACTCGCCGGACGCCACGTCGAGCACCTGGCCGTCGAGGGAGACAAGCGCCACTTTGCAAGCCGAGGTGCCCAGATCGATCGCGAGCACGCATTTCCTGCCCACCGTCACACCTCGTAGAGCACGTCGATATAGGCTTCGAGCAGGCCTTGCACCAGCTCGCCCGGCGCAACCGCCGCGAGTCCGTAGAGCGGCGCCATGCCGCCCTCCGCTACCGGATTCTGGCGCACCTCCTGCACGGACCGCTGCAGGTCCTCGAGGAAGCGGTCGGTCACGCCCGGCTCGGCGTGGCGGCGCGTAACTGCGATGTGGAACGCGGCTGGGCGGTGCAGGCCGTTGAGGCTCCAGCCGCGCTCCGCCATGCGGTCCATCACCCTGTAGACGTCGAGGCTGTCGGACCCGACCGCCACGACAAACAGCGGATCGCCCAGCAACTTGAGGTCGGGGATGGCCCGCACCCCGGCCTTGATGCGCCCGGCGGCGGAAAGGATCTGCTCCGCGGCCGCCAGGTAGCCCTCCTCGCCCGTCGCCACGAGCGATGCCCACGCGGCTGCGATCAGGCCACCCGGCCGGCTGCCGAGCAAGGTTGAGGAGACGTAGAGCCCTCCCGGCCAGTCGGTGGCGGCGTAGCACTGGTGGTGGAAGAGCTCCTCGGAACGGTAGAGGATCACCGACGTGCCCTTGGCCGCGTAGCCGTACTTGTGGGTGTCGACCGAGATCGAGGTGACGCCCCGCAGGCGGAAGTCGAAGGGCGGCACCGGGTAGCCGAGCCGC
>JAJZQO010000035.1 GCA_021847575.1 Bacillota bacterium | reverse complement strand
CGGAGAGGAATATTCATGGAACACGCTGCGACGTGCGAGAGAGCGAAAAATCAAGGAAAACTTGCGGACCCAACAAACGCTAGGTTTTCTGGAGCGGGAACTCAGGCTTCACTTGGCGAATCGACATTAGGTCGAATGGCATCGGGCCAGGCCGTACGGCCCAGGGCGGCCTCGTTGCCAGCAGCGCAACCTGGTGATCGCATCCCTCCGGCTCGGCTTACCAACTGGACTTGGAAGTGGGCGCTTGAGCGATCTGCTCGAACGGGAAGAAGAGCATCTCGTCATCGCCGCGCTGCTAAGGCGCGTGGCGGCAGGGGGCATGGGCGGCGCGCTGTTTCTCCGCGGCGAGCCGGGCCTGGGCAAGACCCGCCTGCTCGAACTCGCCGCTGACCAAGCCGAAGACCGGTTCACCGTGGTCCGCGCCAGCGGCCATGAGATGGAGCAGGCCTATCCGTTTGCCGTAGTCCATCAGCTGCTCGAGTCGCTGTTGCGCAGCGCAGGCACGATCGCGGCCGACCTGGCAAGCAGTTCGGACTCCCTGCGCCTGTTGCTGCGGGAGTCGATACAGACCAGCGGAGATGGTCCGGGCAGCGGCGAGTCACCTGCGCGCTCGGGGATTTTGTACGCCCTCTACTGGCTGCTCGGGAGTCTGGCCGAACGGCGACCGCTCCTGCTCTCCCTGGACGATATCCACTGGTGCGACCCGGATTCTCTAGAGGCCATACGCTTCTTGGCTTGGCGCGTCGCAAACCTGCCGATCGCGCTCATCGCCGCCCTCCGCCCGTGGCCGCCCGCCGCGGGCCGCCTGGCCGAACGTCTGCAGGCTGGCAACAAGGCTGGCCTGCTCGGGATCAGGCCGCTAAGCGCGGAGGGAACGGCGCGGCTTTTGCAGACCGCCTGCGGTGGAAGCCAGGCTGAGAGCAGTGTGGCCGCAGCGCATGTGTTGACGGGCGGCAACCCTTTCCTCGTCGAGCAACTGGGACAGATCATGAAGTCTGGCGACAGGCTGCCCGAAGTGGATGCGGTCCCTGCGATTCCCGGGCGTGCGGTCGTGCTCGCACGCCTTTCCGGTTTGCCGGCGGAGAGCCTGCAATTTCTGCTCGTTGCCAGCGTCCTCGGAGTGGAGTGTCGCTTGGAGGTGGCCTTGGAACTCGCGGGTATCGACCCGGCATCGTCGTCGGCCGTCCTTGCGCCGGCACAGAGCCTCGGCCTCTTCATCGCGGGCGAGGCGGGCAACTGGGGCTTTGTTCATCCGCTCCTTCGCCGGGCGCTCTATGACAGTCTGGATCCGGCCGAGCGCGAGCAGCTCCACCTCAGGCTCGCGAACGTGCTGCGTGCAAGGGGCGCGCGGGCAACCGAAGTGGCCCCCCACCTGGCCAAAGCCGCCAGACCCGGCGATCTGGCGGCGGTCGAAGAACTGCATCGGGCGGCGACCGAGGCCTGGGCGCTATCCGCCTACGATTCCGCCGCGATCCACCTGGGTCATGCGGCGAGGCTCAGCAATCCCGGCCCTGGGCGGGCGCGGGCACTCCACGAGCTTGGCCGCGCCCACCAGCGGGCAGGATCGCACCAACTGGCCGTCGAGGCATTCGCGGCCGCGGCGGCCGAGGCGTGCCCACCCACGCTGCGTTGCCGCATCCACCAATCCTGGGGCCTTTCCCTTGCGCTCTCCGGGAACAGCGCCATGGCCGTCGAGCAACTCGATCAAGCCATCGCCGCTGTCCAGGCGTCCGACCTTGCCCTTGCGGCAGAGACGGCGGCAGCGAGGACCGTCCTCGAGGTGACGACCCGCGGCATGGCGGTAGCCGAGCGGTCGGCGCTCGAGTCGCTGCGACTCGCAGAGGAAAGCGGCGCAGCGCTGGCGCAGGCGAAGGCCATGGCGGCCTGGAGCCAGGTCACCTTCCTGCGCGGCGACTACCGCACTGCGCAGCGGTTCGCGCGCGAGGCCAACGCGCGGCTGCCCGAGAGCGCGCCGGACGAGATTGAGCAGCTTTGGGGCTGGTGTCCCAGGATTCAGCTCGGCATGGTCGACATGCGGACGGAACGCTACGACGAGGCGGCTGCCGTGATGCGGTACCAGCTGGAGCAGGCGGAGGCTCGCCATGTGCTGCCTGCTCGCATTTGGGCCGCGACGTTTCTCGCGGAAATCGAGTGGCGGCGCGGCAGGCTGCGGGACGCCTTCCGCTGGTGCGGCGGCAGCGCTGCCTACCCGGAGGACATTCCCTGGGCGACAGCACAGGCGCACCTCATCCAAGGCTACGTGCTGATGGAGATGGACGACCTGGACGGAGCCGAAGCCTGCTTCGTGCGTGCCCAGGACGAGTCGCAGCGGGCCGGGCTCGGTGCGGTCCACCTGACATCCGCCTGGGGCCGTGCGACTCTGGCGGCCAGGCGCGGCGCGCTGGATGTCGCGGCCGAAGAGTTCCGGCGCCTTGTGGGGGTTGCCGATCGGCTCGACCTCGTCGACAGCGACTTCTTCCATTCGGGTCGTGAGGCGGCTGAGGTGTTCGTTCATACAGGCGCGTACTCCGAGGCGCTCCGGATGATCCGAAAGATGCTTGCGGCGGCGCCTGCGACCGACCGTCCCGGGTTGCGGTCAGCGGCCTTCAGGTGCCTTGGTCTGCTCGAAGCGAGGCGTGGTCGCGGTGCGGCTGCCGAGCAGGCACTCACGGCTTCGCTCGCCCTTTATGCGCAGGCGGATGAGGAACTGGAACGCGGTCGAACACTCCTCGCCTACGGGTCGTGGCTGCGCCGCACGGGCGAGCCGAAGCGTGCCCGCTCGCTGTTGGGCGAAGCGGCAGCTGTATTCGAGCGGTGCGGCGGCAAGCACTGGCAGCGCATTGCAGAGGCCGAGCGCCGCTCGGCGGGAGGGCGGGGGCGGGCTCAATCGCGCAATGGGCAACTCTCAAGCCTGACTCCGCAGGAGTACCGCATTGTGGAACTGGTCGCGCAAGGCTACGCCAACCGGCAGATCGCCTACCAGCTGCTTGTCAGCCCAAAGACCTTGGAGACGCACCTGCGACACGTCTACGACAAGCTGGGCGTGTCATCGCGCCTGGACCTCAAGGCGACATTCATTCGGCAGGCGCCGAACCTGGACCCTCAAGACGTTCGCGAGTCGCACGATGGAGCCGCAGAGCAGTTCGACGGGGACTGACATCGCCCAGGCGAGCACGGCTTGGGGGATTTGGGAAAGGGCGCCGATGCGTAGGCACGCCCCACACCCGAGGATGCCGGCAGACGCTGCCGGTCCAAAGCGACTCCACGCAATCATCCTCATCGCCATATCGCGGTTGTGCACGTGTGTTCTGTTAACCGGCCAATACGGACTTTGACGCTCTCTCTCCAAGGCAGGTAGCATGACCTCGGGAGAGCTCCGGAAGGCTCCCCTGGTGCCGGAGGCCTTTGGCCGAAGGCACCAGGGGGCGAGGGGGTGCGTCATGCTCCGGGTAGTGGGACGCGAAGAGGAGCCGTTCTGGGTGGTCGTGGACGAGGCGGGCAATGAGGTCGAGGCCATCGCCGGATACCTGCGCTACGTCGCGACGCGCGGGTTTTCCCGCCACACCGTGCGCGCCTACGCCTACGACCTCCTCGCCTTCTGGCGCTGGCTCGAGGCGACCGACAAGGAGGTACAGGAGGTCACCACCCAGGATCTCCTTGGGTACATCGAGTGGGAGAAGCGGCGCGAGAATCCGCAGCGTCCCGGCAGGAACGTCTACCGGCTGGAGGACGGCCGCGCCGGCGGCGTCGCGGTCACGACGATCAACCGCCGTCTCGCGGCGATCCACGGCTTCTACGAGCACCTCTTGCGCATCGATCCGGAGAGCATGCCCCGCAATCCGGTGCCGCATGGGCAGGTGAGCCGCGCCTGGGCGGTAGCGCCCTACGGGCTCCTCGGACACATCCGGCGGCGCGTCACGAGGAGCGAGCTGCGCCTGAAAGCCCCGCAGCGGCTGCCGCGAAGCCTCAGCCCGGCCGAGGTGGAGCGTCTCGTTGGGAGCTTTCGCACGCTGCGGGACAAGGCCATCGCGCTCCTCATGCTGTACGGCGGCCTGCGTTCGAGCGAGCTACTGAGCCTGCAGATGGAGGACCTCGACCTCCCCGGCGGCAGGGTGCGCGTCTGGGGCAAGGGCGGACGCGAGCGGGTGGTGCCGATGGACGCAGATGCCCTGCGGCTCGTGCAGCGCTACATCCTCTACGAGCGACCGGAGTCGGAGGAACCCCAGATCTTCCTCGCCGCCAAGGGTCCCCACCGTGGGAGGCCCCTGATGCCCGCGGGACTGCGCCGGATCTTCCGCTACCACCGCCTGCGATCGGGCGTGCCGGCAGGGAACCCCCATCGCCTACGCCACACCTACGCGACCAATCTGGCGCAGGCCGGCGTCGACGCCCACGTGTTGCGAGACCTGATGGGCCACGCCCACATCGAGAGTAGCCTCGTCTACATCCACCTCACGGCGCAGCACCTGCGCGAGGAGTACGACCGGGCGCTCCAGCGCGTGAAGGTGGGTGAACAGCATGGCGGCGAGTAGAGCCAAGACGGAAGTACCAACCCGTCCGGACGCCGCCGCGATACTCGCAGACTACGCGGACTTCACCCTGAGGCTCGGCCTTTCGTACCAGTCCAGGTACCAGCGCATGCGCGGCGCGAGGGCGCTGCTTGACCGCCTCGACGGTCTCGACTGGCAAAGCCCCACGGTGGCCACGGCGCTTGAGGACCTCCTGCAAAGTGAGAACTCGTTCGTCTCCTATCTGCTCCTGCACGGTCACCTGAGGCCCGGCTACGCCTACCTCTTCTCGCACCATCCGCAGCTCGTGCGGCTGGCGCCGCACTCGCCCTACGCGGAGGACGTCGCCGCGGTGACCGCGATCGCCCCGCAGCTCGGGTTCACCCCCTTTCTGATCCACAGCCTGCTGACTGAGGTGCTGATGCGCGTTCTGGTGCAGACCGGCAAGCGCCTGCGCGAGTTGACACCCGAAGACTTTCGGGAGTTCCGCAGGGCCACGGAGGTCTGGGAGCGGGAGACGGGCCGCGACGGCGGCTACTGGCGCCTGCACGTCTTCGCGGCGGAGACCGTGCTCTACCACCTGGGAGTCTTCGAGCAGCCCACGCCCCACGGCCACGCGCGCGAGCACTCGTGGGCCGGCTACCTCAAAGGCGTGCCGCAGCCGGGCCTCAAGGCCACGATGCTGCGCTACGTCGAACAGATGGCCACGACGCGGCGCGCCTCGACGGTGATCGGCTACTGCCACTTGCTCGTGCCGTTCGCCCGCTACCTCGCGGAGCACCACCCTGAGGTGGAGAACGTCGGTGATCTGCGCCGGGACGCGCACATCGAGCCGTACCTCATCTGGAACGCGACGCGCGAGTGGACGCCACCAGGCGGTACGCCGCAGCGCTACAGCGCGAGGGAGCGCCAGCACGGCGTGCTGGACATCAAGTTCTTCTTCGACACCATCACCGAGTGGGGCTGGGAGGAGGCGCCCAAGCGGCGTCTCCTGTTCCCGAGCGATGTCCCGAAACGGGACAAGCCCCTGCCGCGCTTCATCCCGCAGGACCAGGAAGCACGCCTGATGGCGGCGATCCGCACGTTGCAGGACCCCTTCCAACGCTACCCCTTGGAGATTCTGCGCGCCACGGGGCTGCGCATCGGTGAGCTGCTGAACCTCGAACTGGACTGCGTGCACCAGGTGCCGGGCCAGGGGGCTTGGCTCAAGGTGCCGCTCGGCAAGCTGCGCACGGAGCGCATGGTGCCGATCGATGCGGAGACGGTGGCGATGTTCGACACCATCGCGCAGGCGCGAGGAGCCGTGCGACCGCTGCCGCATCCCGAGACCGGACGCCCCACCGAGTTCCTGCTCATGCGTCACGGTACGCGCGTCAGCATCGCCCTCATCCGCAACACTCTGAGGCGCGCGGTGGGGATGGCGGGGCTCGTGGACGCCAAAGGCCGGCCACTGCACATCACCCCGCATCAGTTCCGCCACACCTACGCGACCGCATTGATCAACGCCGGCATCAGCCTGCCAGCCCTGATGCGGCTACTCGGCCACGTCAGCGCGACCATGAGCCTGCGCTACGGCCACCTCTTCGACGCGACAGTCAGGCAGCAGTACGAGGCAGCGCTCAGCGCAGCGAAGAGCCAGTACTCGCCGGCGATGGTCGAGGTTGCGGCGGCCGCATCCAAGGAGGAGCCGGACTCCAACTGGATTGAGAGCGGCAAGCTCAAGACCCGACTCGCCCACGGCTACTGCCTGCGCGAGCTAGCGCAGCAGGCCTGTCCAGTCGCCAACGTCTGCGAACGCTGTCCGGCGTTCTTGCCGCTGTTGGAGGAGCAGGAGACGATCCGGCGCCAGATGGAAGACGTCAAGCTGCTCATCCGGGACGCGACGATGCGTGGCTGGGAGACGGAAGTCCGGCGGCACAAGAATGTGGCGGATAATCTGGAGACGCTTCTAAAGAGCCCGGCCGATCCTACAGGAACAGAAGCGGCGCATCGTGGTGACACGGTCTAGCTCGATCAGTGATTGTTAGCTTGATGGACAAGTTCCTTGGTTCGCGAACTGGCATGACCGAAGGAAAACAGCAGCGATAGTGCCGTTCCTAAACGGTGCTCGTGATCATCCCGTAGCGACTCGGGCAGTGAGGGCGTAGGCAGCGAAGCCCCTCGCAAGACGAACGACAGGGCCGCCATCGTCCACAGGTCCTGGGGATCCTTCGAACCCTCAAGGGACTCGAAACGAGCCAACGCGAGCAACGCTCCGGGGTGATCGCCGACCATGATCCGGCAGAGGCAGGCCTCAGCCAACGTCGCTGCAGTCGACGAGGCGTCTGAGGTCCCACTTTCCAACGCCGCGGACAGATGCGTCAACGCGCACTCGAGCAGCCCAAGCTGTCGATAGAAGACTGCGAAGTTGTGATGAAACATCGCCTGCCGCTCGGGGTCATTCGCCAAGCTACTGAGCGCAGGCATAATCCCGGCCGCTGTCTTGATAGAGCGGACCTGGGAGATGCAGATGATTTGGCCAAGTCGGCAGTCGAAGAACCACGGCGTGGCGCGCAGATCCCCGGCGGCGTGGCGGTAGTCTGCCAGCGCCTCGCGGTAGGAGCCCATCCTCAAGAGAAAGTTCGCCCGTTCCAGTTGGGCATAAGCACGTTCGCGCCGGTGAGCAATGTCCTGGAACCCCGAGATCGCCGCGTCAAACTTCGCGACGGTCTGTGCGATGGTGCGCGTCCTGCTTAGAGCGAGGGCACGGTTGTACGTCGCAACGGCCCTTTCATAGGGATCCGACGATTGCTGGGCCGAACGTTCCGCCAGCCTCATCCAGTGGAGCGCTCGCCCATAGGAGCCCACTGCGTAGGCGTACCGCCCCCATTGGTGGTAAACCTCGCCGCGGAGGTGATTGGGGCTGAGCCGTGCCAAGGTCCGGACGCGTTCGAAGATGAGGCGGACGCTATCAAGTTCTCCCCGGTCGATGAGATGCCTGGTGATGAAGAGTAGGGCGCGGAGACTGGTCTCCTCTTCCACCCATGGCCTGACCCACTCCGTGGGCGGAACCGTGATTAAATCGGTGAGCTGAATGAGGGTGTCCGCAGCCACCCGGGTGCGACCTGCTTCGATCCTGGACAGGGTCTCACGCCGGATCCCCGCCAAAGCCGCAAGCTGGGCGACTTTCAGCCCAGCCTGGACCCGGCGGTCTCGAAGAACTCGACCCAGCATTGAAGTCCTCCAAGTGTGACCAAATTGGTGAGCTGATAGGCTGTACACTCCTTCGCCGTGGCCCAATGCTTACCCTGTAGGAGTTTCCATGGAAGGGAGGATAATGGATGCGGCGGGCAAGTCTGTTGGCGCTTCTTTGGGTTGCAAGCTTCCTGCTGCCGGTGCAGACGGCGGCAGCGGCGCAGGCGATTGGAGCGGCGCCGAGTTCGACGACGGCGACTGTAGGTATTGGTCCCTGTGGGAACGCGCCAGGGGGTCCGGGTCCACTCGTACCTCAGGGGTGAGAGGGTGATGGGCCGGCCTTGTCTTAGCACCTGCCGCTGCATCCCTGCATCGAGCTGATGGCGAGCATAAGCACTCGTCGATCGTGACGATAGAAGTCTTCTCGGAAAGCCGCGGCAGGGCCAGCTGATTTCGAGGGAGAGAAGGGTAACGATGTTGAAAAAGTATCTGGTTCTCGCAGGTGTTGCAACCGCCTTGGTCCTAGGAACTGGCGTTATCGGAGCATCAGCATCCGCTCAATCTCAACCGTCGCCCTCGGCCTCTGCACTAACTGTCTTGCAACAGGCGGCCGAAGGGATGGCCAAGACCCAGCTACTCGATGGACATTTGTCAATCGACACCTTGTCCATAACCCCGACGACCACCACTCAGAATCAAAACGAAGTGACAGTTAGCTACAGAGTGGACGGATCGACTCAGTTGAATTACCCAACTCCCCAGGATGTTCCTAAGCTAAAAGCGGAAATCGCCTTCCAGGCCGATACTCCACTTGATAGCGCTCAAGCGTTCTATGTACAGGCGAAGATTCAGAAAGACACTGCTCTGCTTCAGAGCTACATCGTCTCACCCAACCCATTTTCGGAGGATCTCACGGCTACTGGGTCGCTGGCGTCGGACGGTAGCATCATACCCGGAACTGTGAACGTATACTTCGTGGACGACCAAGGCAACAGTATTCCGGCCACCCAGGTCATCAACGACATGCCTACCGCATCAACCGTAGAAGCTAGTACGCAGGAGGGGCTAGCTAATGTAGTTAGCCACTTTACCCATAGCATCTCAGCCTCCACATTATCATCATCTTCATCAGGAGGCCTTTACGAGGGCGAGCAGGCCCAGGTGCTGTACGTCAACAGTTATACCGATAACACATCAACGGAGTGCGCCGGCGGCACCAACCCCACTTACCAGGACCAAAGCTATTGGAATCCAGCGTACGAGCATATTTGGTGCAACGATTGCGCTAATTATGCTTCGCAGGGCCTGTATGACGGAGGCCTCTACCTGAACAGTACGTGGGAACCCTATACCAGTGACTGGGTCGGCGCGCAGGGATTGAACACTTACCTGATTTCGTTGGGGTCTACACCAGAATCATACTCCGCCGCCAGCGCCGGCGATATGGTGTTCTTGGGTACGCCCGGCTCCTTCTACCACGCGATGACGGTTACGTACGACGACGGGACCAATGTTCGTGAAAGTGCCCATACCAGTGATCGAAAGGATATTTCCGACTTCAGCCCCAGTTGGTCGGTAGCCCACTTCTACAACACGTTCCTGATTAGCCTTGGCTAGCTCCGGAATGAGTTCAGCAGGCAGACCATATTGTCTGCCTGCTGAACTTCCCACAAGAGGAGGATTCTCGTGCGTTCTATTGCAGGAAAACTCGTAGCGCTTGCGCTTCCTGTCTTGTTTGCGCTATCCGCTTGCTCATTTGCGCAACCCGTCCGAACCTCCGTTAGGGGATCTTTATCTAGCATTCCAATCATGCTGATCGCTTGGGGGCCTAACGCTTCGGGCCTAATACCCAACAGCGTAAAGGGGTACATGCTGGAGTGGGACCCACTAACCAATACGATTCAAGCCACGAGCAGGCCGGTCTTCACTATCAGACGTGCCAATTCTGGGGGCTATGTAAGGTGGGCTTGGGATGGAAGGAGTCTAACTGCGGCTACGAGCGGGCCAGTGGTGGTGGAGCAGTCTCCGGAGAGTGATGACCAATATCACCTTAGAGTATTTGAACTGGAGAACGAGCTGTGTTACTTCAGCTCCCTAACACGTGCATGCAGTGTGGGCAATAGCTTGGTTCTGGGGAGGTGGCGAAGTGAAGCCATACAAGAGGTCAGTTATCCCCGGTGGCTGACAAAGACTGGTTTTGTTACCCCACTAGATCTGGAGCCTCAGCCGAAGGGACATCTTAAGGTTTTGGTACAGTATTTGAGATCAACGAGGTCAGGCGCCGTTGCATGCGACTTTGCTCTATCTGATGTTGGCGGGCACGCCACCACGTGGAAGCGGTTACCTCTTCCGCAGGGAAGCACCTGCAACCTACAGTTGCCACAGGCCGCCCACATTGGGGACACAATGTATATTGCGGGCCTAGATGGGATGTCAGTATTGGATGTGAAGAATGCCAGGCTGAAGCCTTACGAACCAATCGCGCGTTTCGCAAAGGCAGTTGGGTATCCACTTTCAAACCCCGTTGCTCCATGGTCCATTGCTCTTGGAACATGGAATAGGGTGTTGCTAGTCGGGTATGGCAACGTGATACTTGCCATAAGAAGAGATGAACTGCTTGGATTTCTTGCGATTGATGGCACCAATAGAACTGTAATCGCAACGGCGCGGGGACGAAGGAGTAGAGTGTCAATCGCTGGACTTAGTCCTTCTTTTAGCTCGGTGTTGCCCCGAGAACACTAGTCAGGTAACTGCCTGGGCTGCCTGGGCTGGGTCTAGCCCCTGGGGAGCAGGGCCAAACGGAGGCCGCTTCCAAATCGCTAAGACATCCCCATGACAATGGCAAGTCGTTGGGATCGGGACCGGTCCCTAGCGCTCACCGAGCAAGTGCTGCAGACCCTCTTACCGTTGCGCCGTCGGCCACTTTGCTGTTTGCGATTGCCCGACGGCGTTCCCGTCATATAGGATGCATCAAGTGACATACCACGAGCTCGCGGTTGAATCGCAAGCAATCGAGAACCTCAGCCCAGCCGGCCTCCACGGAGCATTCGCACGGATTGGCCGGATAAGTGATCTCGTGCGCGAGGACGGCTTCCACTAAAGTACGGCCCGCGCCACTCGCAACATCCCAATCGCTTGAGACCAACGACCAGTGAGCCCCGCTCGCAATACTCTGATATGGTGCGGACGAGCCCCCCTTCGGCTGCAAATATGGTTCGCGAAGAGCGAAGTTGGCCCTACAGCTCAACCGTACAATGAATTTGGACGGTCAGTAGTCATTGTGCGTGCCCGGGATTGGCAGCTGTCAGTACTGGAGATGATCCATTGAAGCCGTTCACGACATCCGTGAGCCGCGTGGGTGTGACACATCGCCTGCGAATCGCAACGGCATTAGGGACCACCTTTGCCCTGCTGATATTGAGCGGGGTCGCCGCTGCGCCGGCCGCGGCCCAGACCGCGCCAGGCTTGGGGACGGCCACGTCCTTCGCGATTCTGGCGGGCTCGACGATCACGAACACCGGGTCGTCCACCATCAATGGTGACCTCGGGCTGAGCCCAGGGAGCGCCGTGACCGGTTTTCCGCCCGGCGTTGTGACAGGGACCAGCTACGTCGCCGACACGCAGGCGACAGCTGCTCAGGGCGCCCTGACCACCGCGTACCAGGCTGCCGCCAGTCAGACGCCGTCCACCCCTGTGACGGCCGACCTCGGCGGGCAGACGCTCGTGCCTGGCGTGTATGCTTCCAGCAGCAGCCTCGGGCTCACCGGGACGCTTACGCTCAATTTTGAGGGCGACCCGAACGCAGTGTTCGTTTTCCAGGCCGGTAGCACCCTCACCACTGCGTCGGACAGCCACGTGGTTCTCGAAAACGACCCTGCAGCACCCAACGCCTGCAACGTCTTCTGGCAGGTTGGCAGTTCCGCGACGCTCGGTGCGGGCTCGACGTTCGAGGGCACGGTCCTCGCGTCGGACTCGGTGACCGCCGTCACAGGCGCCGTGGTCTACGGCCGGCTGCTGGCCAGCACCGGTGCGGTCACCCTGGACGACAACACCGTAACCGTGCCGACATGCACGTCCACCGCACCGCCGCCGCCGAAGCCAGCGGCTAGCACCCAGATCGTCACCGCGCCATCCAGCAGTTCGATCACGCTGGGAAGCAGCGTTACCGACGTTGCCACCGTGTCAGGCAATGCGGCCGCCGGCACACCAATGGGATCGGTGCAGTTCTACAGCTGTGGCCCAGGCGCTACGTCCTGCACATCCTCGTCGGGCATGGCCTTGACTCCTCCCGAGCCCCTGGTTGGTGGGGTCGCGACCTCACCCAGCTTCACACCGGGCGCCGTCGGCACGTATTGTTTCGCGGCTGTCTTCAACCCAACGGGGAGCGCCTACGCAGGTGTCTCGGAGACTGGCAGCACGCTCAACGGCGAGTGCCTCACCGTAACCGCCGCCGCACCGCCGCCGCCGCCGCCAGCGGCTAGCACCCAGATCGTCACCGCGCCATCCAGCACTTCGATCACGCTGGGCAGCAGCGTTACCGACGTTGCCACCGTGGCAGGCAATGCGGCCGCCGGCACACCGATGGGATCGGTGCAGTTCTACAGCTGTGGTCCAGGCGCCACGTCCTGCACATCCTCGTCGGGCATGGCCTTGACTCCTGCCGAGCCCCTGGTTGGTGGGGTTGCGACCTCACCCAGCTTCACACCGGGCGCCGTCGGCACGTATTGTTTCGCGGCCGTCTTCAACCCAACGGGGAGCGCCTACGCAGGTGTCTCGGAGACTGGCAGCACGCTCAACGGCGAGTGCCTCACCGTAACCGCCGCCGCACCGAAGCCACCCGCACCGAAGCCGCCCGCACCGAAGCCGCCCGCACCGAAGCCGCCCGCACCTCCCACAGTGGTTCCAGCCACGCACACCGGCGAACCATGGGCAGGCTCCACCTACTGGCTGCTGGTGGGATTGACTGGCATTGCCGGTCTCGGCTTGGCGACCAACCGGATCTATCGTCGCCGCGCCAACGGTCGGATCGGAAGCTGACCCGGTGGCACCCCAGCACCGACTATTCTCCCGCTCCCACTCCCGCTTTTGGGCGGGGGTGGGAGTTGTGCTGCTCGCCTTGGCAGTGGTCGGTACCGTCTACCCACTTTGGTGGAATCACCATTCCAGCAGCTCTGGCGCTGCGCTCCTGCAGCGCACTGGCCAGTCCTCTGATTGCGGGTCCAGCGCAGCGCGCGGCGAGACGATTCCGACGCGACGGCAGCCCGGCGTGCTCAAGATCCCTGCGATTGGCCTGACAGCACCGGTTCTCGATGGCCTCGGCAATGCTGTTCTCAATGTGGCGGTTGGTCACGATCCAACGACCGTGTGGCCTGGCCACCCCGGCGAGAGCCTCCTGCTCGCCCATGACGTGAGCTACTTCTCGCGGCTGGATCGTGTCCGGCCGGGTGATCTGGTGACTTGGGCGCTCGGCTGTGAGCGGGTGGTCTTCCGCGTCATGCGTACCGAGGTGACCTATCCCGGAGCCACCCTCACGCCACCATCCTCCGGGTCTGGCCTCGCGTTGATCACTTGCTGGCCAACCAATGCCCTGTTCTGGACCCCCCAGCGATACGTGGTGACTGCTGAACTCGTCGCCCATCACTCGCCGGGGTACCGGGCCACAGTCCGGTCACCGGCGCTTTTGCGCCTGAGTGTCCCTGCACCGGCTGCGCTGGTCGCGCAGGGCCTTTCGGCCGCCAAAACAGGGGTGCTCGTCGGAAAACTGGCGATCACAGGCTCGCCGTCTGCACGCTTTCGCGAGGGACCGGAACCCCTCGCCATTGTCGCGGTCGCCCTGCGCGCGTATGTGGCTGCCATCAAGACCGCGCAAGCGGGCAACCAATCGTGGTGGTCGGCGCTGGCCGTTCCTGGGGTGGCCCTGCCTTCGCCTTGGTCTCTCGCGTATGACACCAATGTCACCATTGTCGTGAAGGCGAACACGGTCGAGGGAGTGGTGCTCTCCTCCACCGCGGCGACGGTGACCCTGGCGGTTCATGAGGGCGCCCTCGTCGTGACGGGAGTGCGGACGCTGAGATAGCTCGCAAGGGCCGGTCGGCAAGCGACGGGAGACGTTCGACCCGCACGGGGCCACCGGCTGCGGCGGCCTGTACCCCGTGCGAAAAGTGCCTGAAGGCCGTCACCCCTCCTGTCCGCACCATGGCAACGGGGCCTCCTCGCTGGCGCCGACCATCTCTGCTTCAGGTGGGACCTTTCCGGCGTTCATGACCACGATCTCCGCCCCGTGACAGGTGCAGAACGCCTCGCACCATGCGAAGCCGAAGCCGCCAGACGATCGTTGCGGGCGACGACGATCTCCTGATCTCTCCATTCTGGGCACGCTCCATCCGCTCGACGAAATGCCTGCGTTCACAGGTCAGGCCGCTGCCCATGTCCTCCAGCCTGAGGTGGGCACTTCGGCCGCAGGCAATACAGAACAGCTCCACCGCCTCTCGCTGGCTTTCGAGATCGCCTGTCTGCCCGGCGCTGGACCACGAGGCGCAGCTAGCAATCAGGCGCTTGTTCGGCTGTCGGCGACGCACTTGCAGGTAATCCGCGCAGGTGTAGCAGCGTCGGGTGGGTCGGTGGGGGTTGGGCTTTGAGAATTTCCTTGCGATCTACGGCTAGGGTGGAGAACTGGCCCAAGAATTGGGGCCGGACGGCCGCAAAGAGGGCCGATGGCCTGCGCTGGCTGGGTTGTGCCCGGCGCCTGCGGTCGCACCGGCTCCCCAGCGGCGGGCGCGGCTTCTCGCGACCGCGCTGACGCCTACGCCACCCCGCCTGTGCATAGGCTCTTCCCAGTGCAAGAAGGGGAGAGCGTATGCATCAGGTAGAGGCGCACGGATTGCCGGTGGACGAAGTGGCGGCGCAGCTCGCGTCCGATCCGGTCACCGGACTCACCTCCCGCGAGGCAGGCCGCAGACTGGACAGCTATGGTCCCAACGAACTGCCACATGCGCGGCCGCGCGGCCTTTTGAGCGTCTTCCTAGGGCAGTTCAGCGACTTCATGGTGCTGGTTTTGCTCGGCGCCACCGCCGCGTCGTTCTTCCTCGGCGAGGTCGGCGACGCGGTGACCATCCTCGTGATCGTCGTCATCAACGCTGTGCTTGGCGCCTTTCAGGAGTTCCGCGCCGAGCGCTCGCTCGAGAAGCTCAAGGAGATGGCAGCGCCGACGGCCCGGGTGCGCCGCGATGGTGTGGAAGGTAGGGTACCGGCCGTAGAGGTCGTTCCAGGCGACCTGCTGCTGCTCGAGGCCGGAGACAAGCCGGCCGCCGACGCGCGCCTGCTTCAGGCGATGGAACTGGCCGTCGAGGAGTCTGCCCTGACCGGCGAGTCGACGCCTGTGCGCAAAGCGGCGGGCTGGCTCGGCGACGTGCGGGCGCCGATCGGAGAGCGCAAGAACATGGTCTTCGCCGGCACGACCGTCGTGCGCGGGCGCGCCGTCGGCCTGGTCACCGCGACGGGCAGCAAAACGGCGATGGGCGGCATCGCGCAGTTGCTGAGCGAGCAGAAGAACGAGCCCACGCCCTTGCAGCTCAGGCTGGCCGGGCTCGGCAGGACGCTCGTCTGGGCGTGCCTCGCAATCGCGGGTGTGGTCGTCGTCGCGGGGATCATGCGCGGCGAGAGCGTGTTCCGCATGTTCCTGGCGGGTGTCAGTCTGGCGGTGGCGGCCATCCCCGAGGGACTGCCCGCGATCGTGACGATCGCGCTTGCCATCGGAGTGCAACGCATGATGCGGCGCAACGCCCTCGTCCGCCACCTGCCGGCCGTGGAAACGCTGGGCTCCGCGACCATCGTTGCCTCGGACAAGACCGGCACTCTGACGCGCAACGAGATGACGGTGCGGCGCCTGGTCACGGCGGACGGGGAGTACCAGATGACTGGCGACGGGTACGACCTCGCCGGCCGGATCGTGCCCTTGGCGGGGCACCCGCGCGGCGACGAGGTGCGGGGGGCGCTCGAGGCCCTGGCGCTCTGCCAGAACGCCGAGCTGCGTGGCGACCGCCAGCGCATGCGTGCCGAGGGAGATCCCCTCGAGGTCGCGCTGATCGTCGCCGCGACCAAGGCGGGCGTAGTGGTTGAACGCCTGATGCGCGAGCGTCCGCGCGTGCTGGAGGTGCCGTTCTCCTCCGAGGCGCAGCGCATGACGGTCGTGGTGCGCCGCGGGCAGCAGCTCTGGCAGATCACCAAGGGCGCGCCGGAGGCCGTGCTGCGCATGTGCGCGGCGGAGCGTGTCGGCGGCCGCGACGTCACTTTGACCGCCGAACGCAGGCAGGAGTGGCTCGAGCGGACCGCATCGCTCGGCCAGGAGAGTCTGCGCACGCTCGCCGTGGCGGTCCGGGTCGTGTCACAGGCCACGGAGCAGCGCGGTCTCACCCTCCTGGGCATGGTCGGTCTCTACGATCCGCCGCGGGCGGAGGTCAGGGACGCGGTGCGCGCCTGCCGGCGCGCGGGCATCCGTCCGCTCATGGTCACGGGCGACCATCCGGCGACCGCCGCCGCCATCGCCCGCGAGCTCGGCATCCTGCGCCCAGGCGAGGGCATCGCGAGCGGCAGCGACGTCGAGCACCTCTCCGACGCGGAACTGCGGCGGCTCGCCCAGACGACCAACGTCTACGCAAGGGTCTCGCCGCAGTTCAAGCTGCGCCTCGTCGAGGCGCTGTCGCGCAACGGAGAGATCGTGGCCATGACGGGCGACGGCCTCAACGACGCGCCCGCGCTGCGCGCCGCCGACATCGGCGTGGCCATGGGCATCGCAGGCTGCGATGTGTCCAAGGAGGCCGCCGACATGATCCTCGCGGACGACAACTTCGCCACGATCGTCGCGGCGGTCGAGGAAGGGCGCGGCATCTACGACAACGTGCGCAAGTTCGTGCGCTACCTGCTCGCCTGCAACGTCGGCGAGGTGCTCGTGATGTTCGGCGCCGCCGTCAGCGGGCTCGCGCTGCCGCTCCTGCCGATCCAGATCCTCTGGGTCAACCTGGCCACCGATGGCCTGCCAGCCCTGGCGCTCGGCCTCGAGCCGGTGGAGCCAGACGTTCTGCAGCGGCCGCCGCGTCCGCCGGGAGAAGGCATCTTCGCGCGCCGCCTGGGGTTCAAGGTCATCAGCAGAGGCGCGCTGATCGGCGTCTCGACCCTTGGCATGTTTGTCGGAGCCCTGGCGCTCGGGGCCGGGCTGCCGCTCGCGCGCACCCTCACGTTCTCGACGCTCGTCATGAGCCAGCTCTTCCACTCGTTCGACTGCCGCTCGGAGACGCGGTCGATCTTCGAGATGGGCTTCACCTCGAATCCCTACCTGCTCGTGGCCGTGCTGAGTTCGGTCGGGCTCCTCCTCGCGGCCATCTACCCGTCGTGGGCGGCGGCGACATTCGGCACAGTCCCGCTGGATCTTGCGAATTGGCTTGCTGTCGTGGCAGTCTCAGGATTGGGATCGTTCAGCATCGCGCTGCGCCGGCGGCTGTTGCGTCGCGCGCGTACCCGCGCGTCCTGGGAGGCTGCCCTGTGGAAGTCCCGTTCCTGAAGCTGCACGGTCTGGGCAACGACTACGTCTTCCTGGACCTCGTAAGCCAGAGCGAACTGGCGGAGTTGGACTTCGCGGCCTTCGCCCGCTCCGTCTCCCCCCGCCACACGGGTGTGGGCAGCGACGGCGTCATCCTGATCCTGGGCGGAGACGGCGATGCGGACCTGGGCATGCGCATCTTCAACGCCGACGGCTCCGAGGGGGAGATGTGCGGCAACGGCGTGCGCTGCCTGATGCGGTACGGCTACGCGCAGGGCTACGCGCCGCGGGTCCTCGGCGTCCGCACCCGCGCCGGCCTGATCCGTGGCGAGGTGCTGGCGGGCGGCGACGTCCGGGTCGACATGGGCAGTCCGCGGTTCGAGCAGTCCGAGATTGGCTTCCTTGGCGACGGGGTGCTGCGCGACCGGCATATTGCGGTGCAGGGGCACGAGCTCCTGTGCAGCGGCGTTTCGATGGGCAACCCGCATCTCGTCTGCTTTCCCGGACCGGATCACGACCTCAGGGCGCTCGCCCTCGCAGCGGGTCCGGAACTGGAGCGCGCGTCCTTCGCGCCGCAGCGCACCAACGTCGAGTTCGTGCGGGTGCTAGGACCGGGTCACCTTGCCATGGAGGTATGGGAACGCGGCTCCGGGCGCACGCAGGCCTGCGGCACAGGGGCTTGCGCGTCGCTTGTCGCCGCTGCCTGGACAGGTCGTGGCGGGCGCCAGGCCGATGTGGAACTTGCGGGCGGCCGCCTGCACGTCGAGTGGTCCGAAGAGGATGACCATGTCCACATGACCGGGCCGGCTTCATTCAGCTTTCGCGGCACCGTCGCGTGGCCACCAGGAAAGGATGCTGAACCATGGTGAAGCTCGCATCGCGCATGGATACTTTGCCGCCCTACCTGTTCGCCGCCCTCGATGAGCGGCGCAGGGCCGTCGAGGCGCGTGGCGTCGAGGTCATCTCGCTCGGCATCGGCGACCCCGACCTGCCCGCCTCGCCCGTCGTCGTCGAGACGGTTCAACGGGAGGCCGCGCGGGCGGCCAACCACCGCTACCCGCGCTACGACGGGTTGCCCGCCTTCCGCAATGCGGTCGCCGCATACTACGCCCGCCGCTTTGGCGTCTCCCTCGACCCGGATCGCGAGGTCCTGACCGTGATCGGCTCCAAGGAAGGTCTGGCGCACCTGATCTGGGCTTACGTGGAGCCCGGCGACATCGTGCTCTCGCCCGACCCGTCCTATCCGGTCTACCACGCGCACACGGGGCTGGCAGGCGGCGAGGTCTACGCCCTGCCCCTCGTGGCAGAGCGCGGCTTCCTGCCGGACCTCGCGGCGATCCCGGAGGACGTGCTCACGCGGGCGAAGCTGCTGTTCATCAACTATCCCAACAACCCGACCGCAGGCGTCGCCGACAGGACCTTCCTGGCCGAGGCGGTGGAACTCTGCCGCCGCCACGACATCCTGCTCGTCAGCGACGCGGCCTACGTCGAAATGACCTTGGCGGGAGAGCCCGCGCCCAGCGTGCTCGAGATTCCCGGCGCCAAGGATGTGGCGATCGAGTTCTACTCGCTGTCGAAGCCGTTCAACATGACAGGGTTCCGCCTCGGCGCCGCCGTGGGCAACGCGGCGGCGGTGGCCGCTCTCGGCAGAATGAAGAACAACTCCGACTCGGGTCAGTGGAACGCGATCCAGTATGCGGGTGCGGCGGCACTGGAGCGGGCGCCCGAGGCCTTTTTCGCCCGCATGAACGAGATCTACCGCAAGCGTCGCGACAAGCTCTGCCTGGGCCTCAGGGAACTGGGCTGGGATGTGCCGCTGCCCACAGCTACATTTTATGTGTGGGCCGAGGTGCCGGGCGGAGACGACAAGGCGTTCGCGTCGCAGCTGCTCGAGGCGGGCGTTGTGGTGGTGCCCGGCTCGGGCTACGGACGGCACGGCCAGGGCTATGTACGACTCTGTCTGACGGTTTCGGAGGAGGACATCGCACGGGTGCTGGAGCGCCTGGGCAACCTGAGCCCGTCACCGTTCACCATCCCCACCGCACGGAAGCCCCTGCTTTAGCCATGGGGAGGAAGTGCGGTGCGCTGCATAGTTCCATACTTGGCACATTCTGAGGTACTATAGATTCATGCGGAGTACGCAATCGGTGAGCGTAAAGATCCTGGCGCCTACGCGTCGCAAGCAAGCGTGGCTGGATGCTACCGCTGAGCGATTTGCTCAAGCGGTATCCTTCGGACTTGCTCAGGCACGCTCGACACAGGCCGCTAACCGCGCCCGGTTGCACTCTGCGGTGTATCCAGAAGCGCGCCGCCTGGGACTCCAGTCGGACTATGCACGCATGGCCATGAACGAAACCACCTCCTTGATGCGTACGTTCTTCGGACTTCGCCGCAAGGGGCGCAAGGCATCGTTCCCGGTCGTGCACGCCGCGGATCGGATCGGACTTGGGGTCATGCGTACGCCATCGTCGAACACGACGGACGATTCGTACTCCGGGTCTCCACCGATGTGTGCGGACAGTACCTCTGGCGGCGTTGACAAAGCCCGGTCCGATCACCTATTTTGAAGAAACAGCGAGCCTTGGCGCGTGCGAAGACGCCTGGGGGAGTTGGACCGATCTGAGTTCCGCCCATTTGGGAGGAGAGCGCTCTGGAGATCAAGCTGGTCAACATCGGCTTCGGCAACATCGTGTCCGCAAACCGGATCATCGCGATCGTCAGCCCGGAGTCCGCACCGATCAAGCGCATCATCTCCGAGGCGAGGGACCGGTCGACGCTGATTGACGCCACGTACGGGCGGCGCACTCGTGCCGTGATCATCACAGACTCGGAACACGTCGTGCTCTCCGCGGTGCAGCCCGAGACCGTCGCCAACCGCCTGGCGCAGAGGGGCGCTCCGTCGGAGGAGGAAGACGAAGAGGAAGAGGCGGAGGAACCGCAGGACTAGCAGCAGGGAGGTGCTTTTTTGCAACAGCCGTCGCTGGAGAAACTGATGCACCGCACCGATTCGCGCTATGCGCTCGTCGTCGCAGTCGCCAAGCGTGCCCGCGTCCTGCTGGACGAAGGGGCCGAAGACGAGCCCGGGCGGCCCAAACCGGTCACGCAGGCGCTGTGGGAGCTGGCGCGCGGGAATCTCGAGTATGACCGACCCCAGATCGGACTGAGGTGAGCCGCATCGTCCTCGGCGTCACCGGGGGCGTCGCGGCCTACAAGGCCGTCGACCTGGCCAGCAGGCTGCGCCAGCAGGACCACGCAGTGGACGTGGTCCTGAGTCGTGGTGCGGAGGCTTTCGTGACTCCGCTCTCGTTCTCCGCCGTGACGGGCCGTCGCGCCTATCGCGACGAGGATCTCTGGCAGCCTGGCGAAAGCATCCTGCACGTCGAACTGGCCCACGCCGCCGACGTCATCCTGATCGCCCCCGCCACCGCGGACTTCATCGCCCGCGCTGCCCACGGCCTGGCCGACAGCCTGCTCGGCTCGCTCCTGCTCTCCGCCACCTGCCCGGTGATCTGGGCGCCTGCCATGGAGTCGGGTATGTGGCAAGCCGCCGCGACCAGGGAGAATGTCGCGCGGCTCGCGGCATTCGGTCAGCGCGTCCTGCCGCCCGCGGAGGGTCACCTCGCCTCGGGACGCAGCGGCGTCGGCCGGCTGCCGGAGGCGGGCGAGATCCTGGCCGCGGTCGAGGAGGCTTTGCGCACCCCGCAACTGACCAAGGTGCGCGTACTCGTGACCGCCGGGCCGACGCGCGAGTATCTCGACCCTGTGCGCTTCCTGTCGAACCCGTCCACAGGGCGCATGGGCATCGCCGTCGCGGAGGCGGCGCGCAGCTTCGGCGCCGAGGTGACGCTGGTGCTCGGACCGACGGAGCTCAGGGCTCCGGCCGGCATCGGCGTGGTCGGCGTGACCAGCGCGGGGGAGATGTTCGAGGCGGTGCGCGCGCGGCTGGAGCAGACGGATGTGCTGATTGCCACGGCCGCCGTTTCGGATCTCCGGCCCGCCAGCCATTTCGATCAGAAGGTCAAGAAGAGCGATCTGCCCAACGTCGTCGAGCTCGAGCGCACGCAGGACATCCTGGCCTACGTCGGCGCGCATCGCAGACCGGGCCAGATTCTCGTCGGCTTCGCCGCCGAGACGGACGATCCCGAGGCGGAGGCTAGGCGCAAACTGCGGGAGAAGAGCTGCGACCTGATCGTCGGCAACGACGTCCGCCGTCCGGACGCCGGCTTCGGCACCGCGACGAACGTCTGCACCTTCGTCACGGCGCATGGCGCCTGGCAGGTGGGCCCCGCCAGCAAGCGCGAGATCGGGGAGGAGATCATGGCCTTTGTTGCCCAGCGACTTGGCCGCTGAGCGGGAGGTCGTCCAGGTCGTGCTGGGCCATGGGCCGCAGATCCCTCTCGACTACACCTGCCCGGTGGGCGGCGTCAGCGAGGGCACCCTGGTGCGCGTCCCGTTTCGCCGAACCGCCCAGGTGGGGCTTGTGGTGTCGCACCGGCCCGCGGAGGTGGCCGCAGCGCGCCTGCGTCCGATTTCGGAGGTCCTCGGCCCGGCGCTGGGCGATGCGGGCGAGGCTCTGTTCGTCGCCAGGGCGCTCCGTCAGCGCTATCTTTGCACCTGGCCCCAGGCGGTCGCGCCGCTGCTGCCGGGTGCGCGAGGATTCGAGCCCGAGGCGGCCCGCTGGGAGGTTGCCGCCAGTCTTACCGAGGCGGAGATCTCGGAATTGGGCCGACGGGCGCCGCGGCAGTTCGCGGCACTCGCGGCGCTTCGGTCGGGCCCGCGTCCGCTTGCTCTCGCGCTGGCGCAGCCTCTTGCGAAGAAGGGGTTGATCCGCCGCCATCACCCCGCGCCGCCCCGCCTGCCGCGGGGCGGCGGCCCGGAGCTGACCGAGGCGCAGGCGGCCGCGCTGCAGACCCTGAGGCGCGGCCGGGGCGGGACGCATCTCCTGTTCGGCGTGACAGGCAGCGGCAAGACCGAGATCTACTTCCGCCTGATCGAGGACGCCCTCGCCGCCGGCCGGGGCGCCCTGCTTCTCGTACCTGAGATCGCCCTCACGGCACAGCTCGTCGACCTCGTCCAGGCCCGCTTCGGAAACCGGGCCGCTGTCCTGCACTCCGCCGTCGGGGAGGCGGCCCGCCACTCGGCCATGCGTCGCCTGCACGAGGGACTCGCCGACGTCGTCGTCGGACCTCGCTCGGCCGTTTTCGCACCGATCGATCCGGGCGTCGTGATCGTGGACGAGCAGCACGAGGCGAGCTACCAGCAGGAGGAGGCGCCGCGCTACCACGCCCAGGATGTGGCCCTGTGGCGCGCCGCACGCCGCAACGCGACGCTCGTGCTCGGCTCCGCCACACCGGACCTGGCCACCTTCCAGGCCGCGAGCGAAGGACGCATCGGCCTCGTCGAGCTGCCCGAGCGCGTCGCCGGCCGACCCCTGCCCGAGGTGCAGCTCGTCGACCTGCGGCGGACACCAGGGCGCATCTTCACGCCCGAACTGACGCAAGCGGTGCGCGAAAGCCTGCGCCAGGGCCAGCAGGCGATTCTGCTCCTGAACCGCCGCGGCTATCACCCGAGCATGATCTGCACCGCCTGCGGCCATGTGCCGACCTGCCCGCAGTGCAGTGTGGCCGTCGCGTACCACGACGGGGGCGAGGCGGTCTGCCATCTCTGCGGCTGGCGCGAGAAGGCTCCGGGGCGCTGTCCCGAATGCCAGGGCCGCCTGCGCCTGCTCGGCACGGGTACGCAGAGGGTGGCGCAGGCTGCCGAGGAGACATGGCAAGGTGCCCGCGTGCTGCGGCTGGACCGCGACGCCGTACAGCGGGTCGGTGGGGCCGATCGCGTCTATGGCGCGTTCCGCCGCGGCGAGGCCGACATTCTGGTGGGCACGCAGATGGTGGCGAAAGGCTTCGACTTCCCGCTCGTCACAGCGGTTGGCGTGGTGATCGCCGACATCGGCCTCGGCCAGCCGGACTACCGCGCCGCCGAGCGCACGTTCCAACTGCTCATGCAGGTGACGGGACGCGCCGGTCGGGCGGAGCACCCGGGGCGCGCCATCATCCAGGCCTACGACCCCGACCACCCGGCTTTCCGCTATGCCAGCCGCCATGACTACCGCGGCTTTGCGGAGCAGGAGCTGAGGGAGCGACGCAGGGGCGGTTATCCGCCGTTTGGCGAACTCCTTCTGATCGGCTACTCTGGCATAGAGGAGCGGTCCGTCATGGAACTGGCTTTGCGCCGCACCGACGTGATCCGCCAGCGCGCGGCGAGCGGGGTGCGCGTACTCGGGCCGGCGCCGGCGCCCATTTCGCGCGCGAAGGGACGCTACCGCTGGCAGACGCTCCTGATCGCGCCACGGCGCGAGGCCCTGCGAGCGACTGCGCTCGCGATGGGGCCCCTGCAGGAGGCGGACGGGCTGCGCGAGGCGTTCTTCTTCGATCCCCGTCAATTCCGCTAGCATCCAGGGAGGACCTGATCGCGATGCTCGAAATCGTCAAGCACCCGAGCGACATCCTGCGGCGCAAGGCCGAGCCGCTGCGCAAGCCCAACCTTTCGGCGCGCAGGCTGCTGGACGACATGGCTGAGGCGATGTACGCGGCGCACGGCGTCGGACTTGCGGCGAACCAGGTGGGCGTTGCGCGCCGCCTGGTCGTGATCGACGTCGGCGACGGCCTGCTCAAGCTGATCAATCCCGAGATCGTCAGGCGCGACGAGGAGATCGTCGAGGGTGTGGAGGGCTGTCTTTCGATTCCCGGCCTGCAGGGCAAAGTGCCGCGCCATAGGCGCGTGCAGATGCGCGCCATGCTGCCGAACGGGCGGGTGGAGTGGTTCGACGCGGAGGGCCTGTTCGCCGTCGCGATCCAGCACGAGATCGACCATCTCGATGGCGTCCTCTTCATCGATCGCGCCACGGAGGTGTGGGAGACCACGGACGAGCCCGAGGAAGACGAGTCGGACGAGGACTCCCAGGGTGAGGCTTCCGCGGGCGGCCAGCGCGACACGCAGGCCGCCGAGACCAGGTGAGGCTCGTCTTCCTCGGCACGCCGGAGTTCGCCCTGCCGTCTCTCACGGCCGTGCGGGCGGAACACGACGTGCTGCGGGTGGTCACGGCTCCGCCGCGGCCGCGTGGCCGCGGACAGCGCCTCGTGCCGACGCCCGTCGCGGCAGCGGCCGCCGCGATGGGGCTCGACGTCGTCACGCCGGCCA
>JAJZQO010000034.1 GCA_021847575.1 Bacillota bacterium | reverse complement strand
CGAAGAAACGCACGCGCGCCGTGTCGTACCCCCGGCAGATCGCAATGTACCTGGCACGTGAACTCACGGACAGTTCGCTGCCCAAGATCGGCGAAGAGTTCGGCGGCAGGGATCACTCCACCGTGATGCACGCCTGCGACAAGATCTCCACGGACCTGCGCGCGGACCCTCAGTTCCGTGAGGTCGTCGATCTGCTCATCGAGCGAATCCGCTCCTGAGAGGTCTGTGCACAAAGGTGTGGAACACCTGGGGATATGCAGTGCATCCATTGCGGACAAGTCTCTCCCTGTGGACAGGTCCGGAATTCATCCCCAGGTTGTCCACGTTTCATCCCAAGGCGGAAACCGCCTCACATCTGCCTCGGAAGGGCATATCCACACTGTCCCGTTCCCTACTGCTCCTGCTCTCTTGATTGATTAAGGACGTCCAAGCAGTTCTTACGCGGGGTGAATACAAAGTGCTCATCTTTGAACTGACAGCCCAGAGCCTAGCAGATGCCCTGATACTCGTCTCTCGCGCGGTAGCCATGCGTGACCAGGTCCCAGCCATGACTGGCGTCCTCCTGCGGGCCGCGCAAGGGGAAGTCGAGCTTACAGCTACGGACGGCGAACTCGCCATGCGCGTTGCGGTACCGGCCGCGGTGGAGGCGGAGGGGGGCGTCCTGGTGCCGGCCCGTACCTTCGCGGACCTTCTGCGACTCGTTCCGTCGGACACTTCCGTCCAGTTCCGTGGTCTCGACGGACAGGTTGGCATCCGGTTCCTGCGCTCGCGCTTCGATCTTCCGACACTGCGCGCGGAAGAATTTCCTCCACTCGACTTTGCAAGCCAGGCTGAACCCTTCAAGGTGCGCGGAGATGCGCTCAAGGAACTCGTGCGCAAGACGAGCTATGCCGTCTCAGCACGTGACGATGGTCGCCTATTCACGATCGGCATGTTCCTGGCGCTGCGCGAAGGCTACCTTTCGGCTGCGACAACCGACAACCATCGCCTTGCCTGGGCTCGCGTCCCGGTGACGAGCGAGGCGCCGGACCAGGAGATCCTGCTGCCAGCGAGGGCCTTCAGCGAGATCGTGCGCGCCTTGCCGGACGACGATGTCGAAGTGAGATTCGAGCAAGGCAGATTCCTAGCGCGCACTCCTGGCGGTCTGTCGACATTTCTCACCGCCATTCGCGCGCAGTTCCCCGACACGCGCCGCGTGGTGTTCGACACCTACACAACGACGGTCCGCTTCGATCTGGGCACCGTGTTGGCTGCCGTCGAGCGCACGCAACTTGTCGCCGACCAGAAGAACGCCCGCATCCGGCTGCGTGTCGAGGAGAACATCGTGCGCATCGCGGCGAGTTCGAGCGAGGGTGGCCAGGGGGCGGAGGAGGTAGCGGTGGAGACGAGCGGCGAGCCGGTCGAGCTCGTCTTCGGACCGAAGTACCTCGTCGACGGCTTGCGCTCGCTGCCGGATGGGCCTGCGGTGCTCGATGTGATGCACGCCGAAAGCCCGGCGCGCTTCAGGCCGGACATCGAACGGCGCGACCAGTTCGCCATAGTCATGCCCCTCAGGCAGACCGAGTCCTGATGCGCTCCTTGCCGATCAGGGATGCCCTGCAGGGACTGCCTCTGCAAGCGGCGGTGCGGATCGCCGGCTGGGCCGAGACGGGAGGCCAGGCGAAGCAACTCGTTCAGGGAGGCAAGGTGACTGTCAACGGCGTGATCGAAACGAGGCGCAGCCATTTCATCCGCGCCGGAGACATCATCGCCTGCGCAGAAGACGAGCTGGAGATCACCTGCGATGATCGTTGAGACTCTTTCACTAGAGAGTTGGCGCAACGTCGCAGAGGTCGAAGTCGCCTTCGACGAAGGACTAACGCTATTCACGGGCCCGAACGCCCAGGGCAAGACGAATCTTCTCGAAGCCGTCTTTCTGCTCGCGACCGGGCGATCGCACCGCACCGCGCGGCCCGATGAGCTCATCGCGTTCGGCAGACAGCGTGCCTATCTGCGCGCTCGCATCCGCCGACCGAGCGGGGAGTATCAGCTCGGCGCACGCATCGAAGGCGGGCGCGTCGTCCGCCAGCGCGAGGGTAAGCTCTTCCGCCGCGGGCAAGATCCGCTCGGCGACTTCGCGGCGGTACTGTTTGCCCCCGAGGATCTTCTGGCTTTCAAGGGTGCGCCAGCCGACCGGCGCCGCCTGCTGGACCTCGATGTAGGTCAGGACTCGCTCGCCTACAGGCAGTCCCACCAGCGCTACGGTCACGTCCTGCGCCAGCGCAACGCCCTGCTGCGGAGCTACGAACGCCCGCCGCAGGAACTACTTGCCACGTGGAACAGCGCATGGGCCGGTGCCGCGCTCGCCCTGACGCACGAGCGCGAGAGGCTTATCGAGCGGCTGCAGCCGCATTTCGCGGCGCGCAGCGCGGAGATTTCGGGCGGCCCGCCCGCGACGCTCACTTACGAGCCGTCGCTGAAAGCCGCTGATCCTCAGCAGGCGCTCGCGGCGCTTGCGGAACGCAGGGAGGAGGAACTCAGGCGGCGCACGAGCCTCCTTGGACCGCACCGCGACGATCTCCGGGCCGAAATCGGCGATCGCGACCTCAGGCTCTACGGCTCGCAGGGCGAGCAACGCACCGTGCTGGTCGCCTTCAAATTGGCGACGGTCTCGTTGCTCGCTGAAGGTGCCGCAGGACCGCCCGTGCTGCTGCTCGACGACGTCCTGTCGGAACTCGACCAGGACCGGCGGCGCAATCTTCTCCTCGCCGCGACGGGAACGCAGACGATCGTGACAACCACCGAATCGTCGCTGGCAGGCATGCAGCCCGGCAGGACGTATGCGGTGCGTCGTGGAGAGTATGTAGGGACATGGTAGAATCAAGGCTGGGGGAAGTCCTCAGAGGCTTTGTCGCGAGCAGCGGCTTCGCCCGGCAACTTCGCCTCTACAAGGCCTATGGCCACTGGGAGCAGATCGTCGGCGCAGAGGTGGCCCGCCATGTGCGTCCACTGCGCATCGAGCGCGGCGTCCTCTGGCTTGTCGCCGACTCCGGCGTGTGGGCCGAAGAGACGTCGTTCGCAAGACCTGTGATCCTGGACGCATTGAAGCGCTACGGTGTGCCGGTACGGGACATCCGCCTGAGGCAGGGAACCCTGCCGCGGCCCGAAATGCTGGCGGAACTGCCCCGCAGCCCGGTTGTGCCGCCGCCCCCGCTGGGCAACGCGGCCCAGTTCATCCGCGATCCAGAGCTGCGCAGGGCATTTTCGACGCTCGCGTCTGGCAAGGAGGGAGATCCGCCTGCTTCTCCACATCGGAAGTGACGTAACCGTCCGCCTTTCCGAGGTGATCGCGATCCTGGATCTCGAGCGCACGGAGCATGCGCCAGCCACCCGCGAATACCTGCAGATGGCGCGCGTGGAGAAGCGCCTTGGCGCGGTCGCCGACGATATCAAGTCGCTGGTCGTTACCGACGGAGCGATCTATCCCTCGCCGATCTCTTCCGTGACATTGGCTCGCCGTGCAGCAACCAGAGAGGTGTTTTAGTCTTGTCCGACGTCTACGACGCAAGCCAGATCCAGGTACTTGAAGGACTCGAGGCAGTGCGCCGCCGACCTGGCATGTACATCGGCTCCACATCGCCCCAGGGCCTGCACCATCTCGTCTGGGAGATCGTCGACAACTCGGTGGACGAGGCGCTTGCAGGCTACTGCACGCGTATCGACATCGTGCTGCACCGCGACGGTTCCTGCTCCGTGACCGACAACGGCCGCGGCTTCCCGATCGACATGCACCCGAAGATGAACCGACCTGGCGTCGAGGTGGCACTCACGGTGCTGCACGCCGGCGGTAAGTTCGGGGAGGGAACGTACAAAGTTTCCGGCGGCCTGCACGGCGTCGGCGCTTCCGTGGTCAACGCCCTCAGCGAGTGGCTGGAGGTTACGGTGCGCAAGGATGGGATCGTCTACCGCCAGCGCTTCTCGCGTGGTCACGTGGTGAGCGATCTCGAGCAGGTGGGCAAGACGAAGGAACACGGATCGATCGTGCGCTTTTTGCCCGACGCGCAGATCTTCGAAGACATCCGCTTCGACCAGGAGACCGTCGCAAACCGCCTGCGCGAGACGGCCTTCCTGAATGGCGGCCTCACGATCAACTTGTCCGACGAACGTACGGGCGAGGAACGCCACTTCCAATTCGAGGGCGGGATCGCCTCGTTTGTGCGCTACCTCAACCGCAACCGCGAGGAGCTCCACCCCAAGCCCTTCTTCTGCTCTGTAGAGAAGGACCGCGTCCAGATCGAGGCGGCGCTGCAGTACAACGACGGTTACAAGGATACCGTGCTCTCCTTCGCCAACTCTGTGCGCACCCATGAGGGCGGCTCGCACGAGACGGGGTTCAAGAGCGCCCTGACGCGCCTTCTGAACGACTACGGCCGGCGCAACGGCATCCTCAAGGACAGCGACGACAATCTCAGCGGCGAGGACGTCCGCGAGGGCATCGCCGCCGTCATCTCCGTGAAGCTCGAAGAGCCGCAGTTCGAGGGTCAGACGAAGACGAAGCTGGGGAACTCAGAGGTGCGCGGCCTCGTCGACCAGGTGGTGGGCGACGCGCTCGGCAGTTTCCTCGAAGAGAACCCAACTGTCGCAAGGCGCATCCTGGACAAGTGCCTGCAGGCGCAGCGCGCGCGTGACGCCGCCCGCAAGGCGCGAGAACTCACCCGGCGCAAAAGCGCCCTCGAGATCAGTTCGCTTCCGGGCAAGCTCACGGACTGCACGTCGAAGGACCCCGCCGAGTCCGAACTGTTCATTGTCGAGGGCGACTCGGCAGGCGGGTCGGCCAAGCAGGGCCGAGACCGCCGCTTCCAGGCCATCCTGCCGATCCGCGGCAAGATCCTGAACGTCGAGAAGGCGCGACTCGACAAGGCGCTCTCAAACGAGGAGATCCGCTCGCTGATCACGGCGCTGGGTACCGGCGTCGGCGACGAGGTGGACATCTCGAAGGCGCGCTACCACAAGGTGGTCGTGATGGCGGATGCCGATGTCGACGGAAGCCACATCCGCACGCTGCTCCTGACGTTCTTCTTCCGGTACATGCCGCAGCTGATCGAGCAGGGGTACGTCTACATCGCACAGCCGCCGCTCTACCTGGTCAAAAAGGCCAGGACGGAAAAGTACCTGTACACGGACGACGAGCTTGAGCGCTACCTCCAGGAGATCGGCCGCGACAGGGTCGAAGTGCAGCGCTACAAGGGTCTTGGCGAGATGAACGCGGACCAGCTCTGGGACACCACGATGAACCCCGAGAGCCGCACGATGCTCTCCGTGAAACTCGAAGACGCGATCGAGGCAGACCAGATCTTCACGATTCTGATGGGGGATAAAGTGGAACCGCGCCGCGAGTTCATCCAGGAGAACGCGACGAGGGTGCGCAACCTCGACATCTGAGCCCGCCGAGGCGGGAACGACCGATTCTCGCTTGGACCGGAGCCTTGCCCGCCCGTGGCAAGCCGGGGAGCGGCGCGGCATGGTCCGCCTGCTATTCGCCGAAGTCCAGGTCCTCTCGCACATAACGCTGAAGTCGCATGTCAAGGTCTCCAGCATGGCCAAGCTGCCGACGCAGTCGGGCTTGGCCCTTGTCGCATTGGCGCCGGGGAATCGCCATCGCAACCTCCTGCTGCCGGCACTGTCCTGCGGCATGGCGCCCCACGACCCGGGCCCGGTGGTCGGCGCGTCGCCGCCTAGGCCTGCCAAGCCTGGCTTGCGGGCGCGCTGGACTTGACCCAGGACGCGGAGCTAACGCTTAAGAAGCACAGTCGCCGTCCCCACAGGGATGGGTCTGACTTTCCAGCTGGAATGTGCAGTGGGTGATGCCGAAGCGCCTCTCCAGCACATCCGAGGCGCGCGAGACCACGGCGCCGGTGTCGCCGAGCGGCATCTCGCCCAGGACGAGATGGGCGGAAAGGGCCCGCTCACCGCTGCCGATGCTCCAAACATGCAGGTGATGGCAGGAGCGCACGCTGCCGTCAGCCTCGATTGCCTGGCACAGAGCCGCCAGGTCGACGTCGCTGGGGGTCGCCTCCATCAGAATGGCTACAGTCTCTGCAAGGATGCCCCAGGCAAAGCGCACGATCAGCAGCGAGACGATGATGGATGCGATAGGGTCCGCGATGCGCCAGCCTGTGAGCGCTATGATGACACCCGAGAGCAGCACCGTACCAGACGCAGCCGCGTCGGTCATGACGTGCAACCACGCGCTGCGCACGTTGAGGCTCTCGTGGCTCTGTCCGCCGTGCAGCCGAAGTCCGATGTAGAGGTTGCCCGCTAGGCCCAGGAGCGCCACGATCCAGACGATCATGCCCTGAACGGGAACGGGATGGAGAAGGCGGCCGATTGCCTCGACCACGATTGCGCCCGAGACCAGGAGCAGGGTCGAGGCATTGAAGAGCGCCGCGAGGATCCCTGCCCGCGAAAAGCCGTACGTCCAGCGGCCCGCCGCCGGTCGGCGCTCGAGCCGCGCCGAGAAGAGGGAAGCACCTAGTGCCAGGACGTCCGTCAGGACGTGGCCGGCATCGCCGAGGAGACCGAGGCTGTGCGCCACCAATCCGCCGCCGGCCTCGATCAGCAGAATGACGACGGCCAGGGCAAAGGCGGCCCGCAGGAAATGCTCCCCGGAGGCGCGGCCCCGTGCGGAGACGCGCGCGTGGTCATGCTGGTGCACAGGCTCGACCTCCCCCGGCGGTTGCCAGGCGCAACTGGTGAATATTCTAGCCCTACCGCTTCCCGCCGGTCCAACTGCCTGGACACTGCACGGCTGTAAAGGATATGCTAGGATCGGTCTGGGGCGAGTCCCCATTTTTTTGCGTACGTACGGTGGAGGGACCTGATTGTCGCATAGCATCGGGCACGTTCTCCCGGTCGACCTCGCGCAGGAGATGCAGCGTAGCTACATCGACTATGCGATGAGTGTCATCGTGATGCGGGCGCTTCCCGACGCGCGGGACGGGCTCAAGCCTGTTCACCGTCGCGTCCTTTTTGCCATGCACGAGGCCGGCAACACCCCGGACAAGCCCTACAAGAAGTCTGCTCGCGTCGTCGGCGACGTGCTCGGCCGCTACCACCCGCACGGCGACATGGCGGTCTACGACGCCATGGTGCGCCTCGCGCAGGATTTCTCCATGCGCATGCTGCTCGTCGACGGCCACGGCAACTTCGGCTCCGTCGACGGCGATCCGCCTGCCGCCTCGCGCTACACCGAGGTGCGCCTGACGCGCATCGCGCAGGAACTTCTGCGGGATCTCGAAAAGGAGACCGTCGACTTCCGCCCCAACTTCTCCGAGGAGTTCGAGGAGCCGGTCGTCCTGCCGGCGCGCTTCCCGAACCTTCTGGTGAACGGGTCCTCGGGTATCGCCGTCGGCATGGCGACGAACATCCCGCCGCACAACCTCGGCGAAACGATCGACGGTGTCATCCACCTCATCGACCATCCAGACTGCACCAACCGCGACCTGATGGACTACATCAAGGGTCCGGACTTCCCGACGGGATCCCTGATCTTGGGCCACCAGGGCATCCGCGAGATGTACGAGACCGGTCGCGGCTCGATCATTCAGCGCGCCGTGACCGAGATCGAGGTGCATCAGGGCAAGCCGCGCATCATCATCACCGAGCTGCCGTACCAGGTCAACAAGGCGCGCCTGATCGAGCGTATCGCCGCACTCGTGCGCGAGAAGAAGATCGACGGCATCACCGACCTGCGCGACGAGTCCGACCGCACCGGCATGCGCATCGCGATCGAGGTGCGCCGCGACCAGAACCCCAACGTGCTGTTGAACCAGCTCTACAAGCACACGCCGCTGCAACAGAATTTTGGCGCCATAATGCTTGCCCTGGTCGACGGGCAGCCGAGACTCCTCAAGCTGAAGGACATCCTCGAGGTTTACGTGCGACACCAGCGCGAGGTGGTCACCAAGCGCTCCCGCTACGAGCTGCGAAAGGCGGAAGAGCGGGCGCACATTCTACTCGGCCTGCGCATCGCCCTCGACCATCTCGACCAGGTCATCGCGCTGATCCGCGCGTCCCGCGACGCCGAGGCGGCGAAGACCGGTCTGATCGAAAGCTTCGACCTCTCGGAGCGCCAGGCGCAGGCCATCCTCGACCTCCGCCTGCAGCGCCTGACACAGCTTGAGCGGTCGAAGATCGACGAGGAGTTCGAGGAGCTACAAAAGACGATTTCTTACCTGAACGCCTTGCTCTCCTCGAACGAGATGCTGCTCGGCGTGATCAAGCAGGAACTCGGCGAGATCCGTCGCAAGTATGCGGACGAGCGCCGCACCCAGATCGTCCAGGCTACTGGCGACCTGCAGGACGAGGACCTCATCGCCGACGAGGCGTGCGTCGTCACCCTGACGCACCAGGGCTACGTCAAGCGCCAGCATATCGACGTCTACCGCGCGCAGCATCGCGGCGGGCGGGGCATCACCGGCACCGGCACGAAGGCGGAGGACTTCGTCGAACGCATCTTCGCAACACGCACCCACAACTGGCTCCTCTTCTTCACGGACCGGGGCCGCGTCTACCGGGTCAAGGTCCACGAGGTGCCGGAAGCCGGGCGTACGGCGCGAGGTACCGCCGCCGTGAACCTTGTCAACCTGGCGAGCGATGAGCAGATCACCGCGACGATCACCCTTTCGGGCGAGCAGGACGAAGGGTACCTCTTCATGATCACCCGTTTCGGGACCGTCAAGAAGACCCCAATCGAGGATTACGCCTCGATCCGCGCCAATGGGCTCATCGCGATCGGCCTCGACGACAAGGATGCGCTGATCGGCGTTCACCACACTACCGGTGACGAGGAAGTCGTCCTCGTCACGCGGCAAGGCATGGCCATCCGCTTCAGCGAGCAGGACGTACGTTCGATGGGCAGGCAGGCGAGAGGGGTGCGCGGCATCCGGCTGGGACCAGACGACCATGTCGTCGGCACGGCCGTGACCGCCCAGGGCTCGGATCTCGTCGTGGCCACGAACCGCGGCATGGGCAAGCGCACAGCGTTCCAGCAGTTCCGTGCCATCGGCCGTGGTGGCAAGGGCGTGCGGGCGATCTCGCTGACGCACCGCAACGGCTACGTGGCTGCGGTGCGTTCGGTGAACGACGAAGACCACCTGATGCTCGTATCGGCGCAGGGCATCATCATCCGGCTCAGCGTCGCCGAGCTGCCGCGCTACAGTCGCGCGTCGCAAGGGGTGCAGTTGATGCGCCTCGATTCCGAGGACGAACTTGTCGCGATGGCCCGCCTCTCAGCCGAGGAGGAGGAGCTGCTCGACGAGGACGAGAGCGACTGAAAGCAAGCGCAAGGAGGCTCCCCGCTGGGTGGGGAGCCTTTCTCTGTCGCGGGACATGCGGCGGGGGCCGCCCCGCCGCAGCCCACGCTGCGTTCGGGACGGCCCCGCCTGCTACCGGTCCGGTTCAGTGGCGATGGGTCTGCTCGGGGTTCAGGTCCGGCGCGGCGTATTGCACGCCATTGCGCTGTCCTTCGAAGTTGGCCACTCCGCGCTGCGGGCTCTGGTCGCCGTAGGTCGCGCCGGCGGCCGTCCGACCGTAGCCGGACTGCGTCTGCGCATATCCGCGGCTCTGGAACGAAGCCCCGACTCCTGCCGTTGCACCGGTATAAGCCCTGCCGCTGTCGCGCGACGCGTACGGCGCACTGTACTGCGAGACTCCCTGATGCGTCAGTGGCAGGTGCGTTGAGCGAAGCCACTCCTCCGGGGACTCATGGGGTTTGAGGCTGGGGTACCAGCCGTGCTGCTCCGCGATCTTGTAGAGCTCGAAGGCGGAGTCCAGGTGCTGACGCGCGATGTCGGCGAGGGTGCGGCGCAGCGACGGCAGCGAGGCCTCGGTCGCGACCTTCATGGATGCCACGGCCATCTCCTTGCAATCGACAAGGCAGTCCATGACCATGGTGCGGTCCTCGATGCGACCGGTCGGCTCGGGACGGATCGTCTGCCTGTTCGGCTTCTGACCGCCCTGTGCGCTGTTGTGGCTCATACCGGGCTGCGTGAACGCTGCCTGATGCGTGCTGTTGCCCTGGGCAAAGCCGAGGAGCTCCTGGTACGTCCTCTCGAACATGCGCTCATGCGCATGGAACACGGTCTCCAGCTCGTGGTTCTGCGTCTCGTCGGCGTAGAACGCAAGCTTCTCCACGGTGTTCGCCGTTTCGAGCAGGACTTCATGCAGACCCATCGCCTCGGACACGGTCAGCTCGTGGGAACCGATCAAACGGGCAGCCCCCTCTTTTCGGATCACCCGTCGTCTCCGGCGGGCAAGCCTAGGGTCTGCCGCACTGCACCTGTTATGTTGGAACATGCTGCGGGCTTCGAAAGGCGTTGCCAATCACGGATGGCGGGTGTCAGTAGAGGGCGCGCAACGCCGAAATGAGGTCAGCCACGTCAGGCGAGCCGATGCCCGTCCTTGGGTCGTAGACCTTGCGGTTCGGATTGTTCAGCGCGCCAGGGCCATAGCGCGACGAAGCCACGGTGTAAAGGGCCTGCGAGGCGGCGGGCGCATAGGGCACGGCCGAACGGCACAGCGCCCAGATCGCCGCCCACGCGGGCGCGCCGAGGCTCGTGCCGCCCTCGATGAACCAGCCGCCGTTCATGTAAACGTCGACAGGCGTCTTGGCCGGATTGCCATCGAAGGCGACGTCGGGCACCTGCCGAAGCGGCTGGCCGGTGACGCGCTCCTGCCAGTACGGCGCGGCGTAGGAGGTCGTGCCGAAGGTGGAGGCGTCGGTCGGCTGGTTCCAGTAGGTCTCGAAGAACGTTGCGGGGTTTTTCTCGAAGAGGCTGGTGCCGCCGACCGCCACGGCGCTCGGGTCGACCGCTGGCCAGACAAGCGGCGGGGGTCCGGACAGGTCAAGGTTGTCGCCACCGGCCGCAAAGAGCGAGAACCCCTCCGCCTGCAGAACGGCAAGGCTCTGGTTCGCGCTCTGGAAGGAAGCGCTGCCCGCCGCGACGCCCCACGAAACGCTGGCGATCTGTGCACCGTTGCGGGCCTGGCCTTGCAGGCTCTGCACGAGATCGTATGGGAAGGCCTGCGCAGAACTGCCGGCGCTGTCCTCGACGACGATCAACTGGCTCAAGGGTGCAAGCGCGTGCGCCCACTCGATGTCCATGGTCGCCTCGATCCCTGGAGACAGGATCTCTCCGGAAAGGCTCTCGATGCGAATACTCGGGGCCGGCAGGCCGAACGCGTTGTCGAACTGTGCGAGGTCCTGGTAGGAGAAGCCCTGGCGCTCGTAGAGCACGATGGCCTGTCCCTGCCCGAAGTCGCCTCCCAGCCACGTGTTGTAAATGTTGTAGGCACGCGCGATCGTCTGCGGCGAGAAGCCGAAGGGCGGCACGGTAAGTCCTGCGGGGGCGGAGCCGCGCAGGTGGATTTCGGCGAAGGACGTGGTGCGCTGGCCTGTCCTTCCATCGGTGACGGTCACGGCGAGGCGGTAGCTGCCGCGGGCTGCGTTGACGCCGAAGGGGATCTGTTCCTGGCGGGCGCCGTTGCCGCCCATCAGCGGAACGAGATTGCCGTATGGGTTGCGCATCGTCCACGTGTAGCCCAGCGGGTCGCTTTGCGGCACTCCACCGATCAGCACCGAGACACCGAGCACGCTGCCCGGCTGCAGGGTCGAGACGGCAAGCGAGATGCGTGCGTAGAGCCCTGTTGGCGTCTTGTGCGGCGGCCATGTGAGCCTCAGGCCGAGCGCCGTCGCCAGGAGGGATGCAGGCATGTACATTGTGCGCATGGTGTAAAGGGCGTCAGGCAGACGCTGCCCGCCGACCTGCAACTGACGTCCGGCGGGCGTCCAGTTCTTCTTGCGCACGACAAGGCGCACCCGTCGCGGCTGCACGGCCACAGGACCGTTGAAGGTCCGGTACTTTGCCCTCGCGCCCATCAGCACACGGGGCGGGCCGCCGCCGATCTCGACCATCTGCAGCTTGCGCGCCCAGCTGATCGACAGGTGCGCGAGTCCTGCAGCGTAGCGCGCGGCGACGTAGAGCCTGCTCCGGTAGACGAGAGAGACTGGTGCCATGTTCGTGCCGTTGAAGAAGGAATCGCCGTTGGGTGCAACGCTTTGCCCAGCCATGAGCAGGGACTGGCTGCCGGCATAGGCTGTCAAATGCCCGGCCGCGAGGGCCGGCACCGCAGCCGCGAGGCAGAGGGCGCCACCGAGGGTGGCGGCGACAAGCTTACGCGTCATGCATTCGAGGCCTCCGGCAGGATGCGGATGACATCCCCAGGTGTGGTCCGGGCCGCCGCTACGGCCCCGAGCGGGAGCTCGAGCACCATGTGGGCTGCTGGAACGATCGGCGAAAGGCGCCAGGGCCTCAGCTGCATCACATGTCGCACGACGCCGCGCCTGTCCACGAACAAGACATCGAGCGGGAAGCGCATGAACGCTGCGTGCACGCTGCGGCAGGGAACGATGACAAGGCCCCCGCCCGGTGGCAGGGCGGACCTGCCCAGGAGACCCCACATGCGCGGAAAGAAGCGGTCCGCGATCTGAGCGCGGGCCGCCAGCTCCGTCGCCTTCGTCTCGTTGAGGATGCGGGCGATCTTCACAGACCACGCCCCCCTGCAATGAGTACGCCGCGGTGGGGACAAAGCCTGCTGGGAACTCGGCGAAACGCACCGCATCCCTCGCGCTCATGCTAGAATGTTTGCGAAGGCAAGAGCGCGCACCCGTGCGTGCACGAAGTTTGCTAAGCCAGGGCCTGCCCCGTGGCAGGCCCTGTAACGTCGAGGAGGGCTTGGAGAATGGAGCGAGAGGTAGGCACCTTCCGGGTGAAGGCGGGCCTTGCCGAGATGCTCAAGGGCGGCGTCATCATGGACGTCACGACCCCCGAGCAGGCGGTGATCGCGGAACGTGCCGGGGCCGTGGCCGTCATGGCGCTCGAGCGCGTGCCGGCGGACATCCGTGCGGCGGGCGGCGTCGCCCGCATGGCGGACCCGCGCATCGTGCGCGAGATCATGGACGCCGTCACGATCCCCGTGATGGCGAAGGCGAGAATCGGCCACTTCGTCGAGGCCCAGATCCTCGAGGCGCTCGGCGTCGACTACATAGACGAGTCCGAGGTGCTGACGCCCGCTGACGAGCAGTACCACATCGACAAGTCGAAGTTCAAGGTGCCGTTCGTGTGCGGGGCCCGCAACCTCGGTGAGGCCCTCCGGCGCATTGCGGAGGGCGCGGCGATGATCCGCACCAAGGGCGAACCCGGCACGGGGAACGTGGTGGAGGCGGTTCGTCACGCGCGCACTGTGAACGCGGAGATCCGGCGTGTGGTTGCGGCACCGGAGGACGAGCTCGGTACCATAGCCAAGGAGTTCGGCGCGCCGTTCGAACTGGTTCGCGAGGTCCACGAACTTGGCCACCTGCCTGTGGTGAACTTCTCCGCGGGCGGCATCGCGACGCCGGCCGACGCCGCGCTCATGATGCAACTGGGTGTCGACGGCATCTTCGTCGGATCGGGCATCTTCAAGTCCCAGGACCCCGAGGCGCGCGCTCGTGCGGTTGTACGCGCGACAACGCACTTCCAGGACCCCGCCGTGCTGGCGGAGGTCTCGGCGGGCCTCGGCGAGGCGATGCCTGGCATCGAGATCTCGCAGATCGCTCCGGCCGAGCGTATGCAGGAGCGGGGCTGGTAGAGTGGCGACGATCGGCGTACTTGCCCTGCAGGGTGCTGTCAGGGAGCACGCTCGCGTGCTTAAGGCCCTAGGCGCCGATGTGCGGTACGTAAAGCGCCGCGACGACCTCGAAGATCTGGACGGCATCGTCCTGCCGGGCGGCGAGTCCACGACCATAGGCATGTTGCTCGAGGAGTACGAGATTGCGCCCGTCCTGCGCAAGGGCGACCTGCCTATCTACGGAACCTGCGCCGGCATGATCCTGATGGCCGACGAGATCGAGGGATCGGACCAGCCTCGCCTCGGCGTGATGCGCATGGCGGTTCGTCGCAACGCCTTCGGACGCCAGAGGGAGAGCTTCGAGGAGGCGATCGATGCCGCGGGGGTAGAGGGCGGCCCGCTGCGCGGCGTCTTCATCCGGGCGCCTTTCGTGACGGAGGTAGGCCCGGACGTCGAGGTGCTCGGTCACGTGGACGGCAAGATCGTGCTCTGCCGGCAGGGCCGATTTCTCGCAAGCTCCTTCCATCCCGAGCTGACAGATGATCGCAGGCTCCACCAGTATTTTCTCGAAAAGGTCGTATCCGGCGCACCGCACCTTGCCTAGGCTGATCCGTGCGGATACAATGATGGACACTACAGCATCGGGCGAGGATGGGGAAAGCAGAGCGCCCTGCGGTGAAGAGAGTCGGCGGCAGGTGCGAGCCGGCACGCGACGCTAAGTGCTTCCGCCCCGGAGTCGCCGGCGACGAGCCGGACGCTTGGCGCACGTGATTGCGCCGTGAGGATGCGCCTGGGGTGCATCGAAGAAGGGTGGCACAGCGGCCGTTCGCCCCTTGGCGACGGTCGTTTCTTTGTCTTGGAGGGAGGCTGCGGCATGCAGGCGGTCGAGTTCCGTGACGGGCGGCTGATCCTCCTGGATCAGCGCGAACTGCCGCATGTGGAAAGATATCTCGAGATCGAAAGCGCCGCCGCTGCCTGTGACGCCATCCGCGACATGGTGGTGCGCGGGGCCCCTGCGATCGGCCTCGCGGCGGCGTTCGCGATGGTGCTGGCGGCAAGGGAGGCGCAGTCCAATGCCGAGCCCGAGGGCATGCTGCGGGCCCGTGCGGAGATGATCGCTGGCGCGCGCCCGACAGCGGTCAACCTGCGGCGCGAGGTGGACGCGGTACTCGCCGTCCTCAAGGGCCCCAAGGAGGAGTGGCCGGAGAAGGCCCTCAGCTACGCCGAGGCGATGCGGCGGCGGCAGAACCAGGAGGACGAACTTATGGCCAAGAACGCCCTGGGTCTGTTTAGGCCGGGCATGCGCGTCCTGACACACTGCAATACGGGGGCACTCGCGACAGGCGGCCTTGGCACGGCGTTTGCGGCCATCGTCGAGGCGCACCGCACCCTGGGCCTCACAGAGGTTCTGGCCGACGAGACGCGCCCGCGACTGCAGGGAGCGCGCCTTACCGCATTCGAGCTCGGCCGCGCCGGGGTACCTCATCGCGTGATCGTCGACGGCGCCGCTGCCCACTTCATGGGCAGCGGCATGGTCGACCTCGTGATTGTCGGAGCGGACCGGATTGGCAGCGACGGGCGCGTGGCGAATAAGATCGGCACGTACGGCCTCGCAGTGCTGGCGCGCCACCATGGGATCCCGTTCGCGGTGGTGGCGCCCCGATCTAGTTGCGACCCTCTCTGGCCCGACGCCAGGGAGGTGGAGATCGAGCAGCGCGATCCGCGCGAGGTGCTGGAGTTCCAGGGGCAGAGAGTCGCTAACGCCGGCAGCGACGCCTACAATCCCGCGTTCGATGTCACCCCGGGCGAGCTTGTTGCGGCGATCGTGCGCGAGGATGGATTGTTCAGACCGCCATACGCTTTCTGACCATCGCGACTGGAGGAGGATCTCAGATGCACGATCCGAGAAAGCTGCGCGAGGAACAGGACGACTATAGGCGCAGGTTGCGCCGGCGTGGCGCCGACCAACTGCTCGACGACGCGCTGAAGGTGGATGAGGAGCGGCTCGGAGTTCTGCGACGCGTCGAGGAGCTCCGCGGCGAGCGCAACCGCGCCAGCGAGCAGATCGCCGGCCTGCGCAAGGCGGGTCGCGACGCGCAGGCGGAGATAGAGCGCATGCGAGGCGTCGGCGAAGAACTGAAAGTGCGCGAGGCGCAATTGAGCGAACTCGAGGCGAAGGTGCACGAGCTCTGGCTGCAGATCCCGAACGTGCCGTCGGACGACATGCCGGACGGCATGGAACCGCGCGAGGAGCGGGTCGTCTTCGAGCGACCGGACTTCCCGTTCGAGCCGAAGCCGCACTGGGAGATCGGCACGGATCTGGGCATTCTGGATTTCGACCGAGCCACGCGCATGTCGGGCTCCCGCTTCGCGCTGCAGCGGGGCGCAGGGGCGAAGCTCGAGCGCGCCCTGATCAACTTCATGCTCGACGTTCACACGTCACGCGGCTACACGGAGATTTTCCCACCGTTCCTCGTGCAGGAGCCCGCCCTCTACGGCACTGGGCAGCTGCCGAAGTTCCGCGAAGAGATGTTCCAGACCCAGACCGGTCACTACCTGATCTCGACGGCCGAGGTACCGGTGACGAACATGCATCGCGAGGAGATCCTCCCCGCTGCCGAGCTGCCCTTGCGCTACTGCGCCTACAGCGCCTGCTTCCGCGCCGAGGCGGGGGCGGCGGGCCGGGACACGCGCGGCCTCATCCGCCTGCACCAGTTCAACAAGGTCGAACTCGTCCACTTTGTCAGGCCGGAGGAGTCGGACCGGGAGCTCGAAACGATCGTCGACGAGGCGGAAGAAATCCTCAGGAGGCTCAGGCTGCACTACCGCGTGGTCACCCTGCCAACCATGGACTTCGGCTTCTCGGCCCACAAGACGTTCGACATCGAGGTATGGCTGCCGTCGCAGAACATGTTCCGGGAGATCTCCTCCGCCACGAACTTCCGCGACTTCCAGGCCCGACGCGCCAACATCCGCTACCGCGACCAGGACGGCAAGGTGTACTTCGTCCACACCCTGAACGCTTCGGGGCTCGCCGTCGGTCGCACGATGGCCGCGATCCTCGAACAGTATCAAGAGGCGGACGGAGGCGTCCGGATTCCCGACGCACTGCAGCTGTATATGCACGAGGAGCGCCTCAGCCCGGCATGAACCGCATGCTATAATGGCGTGGCGCCGGAGGGGTGGCCGAGCGGTTTAAGGCGGCGGTCTTGAAAACCGCTGAGGTGACGAGCCTCCGTGGGTTCGAATCCCACCCCCTCCGCCATAGTTGTACTTTGCAGGGGGATTGGACGTTGCGCACCGCGGGACAGGGATTGGGTTTCGGCGACGTGCTCGACGCCGGGTTCCAGGTCTTTCGCGCATCGTTCTGGCAATTTGCGCTGGCGCAGGCCATCGTCGCCATACCCGTCGCCGTCATCCAGGCCATATGGATGCCTGACGTCTTGCCCCGAGGACCTGCACAGTCCGCAAGCCTCTTCCTGGCGCACGCACCCGTTTCACTGCTCATCGGTGTGCTCGGCATGTTGCAGACGGCGGCGGTTGTGCTTGTCGCCCATCAGGCGGCGTACGGACGGGAAGCGACCGCCCTGGGCGGCTACGCCCAGGCCATCAGGCGATTTCCCGAGGTGCTCGGCTTCGGTCTCGTCTATGCGGTTGCGATCGGCGTCGGGATCGCAATCGTCGTCATCCCCGGCATTGCAGTTGCGGTGTGGCTCTCACAAGGCATCTTTCTCATCGTTTTGGGCAACCGCGGCATCCTGCAGGGGATAGTCGAGAGCTACCGCCTGGTGACCGGCAGGTTCTGGCGCATTCTCGGCATCGCCCTTGTGGCCTTCCTGATGGTGTCCATCGTCAACCTGCTCGTCGCGGTCCTCATTTCGGCGGCTACCGGCCGCGGCGCAGTCACCGCCGTCGTGACGACGGTCGTCAGCATCCTGATCGGCAGCTTCCCGATCATCGCTCTCTATATCCAGTATCGTGACATCGCCGGCCTGCCGTCTGCGCCGCGCGGCGATTGATCACGGGCACGGCGCCGTGGTACAATGCGGAGTGCTTCTTCATGCGGAGGGATACCCAAGTGGCTGAAGGGGCGGTCCTGCTAAGACTGTAGGGGGCTAACAAAAAGCCCCGCGAGGGTTCAAATCCCTCTCCCTCCGCCAGAATATTCAGGCGCCCCAAGCGAGGGGCGCCTTCGTCGTTGCCGGTCGCCAGGTTCGTACGGCCGTGCGGAACCCATGGTGGTCGAAGGGATGGTGTTTCAGGGCCGATCGGACACTGCGGACACTGTCAAATGCCGAGTCTGAAGGCATGTCTCAAGCATAGACGGGATTTGGCTGGCGTAGGAGTCATGCGAGCGGTAGCTGGCAGGTCGGCGATGCAAGCAGTGCCAAACTGGCTGGTAGGGCGTCATTCGCCGATGCTGGCTGTGCGGTCGCGATTATGGACGATCGGCCACCACGGTAGTGAACGGCCTCCGCATGGCAAGCATGCCCACTTTTCGCCTGGGTGCTCCGTGGTTGAAAGGAATTCTTCGGCGTCTGCGCGAATAGCAGGAGCCAACTTCACAGCAGAGGTGGTGTTCCAGCGTCTCTCGAGTTACTGTTTCCACGCTGAAAGGAGGTTTCCATTAAGGTGGCACAAGCGGCAGCGAAGGCAGCGCCGGCTAGCGGTACCCTGCGTCGCGAACTGACCTTTCTCGACCTATTGATGACGTCCCTCGGCGGCATCATTGGTTCGGGCTGGTTGTACGGTTCGTGGAAGGGCGCATTCATGGCCGGCCCCGCCGCAGACCTCTCGTGGCTGATCGGTGGCATCGCGGTTTTATTGATCGGTCTCGTATACGCGGAACTTGGTGGCGCGCTGCCTGAGGCAGGCGCGATCGTCCGCTACCCCCAGTTCTCCCACGGCACTTTTGTCAGCTACATCATGGGCTGGGGTGCCCTGATCGCCTACGCCTCCGTACCGCCGATCGAGGCCGAAGCCGCGGTCCAATTCATGGGCTACTACTGGCCCGCCGTCTACTCCACCCATACCGCTTCCCTGACGACGGTCGGTCTTCTGATGTCGGTTGTCTTCATGCTCCTGTTCTTCTTCATCAACTACTTCGGCATCTGGGTCTTCGGCAAGACCAACACGATCTGGACGCTGATCAAGATCGCGATCCCGACGCTGGCGGTCGTCGTCCTGCTGTTCGGCGGCCACTTCAACCCGGCCAACTTTGGTAGCCACGGTGGCTTCACGCCGCTCGGCACCTCTGGCATCTTCGCGGCGGTTCCGCTCGGCGGCATCGTCTTCGCCTACCTCGGCTTCCGGCAATCGCTGGACCTCGCGGGCGAGGCCAAGAACCCGCAACGCGACGTGCCGCGCGCGGTCATTTGGTCGATTCTGATCGGCGCGGTGCTCTACATCCTTCTGCAGACCGTCTGGGTCGGCAACATGCCGGCTGCCCAGCTGGCGCACGGCTGGGCCGGCACGAAGGGTGAGTTCACAGCTCCGTTCTCCGACCTGTCGAAGCTCGCGGGCTTCGGCTGGCTTGCGGTCATCCTGCTGCTGGACGCGATCTGGTCCCCGGCTGGCACCGGCAACGTGTACCTCGCCTCGACCTCGCGCGTGATGCACGCCATGGGGAAGAACCGCTACTTTCCGAAGTTCCTCCTCTGGGTCCACCCGAAGAGCGGCGTTCCGCTCTGGGCACTCGTGTTCACGGTCGTCCTCGGCCTCGCCTTCCTGTTGCCGCTGCCTTCGTGGTCGGCACTGGTGGGCCTCGTCTCGAACGCAACCGTGTTCACCTATGTCATCGGCCCCGTGACACTCACAGTTCTCCGCAGGACCATGCCCAACATGCCGCGTCCGTTCCGCCTGAACGGCCTAGGATTCTTCGGTCCGGCCGCGTTCGTGGTCGCGTCGCTGATCCTCTACTGGTCCGGCTGGGCGATCGACGCGCCGGTCGCGCTGATCCTCCTCATCGGCGTCCTCCTCTACGCGTACGGCGTCACGACGTTCGCCGAGGACGTGGAGATCTACTCCTGGAAATACGTCAAGGCAGGCTACTGGCTCGTCGCGTACATCATCGCGATCCTGATCCTGACCTACATCGGTTCCTCGAACTTCGGCGCACCGCACCAGATCATCCCCTACGGCTGGGATATGCTGGTCGTCGCGATCGTCGCTCTCGCGTTCTACTACTGGGGCGTCGGCAGCGGCCTTCCGACCTTCGAGTCCGAGGCGAAGCTCAAGGAATTCGCACAGGCCGGCAAGACAGCTTCCGCGGATTGATCGCGGACGCCTAAAGGCCGATCGGGGGCCGTTCCGGAAGGTGGCGTCAGGCCGCCCGACGGGACGGCTCCCGTCTTTGCTCGTCCACGAGGCGCCCCGCGTCCCTATGGAATCAGCCGTGACTGGCGAGCGCCGCAAGACGCAGGAGGGGAGCGGGATCCTGGGCCGCGATGCCTGCTGCCCAGGCGTCGCGGCCGGCCCTCAGCCTGAGCGGCACCGTACGCAGAGTGAAGTCCGTCGGGCGGATGTGCGGCAGCTCCTCCGGCGCGATGGGACAGCTGACTGGCGCGCCGGGTGCGGCGCGCAGGCTGTACGGGGCCGCCAGGGTGTGGCCCGCCGCGCTCTGACCGAAGTCGAAGTAGACCCCATGTCGCTTCGCCTTCGCCCGCTCGAGGGTGACGAGTTCCGGACGCACGCGACGCAGCTCCATGCCCAGCCCCTTGAGGGCAAGGAAAAGCTCGTGCGGTGTCGGACCGGGCAGGATGGGCATGAAGAGATGGATGCCGCGTTTGCCGGTTGTCTTGATCAGAGCGCGCATGCCGATGGCGTCGAGCGCGGTGAGCGTAAGGCGTGCGAGCTTGACGGCCTCGTCGAAACCGAAGGGCGGCATCGGGTCCAGGTCCACCCATGCAAGATCCGGGTGAACGGCGTCCGGGTAGCGCAGGGGCGAGATGTGGAACTCGAGTCCGCCGAGGCCGATGGCGTAGGCGATCGTGCGCTGATCCTGCAGCATGATGTAACGCGTCCCCTCGACCGGCCAGGTCTCCAGCCAGGCCGGCGCGCCGCTCGGGGGGTTCTTTTGGAAGAAGCCCTTGCTCTCTATGCCGTCTGGGTAGCGAATCTGCGTTAGGGGACGGCTGCGGCAGAAGCGTAGCAGAGGGCCTGAGACCGCGAGGTAGTAGTCCAGCACGTCTTTGCGCGTGATCGCGTCCTGCGGGTAGCAGAGCTTCTCGGGGTGCTTGAGGTGAGGAATCGAGTTGTCCATGGCTGTAGCCTGCTGCACACCGCCCGAATCGACGCATGCCGCGTGAGCTGCCGTCAAGGCTAGGGGCATGGAAGAGCCCGTGCAGCCCATGGAGCCTGTGATTTGGACGAACGCGTTCGACGATCCTGACTGGCAGTTCGAGATCAAGTGGGACGGCCTGCGTTGCCTTGCCTACGCAGACGGCGACGGCGTGCGGCTCTATGGCCGACGCGGTACGCGCTGGACGCAGCGCTTCCCCGAGATCTGCCAGGCGCTACGGGGCAGCGGGAAAGTCCTAGATGGCGAACTCGTCGTTCTCAAGGACGGCCGGCCAAGCTTTCCTGCCGTGATGCATCGCCTCCATCGCGACAAGGGACCTGTCCACTACATGGTCTTCGACTGCCTGATGGCCGGTGGCAGGGATCTCAGGCGTGCCCCTCTGGCCCTAAGGCAACAGGAACTTGCCGTCCTGCCCGAGAGTCCGATCGTACATCGTGTCGAAGCGGTGGGCGGGGCGGGTCGCGCCCTCTACCAGGTGGCAAAGGAGAGCGGCCTCGAGGGTATCGTCGCCAAGCGGCGCGATGCTCCCTACGAGAGTGGCAAAAGCGACCTCTGGCGCAAGGTGAAATGCTGGCGGGAGATGCGCTGTGTGGTGCTCGGCCTGGACGAGGCCAAGGGGGAGATCCGCAGCGTGCGCCTTGGCAGCGATCAGGCCGGCACCATAGAGCCGGTGGGCTCGGTGGGCAACCTCGGCAGACAAGCCCAGCAGGAGTTGCGCCGCGCGATGTCCCATGGTCGGACGCAGGTCTACGTGGCATACCTCGACTGGACCGAGGACGGGAATCTCAGGCATCCCCGTTGGCTCGGCGTCGCCCGCGGGAACTGAGGGTGGGGGAGTTCCTAGACGTGCACGCCCTCTGTCTCAAGCGATGCCCTGAGGCGCTCCAGCAGGTCGCCCATGTCCTCGCCGACGGGACGCTCGATGGTTGCGGGCGCTTCGGCGGCCTTGCGCTCAATGAGCGTGGTGAGGCGCTCCCTGTAGGCATCGGGATGGTCCTGTGGCACGAAGGGACCGGCCAGTGTGTCGATAAGGGCCTGAGCGAGGCGCAACTCCGGCTCGCTTGGCGTGACGTCGTCGCCGAGCTCGAGGTCTGTCACGTCTCGAACCTCATCCGGTGCGTGCATGGTTTCAAGGGCCATTGCCTGGCCCGTGTACGGCCGCAGCGTAGCGAGACGAGGGCGTTTGCGCAGCACGAGTCGGCAAAGTGCTACGCGCTGGGCGCCTTCAAGGGACCTGCGCAAAAGTTGGTAGGCACGGTGACCTCCAGCCTGAGGCTCAAGGTAGTAGGGCTTCATGAAGTAGACGGCGTCGAGCTCTTCCGCGCGTGGGAACTGGAGGATCTCAATGCGCCGATCCTTGCCGTCCGCTGAGACCTCATCGAGTTCCTGCTTCTCGACCAGGACGTACTGCCCTGGCGCGTACTCGTGCCCCAGGGCGAGCTCGCCTTCGGATACCTCGCTACCGCAAGCGCTGCAAACTTTCTTGTAGCGCACCGGCTGCATGCACTCGCGATGCAGATAGTGCATGCGAGGGTCCTTGTCCTCGCTTGCGCTGTAAAGCTTTACCGGAATGGACACGAGGCCGAAGGCCAGCGTGCCCTGCCAGATGCTGCGCATGCGTTCGCCTCCCGCAACTAGCATGCTGGCGCAGTCGGGGAGAGATACCGTAACGCTTAGGCACTATGTGGCGGCGCTGCTCACCGCAGGGTCCGGAACCAATGTGCACTCGGGTTTGCTGGGAGGTCGCGGATGTCCGACCCCCGAGACGATCGTTGAGCAACACCAGCCTGCGCTTCGATGCTTGCACCCCCGCTCCATAGATGGTAGACTAACTCCTGCTTACGTGCGCCCGTAGCTCAGTTGGATAGAGTGCTTGACTACGAATCAAGAGGTCGCAGGTTCGAATCCTGCCGGGCGCGCCAAAGTTTGAAGCCAGAAACCCGCTCTGAGAGCGGGTTTCTGGCTGTGCTATGCCAATGACGATGCTGCTATTGGGGTGACAACTGCCTTCGTCACCACGAGCCGTCACCAGGAGAGACGCTGGGCATTCCTGGACCATTCACCGACATAGGTTTTGGGTAACTCGTTACCCCGAGTGTCGTGTGGACAACGCAGACGGCCACCAGTTCCACCGACCGAGCAGGGACGCGACGGACGGCACCAGCAGGGTGCGCACGAAGAACGGTTCAGCAGGATGGCGAAGGCGATGGTGAAGCCGAGCTGGCTGGAATAGGTGCGCGCGTTCGGACGGCGAAGCATGATAAGGTATCTTGATACGTTTCTAACCATTTGCTGCGAGGAGGGAAATCTCTTGGCGATCGCGCTTGCCTAAGCCCGCAGTGCGGCATGGGATGCCTCATTGCGGGCGTGCGACGCAAGGCTGAAGTCGCACGCCTGATCCTTCGGGAAAAGGACGACAGGCGTTGTGGCGACGTTTTTATGCCTTTGGGCTGTTCTCCTCTCTCTTCCTGGACCAGTTTCTCTGGCTCTTCTACCTACTGCATCTCGGGTTCGCGGCCTGGCAGGTGGGTGTAAGCTACGCCCTAATGCAGGCGGGGCGGATGGTCTTCGACGTTCCCAGCAGCTTCGTGGCGGATCGCCTCGGCGCGCGCGGCCTGCTCATTGCTGGCGGGCTCGCCAAGGCCATGTCAAGCCTGTGCTACCTCGAAGCTGGACGAGGCTTCGGTTATGTCGCGTTGGGCTCCGTGTTTACGTCGCTCGCGCTGACGCTGCCGTCCGGAGTGGACGTGGCGTACCTGCGAAGGCTCACCGAACGCACTGGCAGTTCGGACGAGAACGCGTTCTCCAAGCGCCTCGCCGGCTACTTCGCGATGCAGCAGGCCGCGGCTCTCGCTGCCGGGCTGGGCGGTGGCCTGATCGCTGATGTTTCGTTCACCCTGCTCTACGTCCTGGACGCCCTCGGCGGACTGCTCGCGGCCCTCGTCGCGCTCACCCTGCCCCGTCTGCCGCCGGTCGCCATGGCGGGGGGTAGCAGGACGGCGCAGCCGCCATGGGCCACCCTCCGCACGTTCTGGAAGACCAGTCGCCGGTATTGGCGCTTCGGCCTGCTGGTCGCGCCGCTCTGGGCCCTGACGTCCGTTGGCACGGAGTACACGCAAGCGCTCTTTCGCGGCCACGGCCTGACGCCAGCACTGACGTCGGTCCTGCTCGGGGTCGCCTCGGCCCTCGCCTGGCTGACCACCTGGGCCGTCGGGCGGGTGCCCCAGCATCGGCAGCGAGGTCTTTTGCGCCTCCTGCTCTGGGGCTATCCACTCTCCGCGTTGCTCCGCGCCGCGCCAGGAAGAGCCGCGCTGCCGTTTGGCATCCCAGGGCTTTGCGTGGGCAGGGCGGGGAGTGGCGCGGCGAGCGTACTCACCAGCGCGGAGCTCGTGCGCCGGGCGCCCGCGGAACTCCGCGCGACTGCGCTGTCCGCAGTCGACACCGTCCAGATGGGGCTGACCATCGCGCTGTTCCCGGCGCTCGGACTGCTCGGAACCGGCCGGATGGACTTCGTCTTCCTCATCTTGGGGTGCGGTCTGCTCTGCGTCGTGCCGGGGCTGCAGCGCTCCCTCGCCAAAGAACCTGGCGCCGAACCGGAGGCGGCAGAGAGCGAGCCAGGACCGCAATAACAGGTAGTGTAACCCACATTCACGTGCGCCGGGTAAGCCGGCCATCTTGAGCGGGTGAGATTCCCGCCCCCGAAAGGGCTAGCCACCCACGGGGAAACGAGCCTTGGCTCGGCAGTCGCGAGGCTGGCGAGTAAGCGTA
>JAJZQO010000115.1 GCA_021847575.1 Bacillota bacterium | reverse complement strand
ACGAGCTTGGCCACGTCGTCATCGGTCACACGGAGTTCCCTCTGCTCGTAGAACTGCTTGGCTTCGGCCCGGCTGAACGTGAGGTCCGCGGCCGTCAGTTCCGTCAGCTGTCCCGAGAGCCTGAGACGGCTGAACGGGAGCGCCACCAGGGAGCGGCTCAGAATGACGACATGCATGCAGCTTGGCGCGTAGCGCATCAGGAAGGCGAACGTCTCGTGCACAAGCGGGTCATCCACAACATGGAAGTCGTCGAGGACCAATGCAAAATCGAACGGCACGTCGTCCAAGGCGTCGATGAGGGAGGAGATCAGGGCCTCCCAGGGCGGGGCGGAAGAGCGCAGTATCGCGCGCACCGCGCCGCCCAGCTCGTGTGGAAGCGTCTCCAGGGCTCCGATCAGGTAGGTCCAGAAGCGCATCGGATCGTTGTCGCCTTCGTCGAGAGACACCCACGCGTACCTCAGGTGTCGCCGGCGCAGCCACTGCGCCACAGCTGTCGTCTTGCCAAAGCCGGCAGGGGCCGTCACCAATGTGAGCTTGCCCGCAAGGGCGGCATCGAGCTTGGCGTCGAGGCGCTGCCTCGGCACCAGGCTGAACAGGGTTTGCGGCATCGTCAGCTTGGCTCGATGCAGAGGAACGTGTTGCGTGCCTTGCAGCACGAGACAGCCCTCCCTGTTCGTCACCGGATGGTCATGGGCTCGGGCGCGTACATTGCTTCCGTTCTTTTAAATGCCGACAATTTCCTCCGTGCCCGCGCCATGGATACAGGCTCGTCCCCTGTCCCTGCGCCAAGGCGCGTGGTCCCACGGAGGCATGACGGGAGCCGGGCGCCGCGGCGACGCCGGGCCCGGGTCCGGGCAGGAGGAAGGTCGGCTAGTGGGGAATTCCACCAGGGATCGTCTAGTCGGCCGCGACGGCGGGGTCTTTGAGGTTTCTGCAACCTGCTGCTTTTGAACCTTTGGTAGCCGCGCCGCGTGGCAATGCATCGCAGGCGCAAGGGGGCATTGGCGTGTGGAATCAACTGAGGACCGATGCATACGAGGGAATGCTGGCCGAGACGATCACGCTCACTGGGCACAACGGCGACCGCATCCACGCCTACCTGTCCCGTCCGCTCGGCGAGGGGCCGTTTCCCGGGATCGTCCTGATCCCACACATGCCGGGATGGGACGAGTTCAGCCGTGAAACCGCTCGGCGCTTCTCACAGCACGGCTATGCCGTCGTGTGTCCCGACATCTACTGCCGGTTCGGGCACGGCACGCCCGATGAGATCGCCGCGAAGGCGCGCGCCGCGGGCGGCCTGCCTGACGCCAGCGTGATGGGAGATGCCGAGGGATCTCTGCGCTACCTGACCTCCCTGCCGTATTCGAGCGGCAAGGTGGGCGTCATGGGTATGTGCTCGGGCGGGCGCCATGCCTTCCTTGCGGCATGCCAGGTCGATGGCTTTGCGGCGGCTGTGGATTGCTGGGGCGGACGCGTGGTCGCTTCCACGGAAGATCTGACGCCTGCACAGCCCGTCGCGCCGATCACGTATACGGACCAGCTCGGTTGCCCACTGCTGGGGATCTTCGGCAACGACGACAAGTACCCAACCCCTGAGCAGGTGAACATTCAGGAAGACGAACTCAAAAAGCACGGTAAAGAGTACGCATTCCACCGCTATGACGGCGCTGGCCACGGCTTCTTCTACTATCATACCGAGATGTATCGACCCAAACAGGCAATGGACGCCTGGAACAAGATCTTCGATTTCGTTGACGAGCATCTGCGCACCTAAGAAAAGTGACTTGAGGCATCGGGAGAACGCGCACAGGGTCCTCGCCGGCAGAGGCGCATGCGCCTCTGCCGCGCTACTTGGACGCGCTGTCGACGGTCGCCTCCGCCAGCACGGACGGCAGCCGTGCGGCAGGGGCACACCTCGCACCAACCGAAGGCGGGAAGTGGGTTGACATGCAGGACGATCTCCCTCTCGGTCCGGCGGCCCGAGAACCGTTCGTCGTCATGGCCAAGCCCGTCGGTCCGCTGTGCAACCTGAACTGCAGCTACTGCTACTACGTGGGCAAAGAGCGCCTCTACGAGCGGCCCCATCGGTTCCGCATGTCTCAAAACGTGCTGGACCTCTACATCCGCCAGTTCATCGCGGCCAGCCCTGGGCCGATCGTGCAATTCACTTGGCACGGCGGGGAGCCGACGCTGGCCGGACTGGACTTCTACCGCCTGGCCGTGCAGCTGCAGAAGGAATATCTTCCCGAAGGCTGGACAGTGTGGAACAACCTGCAGACCAACGGTATCGTCCTGGACGATGCCTGGTGCGCGTTTCTGGCGGCTGAGCATTTCGACGTGGGCATCAGCGTGGACGGGGCGAAGTGGCTGCACGACACGTACCGTCGGGACCGCAGCGGTGACGGTACGTACGAGCGGACCGTCGCAGCCGTCCGCCGGCTGCAGGCCCACGGCATCCAGCCCGACCTGCTCTGCACGGTGACGTCCGACGCTGCGCGCGAACCCCTCGCCGTATACCGCGGGTTGCGGGACCTGGGCACTGGCTGGATGCAGTTCATCCCCATCGTCCGCCGCCAGGAGGGCGCAGTCACTGAAGACTCCGTCACACCCACCGGATACGGACAGTTCCTAACGGCCGTGTTCGACGAATGGCTGCACCACGATCTTGGGCGAGTGCAGGTGCAGATGTTCTCGGAGGTGGCGCGGGTGTGGGCAGGGGGGACCGCCAGCCTCTGCTGGATGGCCTCCACGTGCGGCCGCGTGCCCGTCGTCGAGCATGACGGCAGCGTCTACGCGTGTGACCATTTCGTGGAGCCCGGCTACCGCATCGGGGACATCGCGTCCGCGTCCCTCAGCACATTGGTCGATGGGCCGGCACAACTCCGCTTCGGGAGTGACAAGAGAGACCTCCTCCCCGCGCAATGTCGCTCCTGCCCCTGGCTTGCGGTCTGCAACGGGGGATGCCCCAAGGACCGCTTTGCCGCCGCTGAACCGGGCGAGGCTGGCCTTTACTACCTCTGCGACGGCCTGCGGCAGTTCTTCGCCCACGCCGAGCAGCCACTCCACGAGGTCGTACGGCTGAGCCGCCGCGGATTGCGCCCCGACGCCATCGTCGCCCAGCTACGCGCAGACTCCGAGGCACGGTGGCGCGGCATCGGACGCAACGACCCGTGCCCATGCGGCAGCGGACGCAAGGCAAAGCAGTGCTGCTGGTCCGAACGCTGGTGAACGCACCGCGAGGGCCTCGATGCGGTCGGGCCGCTTGAGGAACACGGGGCCGATGTGCAGAGGCTCCTTGATGAAGCGAAACCCCCGCTCCACCACATCTGCTCTTTGTATTGGCGTAGCAGTTCGAGCATCGTGCGCTTGCGATCGTTCGAGATGAGGACGCAGGTGGAGAGACGTGCGCGCAGGAGCGCAATCGCGTCCTCCCTCTACTTTCCGGGCCTGATCACCAGACGGAAGTTGCGCTCCACCCTGGGCTGCTCATCCTTGCGGGTGCGGCCGGGGCGGCTGTAGCTTCGAACTCGGGTGGCGACACGGGAACGCACACGGTATGCGCAAGGCCAACCGAGTCGCGCGTGACGCAGTGGACGTAGCCGCCCTTGGGCTACCACCGGACGACTTAGAGCGCAGCACAGTCATGACGATGTGGTTAAGGCGCCCGGATGTGGTGAGACCGATGCGCCTTGACGGCCGGGCGACAAACCGCCAACAAAACCACCTCAACCCCCGGATACCCCCGGGGGGTGAGGCTTGATATCCGCTCTGTAGGCTGAAATTTTGGCGCGCCCGCAAGGATTCGAACCTGCGACCTCTTGATTCGTAGGAAAGGTTTCGTCTTCCTGTGCGGTCCTGCCACGTTCCGAAAAAGGCGTTGCGATGCGGTTCCCGACCATGTCACTCACGGCCTCGTACTGCGTCTTTCGTCGTTAGCCTGCCAAGGATGTTGCCAAACTCTGATAGAGGTCCGTGAACCTGTCTACATCCTGTTCCCGTACCGTCAAAACTGTGTGGTGCCCTGGAGCGATGATCTTACCACAGCACACACGTATAACCTAGTGCGATGTGTGTTACTATGGCACTGAGGTGACATTCGTGGCATCTATGTCTCGTGTCGGCCCAAAAGGGCAAGTGGTCCTCCCCAAGGAGTTGCGCGATGAGCTTCGCATCGTGCCTGGGGACAAAGTGACCTTCATCCTCGAAAACGGTAAGCTAGTTCTCTTGCCTATTAAGACCAAGACCGCCTCCGAATTGCTAGGAGCGTTGCGGTCCGCACGCCCGATCGACACAGTCGCTGCTCGCAAGGACTACCAAGACCATCTCGCCGCGAAATACGGGCAGCCATCGCATGAGTGAGATAGCCTATGTAGACGCGAACGTCGTGTTGCGGTTGCTGCTTGGCGAACCTGAGGAACAAGCACGTCGAGCCGAAAGGCTGTTC
>JAJZQO010000033.1 GCA_021847575.1 Bacillota bacterium | reverse complement strand
AGAGCAGAGACCGAGGCACTCCATCGAGAGTGCCTCGGTCTCTGTAATCCGCTCCTGGAGCGGGTTTCGGGGCTTCAAACTTGGCGCGCCCGGCAGGATTCGAACCTGCGGCCTCTTGCTCCGGAGGCAAGCGCTCTATCCACTGAGCTACGGGCGCAATCGCACAAATATTCTAGCATCGTTTGCAGGCAGGGCGCAAATTTCTACTGACCGCGGGAGCCTTCGGTCGTGGCAGACTCGATCCACTTGTCCGCCCATGTCTGAATCGACTGAACCACCATTTCGAGCTCGCGCCCCTTGTCCGTGAGTTCATACAAAATGAGCACGGGTCGGCAGGCCTGTACCTCGCGGTGCACGAGTCCCTCATCCTCGAATTCGCGCAACCGCTCGGACAACAGGCGTTCCGAGAGCTCGGGTACTTGGTCGCGGAACTCGTGGAAGCGGCGGGGCCCGCCCATGAGTACGCGCAGGATGAGGCCGCTCCACTTCTTGCCGAGTAGAAGCGCGGCACGCTCGTAGCGCGGGCACATCCGGTCGTAGCCCATGTCCTTATCGCCTCTGCGCCGCATTGTAGCACACACCCTTGACAACGGTAAGTATATTACCTACCGTTGCCTTCAGGAACTTACGCAAGGTAAGTGGCGTCCGCTGGCGCCGACCTGTGGAGGGAACCTCATGCAACTTAGCGTTGGGCGTACGGTGTCACGCGAAATCCAGGAGGCCGCGGCCAAGGTCGGGCCCGCCGTGGTGCGGGTCGAAGCCGAGGGACAAGGCGGCGGTGGCATGGGATCGGGCGTCCTCGTGGACGCCGGCCGTGGCGAGGTTGTGACAAATGCCCATGTGGTGCACAACCGCGACGCGGTTGCCATCACATTCCACGATGGGGTGACGCGCGGCGGGGAGGTGATCGCCTACGACCGCCTCTACGACCTCGCGCTCGTGCGCACGCGGCCGCCGCAGCAACGCGACCTTGCCCTCGCGACTGGTGAGGACCTGCGTCCAGGCGAGATCGTGCTTGCCGTAGGAAACCCGTTTGGTTTCGACTGGACCGTCACGCTCGGCGTCGTCTCGGCTGTCGAGCGCATGGTCGGGCCCTTGGATGGACTTGTACAGACCGACGCGGCCATCAATCCCGGCAACTCGGGCGGCGCCCTTGCCGACCTCGAAGGCAGGCTGGTTGGCATCCCCACCATGATCGTGGCGGCCGGGCAGAACCTCGGCTTCGCCATCCCGGCGTGGCAGGTGGAACTGGCCCTGGGTCAGTTCAGGCGGCTCGGTCGGGCGCAGCATCCCTGGATCGGCATTCGCGGGGCGACGGAAGTCGTTACGCCGGAGATCGCCCGGATGCTTGACCTGCCCGCAGAACGCGGCGTGGTGGCGGTGGCCGTTGAGGAGGGCGGGCCGGCGGACGCCGGCGGGCTCAAGGAGTTCGACGTGATCACGGCCGCTGGCGGCGTGCAGACGCCATCCCTGGCCGCCCTGCGTCGCGTCGTGCGCGGGACGTCCGTCGGGGACGAGCTCGAGCTCAAGATTCTGCGTCATGGCGTGCTGATGGTCAGGGAGGTACGCGTTCGCGAACTGCCCTCCGTCTACACGCGCTGATATAGGGCACCACGTAGTTGAGGGGGAATGGCGGATGACGAAGATCGCGAGCTGGATCACGGCTGGCCCGGGACAGGAGGGCAAGGCGCTCGCGGGTGTGCGTATCGCGGCGCGCCTCAAGCAGAACGGCAGGGCGGAGACGAAGGTTGTCTTCTTCGGACCCGGCGTGCAGCTGCTGGACGAGGCGACAGGGGAACTGCGCGAGGCCATCGAGTCCTTGAAGGGCCAGGGCGTGCCGATCCTCGCCTGCCAGTTCAACGCGCAGCAGCTCGGCGCGACCGAGCGCCTCAAGGCTTACGGCGTCGACCTGCAAGGAGCAGGTGATGTGCTCGTGCAGCTGACCGAGGAAGGCTATCAAGTCGTAGGCTACTGATCGCGCCGAGGTGGTGCACCGGAAGCCGATCAATGCTAGCATGTACGCAGGACCGCTAGGGGAGCCTCGGGGAGGCTGAGAGGCAGCACTGCGCTGCCGACCCTTCGAACCTGAACTGGGTGATACCAGCGTAGGGAAGCGGCAGCCGTACTGGCCGCCACCCTGCGGGGTGGCGGTTTTGACTGCGCGCGCGCATGGGCGCCGACTTGGCGGAAAACGTCCGCTTCGGGAGTTGGCTGCCCCAACCCTAAGCCAAGGGCATGGGCAGCCGCCGCAAGGCGGGGTCCGAGGGGAACCGGCGGCAAACTCCCGCCCTGCGTGCACCAGCGCATCCGGGGCCACATGGTCCGGGCATGCCTGCAAGCCAAGGAAAACCCGCTACAGGCATTGGACCATGGCGGCGCAACCGGCGGGGCTGCGGGCGAAAGGTCGGCTGGCATACCGGACAGATCTCCCCATGACGTCAGCCACCTGGCGACCGTGGCCGGTGGGACGGGGGTGGACCCGGAGTCAGCCGAGCGCCCGCAAAGGGCCCCATGCTGACGTGAGAGCACGGCGCAAGGACCCCGATCCTACTCGATTTGTTCCAGGAGGAATGACAATGCCCGAGCTTCCTGCCGTCGGCAAAATTTCGCCCGAGATCTTTCAGGACCTTATCTACCCGCGCCTCGGCACACAGCGCAAGGAAGTGCTCGTCGGCCCGCGTTCTGGCGTCGACATCGCTGTGGTGCGCACTGCTCCGGGGCGCGTCATGGTCACCACGTGCGACCCGGTCTTCGTGGTGCCCCAGTACGGCATGGAGCGGGCCGCCTGGTTCGCGATCCACATCCTTGCCTCCGATGTGGCCACCTCCGGCTTGCCGCCGGCGTACCTGGCAATCGATCTGAACCTGCCGCTCCAGATCACCGAAGCGGAACTGACGGCGCTCTGGGATGGCATGCACCGTACCAGCGCGGAACTCGGCATGGCGGTGATCTCGGGGCACACGGCGCGCTACGAGGGCTGCGCCTACCCGATGGTGGGCGGGGCGACGGTGATCGCGGTCGGCGACGAGGACAAGTACGTGACACCGGAGATGGCCAGGCCGGGTGACGTGCTGCTCTGCACCAAGGGCGCCGCCATCGAGGCGACCGGACTCTTCGGCGTCACCTTCCCGGACCAGCTCGCGGAGCGCATCGGCAAGCAGCACGCGCAGGCGGCGCAGGATCTCTTCTATCAGATGAGCGTCGTGCGCGACGCTATGGCCGCCGCGGCTTACGGCGTGCGCGAGCGCGGCGTCACCGCGATGCATGATGCGACGGAGTGCGGCGTTCTGGGCGGCGTGTTCGAGATCGCGCAGGCGTCGCACGTCGGCGTGCGCCTGGATACCCGCAAGGTGCCCGTGCGCGAGGAGACGGCCGCGCTCTGCTCCTACCTCGGCATCGACCCGCTCGCGGCGATTTCGGAAGGTACGCTGTTGCTCACGGCGCGGCCAGAGCACCTCGAGGGGGTCCGCAGGGCCCTCGCGGCGGAAGGCATCCTGGCGGAGCCGATCGGCGAGATCCTGCCGGAGGCGCAGGGCATGATCCGCACGACGTCCGCAGGCGACTCGGAACTCGTCCACCCCGGCGTCGACCCGTTCTGGGCCGCTTACGGCAGGGCTCTCGAACAAGGGCTATGAAACCTGCGCGCATCCTGACCGTCGCCGGTTCCGACAGCGGTGGCGGCGCGGGCATCGAGGCCGACATCAAGACGATCGAACGGCTCGGTGGCTATGCGATGGCGGCCGTCACGGCGGTGACGGCGCAGAACACGCTCGGTGTGCAGGGCATCTGGGCCCTGCCGCCTGAGGCGATCGAGGAGCAGATCAACTCCTGCCGCATGGACATCGGGATCGACGCCGCCAAGTGCGGCATGCTCGGAGGTCCGCAGGCGGTTGAGGCCGCGGCGGCGGGACTTGGGGCTCAGATGGGCCTGCGCCTCGTCGTCGACCCGGTCATGCGCGCGAAAGGCGGTGACAGGCTGCTCGCTCCAGAGGCCGAAGAGGCCCTTCGGCGCCTGATCCTGCCTCTCGCGACTTTGGTTACGCCGAACCTGCCCGAGGCGGAGGCCTTGGTCGGGCACCGGGTCGAGACGGCGCAGGAGCGCGAACGTGCGGCGCGCGAGATTGTGGACATGGGTGCCGGTGCCGCCCTGATCAAGGGCGGCCACGGACAGGGTGAGGAGATCGAGGACCTGCTCTTCGACGGAGAGCGCTTTTATCGCTTCACGTCGCGCCGCATCGTGACGAGGCATACGCATGGCACCGGCTGCACGCTGTCCGCGGCGATCGCGACTGGACTTGGCGAGGGTATGGAGTTGCGAAGCGCCGTGAGGCGCGGCATCGCCTTCGTGCAGGCCGCCATCCGGCTTGCGCCGGGCCTTGGCGGCGGGCATGGGCCGCTCGACCATCATGCCGGCCAGGTCCCTTGGCAGGAGGAGTGACCGTGCCAAAGACGCAGGATCGCGAGCTTCGCCAACTTTGGGCCTCGATTGACGACGTCTGGTCCGAGATCCTGCATCACCCCTTCCTCCAAGGTCTGCAAGGCGGTACGCTGGATCACGCGACGTTCCGCTACTTTCTCGGCCAGGACTACCGCTATCTCGAGGAGTTCGCGCGCGCCCTGCTGCACCTTGCGGCGAAGGCGCCGGACGCAGCGGCTCTGCGTACGCTGTGGCGTCACGTGGGTACGGTGTTCGAGGTGGAGGAGGCATTGCACGCGGATCTCACGGCGATGCTCGGCGGCGATGCCGCGAGTCTTGCCGCGACTGCACGCGGCGAAGAGACCGACAGGTACGTCGATTTTCTCCTGCACCACACCGCCCACGGCGATTTCGCCGCAGGCGTGATCGCCGTTCTGCCGTGCTACTGGATCTACCGCGAGGTGGGCCACGCTCTGGCAGCTCAGGGCAAGTCACCCGACCCGACTTACGAGGCGTGGATCGCAACCTATGCGGGCGATGTGTACGGCGAAGCGGTAGCTGAACTGCAGGCGTTGGCGGCGGCCGCCCTGCGGCGCTCACCCGAGCGGGCCGGGGAGTTCGCCCGAATCTTCAGGCAGGGCACCCGGCACGAGTTCGCCTTTTGGCAACAGGCGTACGACCACTGACCGAAGGAGGTTCGGAATTGTCCACGAGCGAGCATCTCTGGCGACGTCTCGGTCTTCTGGTGCTCGGTGCGATCTGGCTGCTCGCTGTTGTGAGCAAGCTGAGGGCCGGCCAGCTCTTCTCACTCGAGGCGTCAGCGTTGCACCTTCCCGTCTGGCTGCCGCTCTGGAGCGTACCGGCTGGCGAGATCGCGCTCTTCGTCATCTGTTTCGCGGCTGGGCTCGCCTGCAGGTTCTTGCGACCCGTCGCGCTTTTGAACCTCATCGTCTTCGCGGGGCTCCTGGCGTTCCTGGTCTACGAGAAGTCGAACGGCTTCGGCAAGTACGGTTGCGGGTGCTTCGGCGGCATCCAGAACGGCATTGGTCCCTGGGACTTCGTACGCGACAGCCTGTTCGTGCTTGCGAGCCTGGCGCTCGCGCTGCCCTGGCGCCGCATGCAGGCGCGTATGGGGCGGGTGGGGCAGTGATCAGGGCGCTCATCTTCGATTTCGACGGCACAATCCTCGACACCGAGAGCGCCGAGTTCGCGACATGGCAGGAGGTCTACAGGCGGTACGGACAGGAACTGCCGATCAAGGAGTGGTCCTTGATCGTGGGATCGGCCGGCCACACCTTCGACCTGCTCGCCTACCTCGAGCACCTGATCGGCGGCCCCCTGCCGCGCGAGGAGATCCGCCTTGAGCGCCGGCGCAGGGACCAGGCGATCGTCGAGAGCCTTTCGCCGCGCGAGGGTGTCGTGAAGCTGCTTCACGAGGCAGCTGCGGCGGGCGTTGGCCTCGCTGTCGTGTCGAGCTCGCCCCGGGCTTGGATCGAGGGGCACCTCGCGCGCCTCGGCCTCCTCGATCTGTTCCAGACGATCGCCAGCTACGACGAGACAGGGCGCGGCAAGCCCGATCCGGCCACCTACCTGCTCGCGCTCGAGCGGCTGGGGGTCTCGCCGGCCGAGGCCATCGCGATCGAGGATTCGCCGAACGGCGTGCTGGCCGCCATGGCTGCATCGATACCTTGCCTTGCGGTGCCGAACCCCGTGACGGCGCGGATGACCTTCCCTCAGGGCACGCGCGTGCAGGCGAGCTTGGCTGGCGTGTCGCTGCAGGAGCTGCCGCACCTCGCCGGCGCGGCATCGGCCGCTGACTGAAGGACGTATGCGACCGGTGAACGAGGTCAGTCGCTGGCCACACCCGTCGCCTGCAGCCTGCGCCGGGCCATGACGAGCGGCCAGGGAGCGAGCACGGCTACTGCGAGGGGCATGAGCGGTAGGGCGACGAGACCGAGCGCGCCGATGAAGGCGCCCGAGATCGGACCGCCCAGCGAGCACGCGAGCCCTTCAGTCGCGTCGAACGCGCCCATCGCGGCGCCGCCGCGGTCCGGCGCGGCGGCGGTGAACGCGAGGCTCGCCGCGATGCGCAGGAAGCTGAACGCGGGCACCGTGAAGACGACGGCCGCGAGTGGGACGCTGGGCGCGAGGTAGAGAGCCAGATAACTGACGAGGTACCAGGCCGAGGTGCCGAGCAGCACGAGCTCGGGTCCCAGAGCGCGCGTCAGGCGCAGGGCAGGTGTGTAGAGCCACAGGCCGATCGCGGTGGTGCCTGCCAGCGTCAGGCTGTAGAGCCAGAGCGGACCGCCGAGGAACGTCGTGAGATAGACGCCGTAGAAGGAGAAGAACAGCTCGCCCGTGAGGAACTGCAGCAGGACGCCGAGCAGGGAGAGCCACGCATCGCGCCTGAGACCGCGGACAGCCGACTGCGCTACGGCGGCTGGACGTGACGACGGACCAAGCGGGCGCGAGCCTGCCAGGCTCATGCCTGCCAGAATGAAGGTTGCCGACCCGACCAGGGCCAGCAGTCCGAACAGGTTCATGCCGAGGTAGTCCGTTACGGCCGGGATGATCGCCCCTGCGAGCCAGCCTCCCGCTTCGCCCTGCAGGGCACGCGACAGGCGGCCCTGCCCGTCCGGCATGCCGAGCGCGTACCCCTTGGCTGAAGGGGACAGGGCGGCGCCCAAGGCGCCGCCCATCGCCAGTGCCAGCAGAATGACGCCGATGCCCGGGGCCAGGGCTGTGCCGAGCTCCATCAGTGCGTAGCCCGCGAAGCCGATGGCCGCGACCAGTCCGACATTGCCGCTCCGGTCGAGGAGATGCCCCCAAAGTGGTGCGAAGATCAGCTGCATCACGAACGGCAGCGCGTAGATGAGCCCGAAACCGAGGTAGAAGTGGCTCCCGGAACGCGCCAGGCTCAGAGGGACGTAGCTGATGATGATGATCTGGCCGAATGCGCGGGTGAAGAGGGCGAGCGGCGGGAACCAGCCTGGGACGGTGCGCGGCACGAATATGCTCCTCTGCTGGTTCGCGGGTCTGCTGTTCCAGCTAAGCACATCCGTGCAGCGCCGTCAGCCGTCCGAACGGAAGTGCCGGCGGAGAACGGCTGCGATCTCGGGTCGCACGAGCTCCTTGGGCGGATCTTCGCCACGCTTGAGCATGGCCCGCAGGGCGGTGCCCGAGAGCTCGATCCACTGCTGGCGGTGCGGGCAGGTGCGGCTCGAGACGAACCCGTCGCAGCGCGGGCAGTAGCCGACAGGCGCGAAGCCGATGGGGGCGATGCCGAGTTCCTCGGCGTAGCGCTCGACGAGTTCGCGGGACTCGTCGGGGTGGTAGAGATCGCCGACGCCCGCCGCGTCGCGCCCGACGACGAAGTGGGTGGCGCCGTAGTTGCGGCGCACGAGCGCGTGGAAAAGCGCCTCCCTGGGGCCGGCGTAGCGCATGGCGGCGGGCAGCACGCCCAGCAGGACGCGCTCGGGTGGGAAGAAGGCGGTCAGGGTGAGGCGGTAGCATGCCATGCGGACCGGCGCCGGGACGTCGTCGTGCTTGGTTGGGCCGACCAGCGGATGCAGGAGCAGACCGTCGACCCGCTCGAGCGCCAGGCGCAGGAGATGTTCGTGGGCACGGTGCAGCGGATTGCGGGTCTGGAACGCCACGATCTTGCGCCAACCGCGCTCGGCGATCAGCCTGCGCGTCTCCTCCGGCGTCCATGGCTCCGGAAAAGCGGTCTTGCCGTAGCTGACGACGTGGATAGGGCCGGCAAGGCACTGCTCCTCCTCGCGCAGCAGCCGCTCGACACCGGGGTGGCCCGCGTCGCCGGTGCGGTAGACTGCGAACGCCTCCCACTGCCTCTGGCGGCGGAATCGCTCCTGAACCTCCATGAGTAGTTCGCCGCCGTCCGGGGTGTGCAGCGTCAGGGCGTCGCCGGGGCGAGCCGCGAAGTCGTCGGGCACCGGCAGCACGATCGGCAGGGGAAAGATCTGTCCACCGTCCAGGCGAAGGTCCCGCAGGACGCCGCGATAGTCCCGCTCGCCCATGAATCCGTCGAGTGGCCAGTACGCGCCCGCAGCCAGGAGCATGGCGTCGGCGGCCTGCAAGTCGTCGAGCCGCAGCGCGAGGGAGGTTGAAGCCCGCCGCGTCGTTTCAGCGCTCACAGGTGCAGCCCGCACTCGGTCTTGCCAAAGCCTGCCCAGCGCCCTGCGCGCGGGTCCTCGCCGGGGGCGACGGCGCGCGTGCAGGGCCTGCAGCCGATGCTGGGATAGCCCTGCTCGTGCAGCGGGTTGTAGGGGACTTTCTCGCTCCTCACGTAGGCCCAAAGCTCCTCGTCGGACCAGCGCACCAAGGGGTTTACCTTGTACAGATCATGCTTTGCGTCGCGCTCGATCGCTTTGGCGCCCTGGCGCGTCGGTCCCTGTGCGCGGCGCAGACCCGTCACCCAAGCGTCGTAGCCCTTGAGGGCCCGCTGCAGCGGCTCCACCTTGCGCAGCTTGCAGCAGAGGTCCGGATCGCGCGTCCAGAGTTGTGCACCGTAGCGCTCCGCCTGGGCGTCCAGCGACAGCTCTGGCACCATGCGGCGCAGGCGGATCGGATAGCTCCCGCTGAACTGCTCGAGCAGCGCGTAGGTCTCCGCGAACAGCACGCCGGTGTCGAGGCAGAAGACATCGACAGGGCCAGGCGACACTTGCGTCGCCATGTGGATGAGGGCGACGTCTTCGAGGCCAAAGGATGATGCTATCGTGATGCGCTCTCCGAACAGATCGAGCGCGGCGGCGACGATCTCGGGCGGCTCAAGCTGCTCCCACAGGTTGCCCAGTTCGTTGAGGCGTTCCGATTCCACGATCACGCTCACGACCTCGCTTTCGCTTGCCTGCGGTCCGCCGCCCTCTGCGCGCGTGAGGCGGCGTCCACCCGACAACCTATGCGGTCAGAGCATCGACGGTCCGCGCGATGCGCTCGCTGCCGCGTCCGCCCGACGACCCTGCCTTTGCGCACGGCAATACGCCTGCGTGCGCGTGGACGCGCCTAAGCACTGCCATCCGCGCATTCGTGTTCGTTTGCTTGCAAGGCGAGGTGAGCGCCGCTTTACGTCGAGGATGGAGCATTCTATAGTGACATAGTCAGTTTGGCCGAACCCGGAATGTACCGGGGCGGGGGAACCAGAGCAAAGGGGCGAAGCCGCGCAGGCGGCCGGGAACCTCCCACCGAGCCCGTCAGCTAACCTCGCAGGCCCAGGGGGGATGTGCTGCGGTGTGGGAGTAGAAACCGCCGGGCCGCAGGGAGGCCGCAAGGGGCAGATCGAAAGCGCCATCACCGGCGCCATGATCCACTACCAGGCGGGCCTCACCGGACACGGCCCGACTGAGGGCAGGACCTACATCCTGGAAGACATGGTCATCGTCCGTTTCAAGGGCAGCCTGTCCCGCATGGAGCAGCACCTCGCGCAGCAGTTCGAGGGACGCAAGCTGATCAAGGAGATGCGCGTCGTCCTTCGCGAAGGCTCCAGTGAGGAACTGCAGGACATCGTGGCTCGTGAAACGGGGTGCCGGGTGGTATCGAGCCACTCGGACATCTCGACCCGGACGGGGGAACGGATCGAGATCTACGTGCTCGACCGCAACCTGGAACGGGAACTTCGGCGCAGGAGCGATTAGCCGGAGGACAGCCGCACAGCGGTGGTCAGCCGGAAAGTTGGCCGACGTCGGGGCGCTTAGGCACCCTGGCATCGGCTTTTGCTTTTGCCCCAGCGTTGGGAGACTAGTGGCACGGAGGCGAGATGATGGCGAACGTACTCGGACTGCTTGGCATCGCACTCTTCTTCGCCGTCCTGATCGTGGCCATCAGACCGCGGGGAGGTGCCCGCAAGTGATGGCATCCCTGTTGCTCTTGGCGGTGTCGGTCCTGCTGATGGCCTATCTCGCCTACGCCATGCTGCATCCGGAAAGGTTCTGAAAGGGGGAGCACGGCTGTGACTTGGCAAGGGCTCCTCGGCGACGCCCTCCTCCTGGTCGTCGTCACCCTCGCGGCGGTGCCGGTGGGTCGCTACATGTACAACGTGTTCGAGGGCGACAGGTCCCTCCTCGACAGGGTCATGGGCCCTCTCGAGCGCGGCATCTTCCGCCTCGCCGGCATCGACGAGAGCCAGGGCATGGACTGGCGATCGTACGCCATAGCCTTCCTGCTCTCGAACCTCGCGATGGCCGTCGTCGTCTACCTCATCTTGATGTTCCAGCAGGACCTGCCCTTCAATCCGGCGCGCCTGGGTCCGGTCGCGCCGACGACCATCTTCAACACCGTCGCGAGCTTTGTCACGAACACCAACTGGCAGGTGTACTCGCCCGAGCAGACGCTCAGCAACCTGAGCGAGTTCGCGCTCCAGTTTCTGCAGTTCGCGACGCCCGCCGCCGGGCTCGTCGTGGCGATCGCCTTCGTGCGCGGCTTCGTGGCGGGGCGTAGGGACCTCGGCAACTACTATCGCGACCTCGTGCGGGCCCTGACGCGCATCTTCCTGCCGATCGCCTTCATCGCGGCGATCGCCCTGATCGCGACTGGCGTGCCCGACACCCTGTCGGGCTCAGTCATTGCGCACACGATCACGGGCGCTACGCAGACCATCGCCCGGGCGCCGGCCGCCGGCTTCGAGGCGATCAAGCAGCTCGGCACGAACGGCGGCGGCATCTTCAACGTGAACTCCGCCCACCCGTTCGAGAACCCCGGCCCGCTCTCGAACCTGATCGAGGAGTTCCTGATGGCGCTCCTGCCGACATCGCTCGTCTTCACCTTCGGCCACTACATCAAGAACCGGCGCCAGGCCTGGATCATCTTCGGTGTCACCATGTCGCTCATGGTGGTGCTGCTCCTGGTGATCTACAGCGCCGAGGCGGCCGGCAACCCGCTTGTGCACCGGCTGCTCGGGGTGGCCGGCCCGAACTGGGAAGGGAAGGATACGCGCTTCGGCATAAGCGGCAGCTCTCTCTTCACCACGCTCACCACCGCCTATACCACAGGCGCAGTCAACACCATGCATGACAGCCTGACGCCTCTCGGCGGGCTGGTGCCACTCTTTGAGATGATGCTCAACACCGTCTTCGGCGGCAAGGGCGCGGGTCTGCTGAACATCCTGATGTTCTTCATCATCAGTGTCTTCGTGACCGGCCTGATGGTCGGGCGGACGCCGGAGCTCTTTGGCAAGAAGATCGAGGTGCGGGAGGTGACGGCCGCAGCGGCTGCGATGCTGGTCCACCCGTTCATCATCCTCGCGGCGACGGCGCTGGCGCTGAGCACGGCGGCGGGGCGGGCAGGAATCTTCAATCCTGGTTTCCACGGCATCTCGGAAGTGGTCTACGCGTATGCCTCCTCGGCCGCGAACAACGGCAGCGCCTTTGCGGGCCTCGGCGCGTCATCGCCGTTCTACGCGATCAGCACCGGCATCGTGATCCTCCTTGGCCGTTACCTTTCGATGCTGCTGCTGCTTTACATCGCGGGGTCGCTGTTGGCCAAGAAGACGGTTCCGGCCTCGACGGGCACGCTGCGTACCGACACCTGGACGTTCGGCTGGATCTATCTCGGCATCGTCCTGATCGTCGGCGCCCTCACGTTCTTCCCAGTGCTTGCGCTCGGACCGATCGCGGAGCAACTCGCCATGCTGGCCGGAAGGGTGTTCTGATCATGGTACGGGGCATCTCCTATCAGGGCGTCTTCCGTCGGGCGTTCATCGACAGTTTCCGCAAGCTCGATCCGAGACTGCAGTACCGCAACCCCGTGATGTTCGTCGTGGAGATCGGCACCCTTGTGACGCTCATCATGAGCCTGGACCCCCGTGTCTTCGGTGGCCCTGCCGATTCGGGTGCCAGGGGATACGACGTCCTGGTGACCGTGATCCTCATCGTCACACTGCTCTTTGCGAACTTCGCGGAAGCCCTCGCGGAGGGGCGCGGGCGCGCGCAGGCGGAGAGCCTTAGGCGCACCAAGGCCGAAACGGTTGCGCATCGCATCGACGAGAGCGGGGCGAAGCTCGGGGACGTGCCAGCGTCGCGCCTGCATAAGGGCGACCTCGTCCGCGTCGACGCCGGGGAGCTCATCCCGGCCGACGGCGAGATCGTGCGGGGCGTCGCCTCCATCGACGAGTCCGCGATCACCGGGGAATCCGCGCCGGTGATCCGCGAGGCCGGCGGGGACTTCTCGTCGGTCACCGGCGGCACGCGGGTGCTCTCGGACTGGATCGAGATGCGGGTCGAGCAGGAGCCCGGGAAGTCGTTCCTGGACCGGATGATCGCCTTGGTGGAGGGTGCCGAGCGCCAGAAGTCCCCGAACGAACTGGCCCTCACAGTGCTGCTCGCCGCCCTGACGCTGATCTTCCTCCTCGTCATCGACACCTTGCCGCCGATGGCGGGCTACCTGCACGCCAGCCTCTCCGTGGCGACACTGATCGCGCTGCTCGTCTGCCTCATCCCGACCACGATCGGCGCGCTCCTCTCGGCCATCGGCATCGCCGGCATGGACCGCGTCATCCGGTTCAACATCATCGCGAAGTCGGGCAAGGCGGTGGAGGCGGCGGGCGACGTGGACACGCTGATCCTTGACAAGACGGGCACGATCACGCTCGGAAACCGAATGGCCGACGCCTTCCAGCCGATGCCCGGCGTCGCCTACGAGGATATGGTCCACGCGGCGCTTCTGGCGTCGGAGCACGACGAGACGCCTGAAGGCAAGTCCATCGTCGTACTGGCCGAGCGGGAGGGACAGCATGTCGCGGCGGGGGAACTGGACGGCGCCAGCCCGATCGTGTTCTCGGCAGAGACCAGGCGCTCGGGCGTGTTGCTGGCAAGCGGCCGCGAGATCGCGAAGGGCGCAGTGGACGTGATCCGCCGCGCAGCAGAGAAATCGGGATCGCCGATTCCGCCGGAACTGGACGCCGTCACGGAGCAGATCGCGCGCTCCGGTGGCACGCCACTCGGCGTGGTCGAGGACGGCAAGGTGCTCGGCGTCATCCACCTGAAGGACATCATCAAGTCAGGCATGCAGGACCGCTTCGCCGCGCTGCGCCGCATGGGCATCCACACCGTCATGGTCACGGGCGACAACCCCCTCACCGCGGCTACCATCGCGCGGGAGGCGGGCGTGGACGACTTCATCGCCGAGGCCAAGCCGGAAGACAAGATGCGCCGCATCCGCGAGGAGCAGGCCGATGGCAGGCTCGTCGCGATGACGGGCGACGGCACGAACGACGCGCCGGCCCTGGCGCAGGCCGACGTCGGCCTCGCGATGAACTCTGGCACAAGCGCAGCCAAGGAAGCCGGCAACATGGTCGACCTCGACTCGGACCCGACCAAGCTGATCGAGGTCGTCTCGATCGGCAAGCAGCTCCTCATCACCCGCGGCGCCATCACGACCTTCTCGATCGCAAACGACGTCGCCAAGTATTTCGCGATTATCCCGGCGATGTTCGTGACAGCGGTGCCCGCGCTGCAGGCGTTGAACGTCATGCACCTGACCTCGCCGCAGAGCGCCATCCTCTCGGCCCTGATCTTCAACGCCCTGATCATCCCGGCGCTCATCCCGCTGGCGTTGCGGGGTGTGCGCTACCGGCCGATGGGCGCAACAGAGATGCTTCGGCGCAACATCCTGATCTATGGCCTCGGCGGTGTCGTGCTGCCGTTCGTAGGCATCAAGCTGATCGACTTGGCGCTGACAGCCCTCGGTCTCGCACGGATCTGACGGGAGGAGGAAGTCACCCATGGCCCTGGCTTTCTGGCGCAACCTGCGCCTTGCCGTGACGCTCTTCGTGATCCTGGGACTCGGCTATTCGCTGCTGCTGGTCGGAATCGGGCAGGAGTTCTTTCCATACCAGGCTCAAGGCTCCCTGATGGTAGAGAAGGGGCAGGTTGTCGGCTCGAGCCTGATCGGGCAGGAGTTCTCGGTCCCGGGACTGTTCCACAGCCGCCCCTCCGCGACGGTGAACGCGGCCACAGGCAGGCCGGAGCCCTACAACGCCGACAATTCGTCAGGCTCGAACCTCGGGCCGACGAGCCCTGCCCTGCTGAAGGAGATCAGGACCAATATGGCTTTCCAGCGTGGGCAGGTGACGGGACCGATGCCGGGCAACCTGGTCGAGAGCTCCGCCTCCGGTCTCGACCCTGAGATCACCCTGCAGGCGGCGCTCGCGCAGGTGCCGGCCATCGCGAGGCAGACGGGCATCGCCCGGGGAGTGCTCAGGAACCTCGTGCTGAACCAGGCGCAAGGACCCTTCCTCGGCCTCTATGGACCGTGGCGCGTCAACGTCCTGAAGTTGAACCTGGCCGTTCGGCAGATCGAGGGACGATGAGCGATTACCGCCGGCGCACCTCGGAGGAGGTGCTGGCACAGATCGAGCGGCTGCGGCGGGCGCGGCACAAGATCTTCATCGGCGCCGCGGCAGGCGTCGGCAAGACGTACGCCATGCTCAGCGAAGCGCACGAGCTCAAGGAACATGGCATCGACGTGGTGGCGGCCATCATCGATACGCACGGCCGCCCGGAGACCGCCGCACAGGTCGCAGGCATCGAGGTCCTGCCGCCTCTGGCGGTCAGCCACGGATCGCTCGTGCGCCAGGAACTCGACCTGGACGCGGTCCTGAGGCGCGCGCCCGATGTCGTTCTGATCGACGAGCTCGCGCACCAAAACGCCCCCGGCATGCGCAACCGCAAGCGCTGGCAGGACGTGCAGGAAATCCTGGCGGCCGGGATCAACGTCCACTCGACCTTGAACATCCAGCATTTGCAGAGCCTCAACGACATCGTGGCGCAAGTCACGGGCATCCACGTGCGCGAGACCGTTCCAGACTCCGTCGTGGCGGAGGCGACCGAACTCCGGCTGATCGACCTCGCGCCCGAGGCGCTGATCGAGCGGTTGAGGCAGGGCAAGGTCTACCCGCCGCAGCAGACGCAGCAGGCACTTGACAAGTTCTTCCGGCTCGGCAATCTCACGGCTTTGCGGGAACTCGTCCTGCGCACGGTTGCGGACCAGACGGATGAAGACCTCGGCGAATACCGGCGTGTCCACCACATCACCGCGCCCTGGCCCACCAAGGAGCGCATCCTCGTCTGCGTGACGTCGACGCCGCTCGGCCAGGTGCTCATCCGGCGCGGCTACCGCATGGCCGAGCGCCTCAAGGGAGACCTCCTGGTAGCGTCCGTGCGCGAGCCTCGACACACCCCTTCGCTCAAAGAGGCGCAGTTGCTCGACCTGAATCTGAGGCTGGCTGCCGAACTCGGCGCGCAGATCATCCGCGCGGAGGACGCCGAGGTGGCCAAACGCCTCGTCGCCATCGCGAACGAGGTGGAGGCGACGCAGATCGTGCTCGGCGAGACGCGGCGCACCAGGCTCCAGGAAATCCTGCACGGCTCCGTGATCGACCGTATCCTGCGCGAGACGCGCGACGCCGACGTCCTGATCGTGGCGGGGACGCGGGAGGGGCGCTGATCAGGGCGCCTGGTTGCGTACCCGCTCGAACGCTTCGGCCAGGACCCGCAGGAAGGCTTGTGCGGCTGGTCGCTGGGCTGCGGGGATGCCGGCGAAGAGGCGATCGAGCTCGGCCGCGAGGGCTGTCCGCAGGTCCGCCGCGAGGCGTCTGCCCTGCGGCGTCAGCCGAATGCGGACCCTCCTGCGGTCCGCCTCGTCCTGCGTTCGCTCGAGCAGGCCCTCCTTGCGCATCTGCTCGACGACCTGACTGACCCAGGGCCGGTCGGAGCCGATGCGGCTCGCCAGGTCGCTTACGGAGAGCCCTGATGCTGGGAGGAGCTCCGTCAGGATGAGCGCCCGCGTGTCCGCGCTCGGGCCCTGCGATGTGAAAGCCTTGCGCTGCATCGCGGAAAAGGCGCTGGTGATGCGCCTGAGGTCCCGGATCGGGTCGGATGCCATGGCCATTTCGAGCATCACCACACGATTGGATCCTAACATAATGGGGGAACAGACAAAACCTGACGGGTCGCCGACTCTGGCTTCGCGTCGAACGCTGGCGGCTGATGAAGGACTCGGGCGTGCGCTTGGCAAACTGATCAAACGGCTGTCAGCGGGTGTTTGATGGGGAGCCGTGGTAATGCCGGAGTTCGACTGTTCGTTCCTGCTGACCGACGGCAACCGGGTTGTTGTGCGCGGCAAGAGAACTTGCAGCGTCTCGCTCTGGCAGATCGAGGCCTACGGCAAGATCTACGGCGAGTCGCTGGTGCTCGCGACGGGTGCCCACTACGCCGCGTATACGGGAGCGCGGCGGCGACCCCTCTGGTCTTTGCGCGCGACTGCCCGCGGCTCGGGCAAGGTTGCGCAGTACAACGAGCGCCGGCAGAAGGTGGCTTCTCCCGCGGTTACCGGACACATCGGCGAGGCGATGGCGTTGCCCGCCCTGTTTGCGGCCATGCCGGATGGTGAGTCGCTTGCGTTCGTGCGCTTGCATGGACGGCAGGGACGCGGCCCGGACTACATCTCGGCGGCGCCACGGGCGTTGTGGCGGCTGTTTGACATCGACGCGCAGACGCTGCCGCCGACGTTGCCAGTCGAGGTGAGGGCCCGCATCGGCTTCGACCAGAAGTACCCGCGCAGCGCCGAGGCACCTCTCAAGGCGTACTGGCGGGACTGCCTGCGCTCCGGTCAGAGCGAACTGCTGCGCTACGGTGTCGTGGCCAGGGTAAACCTGAGTTCCGGGGCCGGTCAGGCGAGCGCGATCCGCTTCTTCCTGTTCGTGCCCGATGTGGTGTACGACATGGCGACGTGGGGCCCGAGCTGATGGTCGACGTAATCGCCCTGCTCGACCGGGCGCAACTCCTGCTTTGGGCCTACCACCCGGCTGCGGCGCGGCCGCTCCTGCGCCAGGCGGACGACCTGCTCGGCGAGAGAGGCGCGCGGCAGTCGGCGGCGCGCGCCAAGGGCACCACAGAGCGCATGCGGGAACAGATCGACGAACTCATGAAGATCGCCCGCGGTCTCGAGCGGATGGAACGCGCCCTGTTTCCCGATGATCCGTGGGTGCTCGAGCGCACGCGGGATTTCGCGTGCGTCGTTTTCCGGCCCGAGCCCTACCGACTTGAGGCGCGCATCGCCGCCGTCTCGCCGCAGCATGGCTGGCCCGCCGCCGCAGGCGGCCTCGACCTGACGCACTTGCCCGGCGTGGCTGTGCTGGAGGCGGAGGACCCCGGCGCGCAGGAGATCATGTGCGCCGTTCAGGTCGGCAACGTGCGCGGCATCGTCCACTTCGACCGGCATGGCTTCGGCGAGGGCGAGTTTCTTACGTTGCCCGACCAGGAGGACCAGTCCGAGGACGTCCGCATCCTGCTGAGCCGCATCCTGACGACGCTGGCCAGCGCCATCTACCTGCCGGTGCAGGACATCGCCGCACGCTAGTCCCGCGTGCCTGCGAGCCGTCGGTGGGCCATACCATCTCAGGGGGGAGCACCGCTTGTCCGTTCACAGTCATAAGACGCACTTCCGCGCTGCCCGTCACCAAGGCGAACAAGAAGGTGATAGAGATGCGACCTGAGGCCTCGGGCAATTGGCTCCAGGCCTGCCTCAACGGCAGTCGCAGATCAGGGGAGCACCGCGCCCTGCCCATCCACCCGCCCGAGATTGCCCGTACGGCGCTCTCCTGCCGCGAGGCCGGGGCCTTCGCGGCGCATATCCATCCGCGCGATGAGCGCGGTGCCGAATCCCTGCAGCCGCGCCACGTGGGGGCTGCCGTACGCGCCGTGCGGGCCGCGGCGCCCGGCATGCAGGTCGGGGTGTCGACGGCGGAGTCGATCGAGGAGAACCTGACCCGCCGGCTTCGAGCGATCGCCAGCTGGGAGGATCGCCCCGACTTCGCGACAGTCAACTGGTACGAGCACGATGCCGACGAAACGGCATCGCTGCTCGTGTTGCAGGGCGTGGCTGTTCAGGCCGTCCTCGCGACGGTCGCGGATGTGCGACGCATGCTGCGCAGCCCTCTCGCGGCACAGTGCCGCGTCATGGTGGTCGGTCCGAGGGACGAGGACGCGGAGACGGCGCTGCGCACCGCGGCAGCGATCCTTGCGGTGCTCGACGAGGCCATCCCGACCGTGCCCCGGCTGGTGCACGGACATGGGACGACGGCGTGGCCACTGCTGCGTCTTGCGATCGAGCGGGGTTACCTCGCGCGCATCGGCATGGAGGACACCATTCTCATGCCTGGCGGCGAGCGCTGCAACGACAACGCGCAGCTCGTGCGCCAGGCGCAGATCATTGCGGCGGCGAACCGTGCGGCGGAGCGTCCCGCGACCTGAGGCTCCGTGCAGGTGGGGTGGACCAGCTCTTCTTGGCCGGTGAATGGGGGACAGGCTCGCGTGAAGTACAGCTATCTTTCGCATGTCGAGTGTCCCAGGTGCGGCGCCGTCTACGCCGCGAACGACGTGCAGACGCTCTGCACCTGCGGTGCGCCGCTGCTCGCGGTCTACGACCTCGAGCGGCTGCGCCGCGATCTGCCGGGGCCCGGCGCACTCGCGGGGCGACCCACGAACCTGTGGCGGTATCACGAACTGCTGCCGGTGCGCTCGCAGGACGCCGTCGTCAGCCTGGGCGAGTCGGTGACGCCGCTCCTGGCCCTGCCGCGCCTCGGTGCGGCGATCGACATCCCCGGTCTCCTGATCAAGGATGAGGGGCTCCTGCCGACGGGGAGTTTCAAGGCGCGCGGCGCCGCGGTGGGCGTTTCGCGCGCCAAGGAGCTGGGCATCAGGGAACTCGCCATGCCGACGAACGGCAACGCCGGCAGCGCGTGGGCTGCCTACGCAGCGCGCGCGGGCCTTGGCATCCACATCGTGCTGCCGAGCACGGCCCCCGCTTTGCCGCGCAACGAATGCCTCATGACCGGAGCGGACCTCTACCTCGTCGATGGCCTGATCAGCGACGCCGGGCGCATCGTCGGCCGCGCGGTGGCGAGGCACGGCTGGTTCGATGCCTCCACCCTCAAGGAGCCTTACCGCATCGAGGGCAAGAAGACGATGGGCCTGGAGATTTTCGAGGCCCTGGGTTGGCGCGTGCCCGACGTCATCCTGTACCCGACGGGCGGTGGCGTCGGTCTGATCGGCATCTACAAGGCCCTTCGGGAGTTGCAGCAGATCGGCTGGCTCGGTGGGAAGACGCCCAGACTCGTCGCGGTGCAGGCGTCGGGCTGTGCTCCGATCGTCCGGGCATTCGAGGAGCGGCGCGAGGAGTCGAGCTTCTGGCCGGACTCGGCGACGGTGGCGTTCGGCATCAACGTGCCAAAGGCCCTCGGGGACTTTCTGGTCCTCAGGGCCCTCTACGAGACGGACGGCTGCGCTTTGGCGGTGGACGACGACGAGATCCTGTCCGAGCTGGAAGGCGTCGGCCGGATGGAGGGCCTGTACGTCTGCCCGGAGGGCGCCGCGACGCTCGCTGCCGCGCGTAAGCTGCGCAGGGATGGCTGGATAGCGCCGGGCGAGACGGTGGTTGCGATCAACACGGGAAGCGGCGTCAAGTATGTGGAGGCGGTGCGGCGGGAGCCGCGGGCCATCCTTGACAAGGAAGCGGAGATACCTGCGCCCTAGCCGAGCGCAGTCATGCAGACATGGCGAGAGAGCCGGCCGCGCATGCGTCGCGGCCAGCTTCCGCCTGCCTCAGGCTCAGCCCTTCGGCTCCGCGACCAGGTGGCGGCTTCGTCCCACGGTGGCGGCCGCAAACGCGAGCGCCGCTGCGACGAGCACGAAGACGTCCCTGTAGCCGAGCCAGGCGATGAGGCTTCCCCCAAGCATCGGCAGGAGCAGGCTCGGCGCTGTCAGGGTGCCGACGATCCCCGTGTAGGTGGCGCGCAGGGGCACGGGCGCGATGTCGACCAGAACGTTGTTGTAGGCGAGGTTGCGGCTTGCGATGGCGGCACCGAGCACGACGAAGATGAGGAAGTAGCCCCCAGGCAGGAACGCCGCGAGCGCCAGGGCCGCGAGCGGCATCGTGACGCCGAGCCAGAGGCAGACGCGCAGAACCGAGCCGTTGCCGAAGCGGTCGCCGAGCCAGCCCCAGACCAAGTTCGAGAGCGCGCCGCCGACGATCTGCGCCATGGTGTAGAAGGCCACGTCGCCAACCCTGGCGTGCAGGTAGACTTCGGCCAGGAGCATGTAGAACGGCAGCAGCATCAGGTGGAGCGAGGCGACGTTCTCAATCCAGACCAGCGCCCGCAAGCCGGGGTCCTGGCGCCAGAAGTCCGGTACCTGGCGCAGGTAGGCGGAGAGCGGCGGCTGCGCGACGCGCGGAACGGGGTTCTCGCGCACCAGCATGAAGCCGAGGCCGGCAAGGAGCATCAGGACCCCCGCTCCCAGGAAAAGCAGGGCGTAGCCGGCCGGTGTGCTGCCGCGTCCCCCGGCCAGGACCAGACCCGCCACATACGTGATGGCGAGTGCAGCCATGCTGCCGAGAAATTGGCGGCTCGCGTAGAAACGGCCGCGCACGCCGGGCGCGATGCTGCGGCCGAAGATGTCGGTGTACGCTACGCTGCCGAGGCTGCCACCCACGGCGAACACGGCAAGCAGAACGAAGAGCAGGACGAGCAGCAGGGCGCCGCCGCCGCCTGCGAAGAGCCAGGTCAGGGCGCCGAGCACAAGCCAGGCGCCAGCACGGCTGAAGACCGCGAGCAGCAGAAAGGGCCGCTTGCGGGCGCTGCCTTCGACAATGTGGGCGAACAGCAGCTCCGGCACCACGCTGCCCGCGAGCAGCACGCTCATCATGGTGCCGACCAGAACGGGCGATCCGCCGAGCAGAGCCACGTAGGCAGGCAGAATCGTCGTCGGCTGCCCGAGTGCGGTCGCGGCTGCGAGGAATGTGCCGTGCCAGGCGAGTCCGACATAGTTGCGGCGTTCCAAAGCTTTGGCGACGGCCATGCCCCGCCTCCCACACGGCCTTTCCCTGAGGGTAGAGCGTGCAGTGGGATCAGGGCAGTGTCCGATGGGCCCATCCCGGGGCGTCCGGCCGCGCACCGGGCGAAGGGTCGCATGGCGCAGGCATCGACGCGCGGCGAAGTTGGCCGCGACCGACCATGAGTTGACGTTTACGTAAACGTCAGGTACGTTGGCACCAAGCGGGGTGGTTGTGGCGGCGAGTCCCCAGAGCAGCTATACCATCGGCGACCTTTGTGGCGAGTTCGACGTCACCGCGCGCACGCTGCGCCACTACGAGAGTTGCGGCATCCTGCGGCCGGAGCGGCGCGGCCAGCGTCGCGTCTTCCACGAGGGGGACCGCGTGCGGCTGCGGCTCGCACTGCGGGGCAGGCGCCTTGGCTTCTCGTTGGCCGAGGTCAAGGAGATGCTCGACCTGTACGACCACGAGGGTGGTGAGGTGGCGCAGCTCGAGCGTACCCTCGACTATGGGCGCCGCCGGATCGCGGAACTCGAAGAGCGCCGCCGCGAGACGCAGGAGGCGATCGAGGAACTCGAGGCCTGGCAGCACCTCCTGAGGCGCAGGCTGCACGAGGCGCGAGGCTCCGGCAGGCTGGGAGGGGACGTGGCGAAGGGAGACGATGCGGATGGGCGTGCATGACGGTCAGCCGGAAGGACGCGGGCGGAACTTCTTCGAGATCGACAGGGACCTGCAGGAGATCCTGCGAGAGATCCTCGCGCCTGAAGAGTACGAGCGGGCCCTGCCGCTCATGAGGCGCATGGGCGAACTCTCCGGTGGACCGATCGACCGGCAGGCGGAGTATACCGACAGGCTGGCGCGTCCCGTGCTCGAGACCTACGACAGGCAGGGCAACGTGGTCAACGAGGTGCGCTACAACCCCCTTTACGAGGAGTCCGTCAAGCAGGTCTACGGCCTCGGCACCATCGGCTGCAGCTATGGACCGAGGGCGCTGCCCTACACCGTGCATTTCGCGCTGCTCTACCTCCTGAGCGAGTCCGACCCCGGCCTCGCCTGCCCCGTGACGCTCACCGCGTCTTGCGCCTACGTCCTGGCGCGCCATGGCAACGAGATGCAGAAGGAGCGCCAGTTGCCGCTCCTCGCCGTGACAGGCGAGGGACCGTTCGCCGACGGCGCGACCTTTGTCACCGAGAAGCAGGGCGGGTCGGATGCCGGTCTCGCGCTCACCGAGGCGAGACCTGTGCCGCCAGACGAGCTGGACCGCCTGCGGCAGGCCTTCGGGCCCGGCGAAGGCCAGCTCGTGCGCCTGTACGGCGAGAAGTGGTTTGCGAGCAATGCCGACGCGGATCTGGCCCTTGTCACCGCCAGGCCGCCGGGTGCAGCGGACGGCACGCGCGGGCTCGGGCTCTACCTGATGCCGCGACGGCTCGCCGACGGCAGTCCGAACGCCTACCGCATCCGGCGGCTCAAGGACAAGCTGGGCACCACAGGCCTCGCGACAGGCGAGCTCGAACTCGATGGCGCTCTCGCCGAACTGGTCACGCCGCCACCGGACGGGTTCAAGCACATGCTCGAGGCCCTGGAGTTCTCCCGCATCGCGAATGCCGCAGCCTCGGCCGGGATACACCGGCGGGTCTATCTCGAGGCGAAGCTCTACGCCGACTCCAGGATCGCGTTCGGGCTGCCGCTCTCGCGGCATTCCATGGTGCAGCAGACGATCGTGACCATGCTGGCCGAGCTCAAGGCCAGCACTGCGCTCGCCTTCGAGGCCGCGCGCTCTCTCGATCTCGCGCAGCGCAGCCCCGACGCGAAGAGCGTCGCCTGGCACCGCCTGAGCACGGCGTTGGCCAAGTACCGCACAGGCGAGCTTGCGGTGCGCAACGCGAGCCGGGCCGTCGAGGTGCTCGGCGGCAACGGCTACGTCGAGGAGTATGTGACGGCCCGCATGTACCGTGAGGCGCAGGTGCTGCCTGTCTGGGAGGGACCGGCGAACATCCAGGCGCTCGAGGTGCTGCGCACGTTCGCGCCGCGCTGGCGCGCAGACCAGATCCTCGCCGAGCGTGTGGAGCAGGCGGCGCAAGCCGCGCTGGCCGATCCGCGCAGCCGGCAGATGGGCGAGCTCGTGCAAAGGCGCTGGCTTGCGGCCGAGTCGGCCATCGCCTGGATCGCGGGACATCCCGAGGCGGCCGCGCAGCACGCGAGGCGACTTACCGATCTGCTCAGCGAGATCCTCGAGTTCGTGCTGCTGCTCGAACAGGCCGCGTTGGACCTCCGCAGGGGTGACGAGCGCGGGCTCGTGCTCGCCTGGTGGCTGGCGCGGCTCTACCTCGCGCCAGCTCCAGCGCATGGCGTAGGCGAGGACCTCAGCTGGCTCGACCCGGTCTACGAACGCCTGACGGCGGCAGAGACGCTGCAAGGGGTAGCCCTGCCGGAACTCGCAGTGGAGGTGGGCATCTGATGGCGACTCTGATCGAACTCCTGGAGCGCTCCGCAAGGAACTTCGCGAACAACGAGGCGATCCGCAGCCCGATGCAGGAGGCGTCGCTCACCTGGCGCGCCCTGCGGGAAAGGAGTCTTGGCTGGGCCGGGGCTCTCGCGGCGGCAGGCGTCCGGCCGGGCGACAGGGTCGGCATCCTGCTCGGCAACACTCTCGAATTCCCGATCGCCCTGTTTGCCGTGCTCTACGCGGGCGGAGTGGCCGTACCGGTCAACGCGCGCCTGACGCAGGGAGAGGTGCAGTCGATTCTCGATCATGCCCAAGCGTCGGCCGTGATCTGCAGCGCCGAGACAGGCGAGATCGCGCCGCGGCAGATTCCGCTGTTCACGACGTCCCAGCTCGAGAGCGGCCGGCCGCCGGCAGAAATCTTGCGACCGGCGGAGACCGACGACGCGCAGATCCTCTACACCTCGGGCACCACGGGGGACCCCAAGGGCGTGGTCATGACGCACAGGGCCGTTTGCGAGACGGCGACCATGGCAGCCTACGAGTTCGGCATGCGGGCAGGCGAGCGCGTGGCGGTGCTGATGCCGGTGACGCACTCCGCACCCCTCAACCTCTTCCTGCTCGGCTCGGTCCTGTCGGGCAGCACGGTGATCATCGACAGCTTCAATCCGCGCGACCCGTCGGCCATGCTCGACCTGCTGGCCAGGGAGCGGGCGCAATACCTGTTCGCTGCCCCTGTCGCGTACCTGCTCGGTTTGCGTGCCGACCCGTCGCGGTTCGACCTCTCCGCGATGAAGCTCTGGATCTACGGCGGAGCGCCGATGTCGGCGGATCAGGTTACGGCCGTGCGCATGGCGTACGGCGGGCGCTGGATGGGTGTCTACGGACTGACGGAGAGCGGCCCGAACGGCATGGCGCTCGCGGATGAGGACCACGCAGGCCATGCGGGGTCGCTCGGCTGGCATCCGACGGTGAACACGGAGATGCGCCTCCTGGACGATCTGGGGGAGGAGGTTGCCACAGGCGAGCCGGGGGAGATCGTGATGCGCACGCCGAGCGCCATGCGCGGCTACCTCAACAACCCCGACGCCACGGCCCAGGTGCTGCGGGCCGGCTGGATCCACACGGGTGACATGGCCGTTCGCGACGCGGACGGATACTATTGGATGCTCGACAGGAAGAAGGACCTTATTCTTTCAGGCGGCTTCAATGTTTACCCGCGCGAGGTGGAGGACGCCATCCTCACCCATCCAGCCGTGCTGGACGCGGCCGTCGTTGCGGCGCCCCACCCGGAGTGGGGCGAGACGGTGGCCGCCGTCGTAGTGCTGAAAGAGGGCGCCAATCTGACGCTTGACGATCTGCGCGCCCACCTCAGGCCGATCCTCGCGAGCCAGAAGCACCCGCGCCGGCTCGAGGTCGCCGAGGCCCTGCCCCGCAACGCCACGGGGAAGCTCTTGCGCCACGAACTGCGCCGCAGTCTCGCGTGACGCTCGACCCAGCGGCGTCGCCTTTCTGATTGGGTGGCGGGTGTCCATGCCTCGTCTCAGGCATGGACACCCGTTGCCGATCTGCATCACGCCAAGGTATCCGGCTCCGCGGGGGTGCCTCCAACCGGCCGCTCCGGTGCAAAACTGGACGGTCGCCCGGCGTGGGCGCAGTGCGGGGGTAGTTACTGCTCGATAACATCTAGCGTTCTATTGAGTTTGGTGTAGATTAGTGCTAGAGTTAGGTCATGGAACTTGTACCCATTCG
>JAJZQO010000032.1 GCA_021847575.1 Bacillota bacterium | reverse complement strand
CGTGCGTGAGGATGGTTGGCACCTGCGCAAACGGGTTCCGCGAACAACCGGCGCAAGTCGGCACTGGGGCGGCACGAACAACGGATGTCTAGGTTTGTCCAGCAAATCAGGCAACTGTTGACACCACCACTGATGGACTTCCTGGGCAGCAGGCTAAGGCGTGGAGTATGGACGCTCCTTCCCACAGGAGGAGGGTCCAGTATCGCCACTTTTCTGGCCCCTGTTAGGGCGCCCATAAGTTAAGCCGCTTTTGGGGTCTAAAATTAAAGAACAGCGCTACCGGGACCAGAGCCCCTACGCCGTCTACGCGACGCTGCTCGACGGAGCGGTCGATCTTGGTTCGACCCGGACGTTCTACCGCATTCTGCACTAGGCGGGCGAGGTGGCGCGAGGCCGCCTGTCCCGCCCTCGCCGGCAGATGGCACGCTCAGCTTTTGCGGCGCGCGGGCGATGGACCTCGCATGCTTCGGCCGCAGGCGGGCAGACTAGGCCGCCGGAGGCGATGCGGTGCCCAGTCTGCGCACGGACCTGGCTATCGAGGCGCATCGCGACGCTGAGAAGCTTGCGCGGCGCATTGCGGGCGTGCGGGCCGAGGAGCGGACCGAGGATGGGATCACGATCAGCGAAGTGGTCGTGGAGACTCCCGAGGGGGCCCGGGCGGTCGGCAAGGCAGTCGGTCGGTACATCACGTTCGAGTCCCGTCAGCTCAGGCGCCATGACCGCGAACATGCGGCGTCGGTCGGCAAGCACCTCAGCCAGTCTCTCAGCGAGATGCTCCCATCTGTAGGCGGCGAACTCGCGGAGGCGCTCGTCGTCGGCCTTGGCAACTGGCAAGCCACGCCGGACGCCCTAGGGCCGAAGGTGGTGTCCCGCCTCCTGGTCACGCGGCACCTCAAGGCGGTCGTGCCGCCGGAGGTGCAGCGCAAAATGCGCCCCGTGGCGGCATTGGCACCAGGGGTGCTCGGCATCACGGGCATCGAGACGGGCGAGATGGTGCGCGCCGTCGTCGAACGGACGCACCCTGGCTTCGTCATCGCCATCGATGCTCTCGCGGCTCGCTCAGTCGAACGGATCGCGAGCACGATCCAGCTGTCGGACACCGGCATCCAGCCTGGGTCGGGGGTAGGTAACCATCGCGCCGCGCTGGATGCGCAAAGCCTGGGTGTGCCGGTGCTCGCGATCGGGGTCCCGACGGTGGTGCACGCCATCACGATCGCGCGCGATACGATCCAGGGACTGATCGAGGAACTCAAGGACGACGTCCAGTTCTACGAGGTGCTTGACGAGCTCTACGACAAGCAGCGCGATGCGCTGATCGCGCAGGTGCTGGGGGAGTCCGTCGGCGACCTGATGGTGACGCCGAAGGAGATCGACGCGCAGATCGAGGATCTTTCCCGGCTGATCGCAGGCGCGCTGAACACGAGCCTGCAACCGGGGATCGAGATCGGCGAGTTCGGGCTGTACTCGTGATGTGCGTCCAGGTCCGCAAACGTCCCAGAAAGGGGTCCTGCGCGGCACTTGTGCTGTTCGTTCTGAGTTCAGTCGACCGGGCAACGTAGCCTGATCGGGCGGGGCACTGGGTTGCGCGTCCGGTGCTCGGACAGCCGGCCCGCACCCGGCGCCTTTGGCACCACCGCCGGTCATGCATCCGCTTCGGGCGGGGTGCGCTTGCCCTTGTCAAACTGCAGGGCAGCACTGGTGGCGCCGATGTCTTGTGCGGGTCGTGCGGCGCCGACCTTGTTCCTGTGGTCGGCCGCATAGTGCACCACCTGTACGGGCTCCCTGGTCACCATGCCGTGCTCCACCAGCGCCAGGAGCTGCGGCAGGAAGCGTTCGATGTGCTCGGTCAAATCGATGATCTCCACGACGATCGGCAGATCGATAGATGCGTCGAGAAGACCTGCAGTATGGATGCGGGATGACATACCGAAGCCTTCAATCGCCCGGTACACCGACGCGCCGGCAAGACCCTCGCGCTTCGCCGCAAGGACGATAGCGCGCCAAAGGCTGTCGCGCCGGTCCATGTCGCTCTCGTCGATGTACACCTTCAGCCGCTCGGCCGAGCCGCTGATGCGCGGCGTCTTGACTTCCATCCTGCCCCTCCGTTTCCCGCCCTGCTGCGCAGTGACGCTTCCCGATCCCATCGGATGCGCGGGTCATTGTCCTGTCGACGATGATGTGGACGGCGTTGGGATTGTCGCGTCGAAGTCAGCAGCGGTCTGCCACGGCGGTCTTGGGTCCGCGAAGCCAGCTTGACGCCACGACGGCCAGGATCATCCATGCGGCGGCGTAGGTGAACGCCACGGTCGCCGAGATCGCCGCGTAGAGGAGCCCGACCACCGCGCTGGACGCGAAATCGCCGAAGGACTGCACGCCACCGAGCAGGCCGAAGCCGCTGCCGCGCAAGGTGTCCGGCAGAGCCTGCGCCACGAGCGTGGACTCTGCCGTCTCCGCCAGGCCGATGCCTGCTCCGGCCAGCAGGAACGCTGCGAGCAGTGCTGGCAGCGAGTGTCCTGCCCAGGCGAAGCCGAGATAGGCGAGGACATAGACGAAGGCTCCGGTGCCGAAGGCGGCCCTGGGCCCTGCTCTGTCGATCCAGCGGCCGCCGCCCAGCGCCACCAGCGAGGCGGCTGCGTTATGTCCCGCGTAGATGAGGATGGCGAGCGACGTGGCCGCGGCGAGCGAGCGACCGCCGTAGTACAGGAGGCCTGTCGCGCGCAGGATGAGTAGCGTCGTCGCGATGTTGCCGAGTTCGAAGAACGCGATGGGGAGCAGAGGTCTGAGGAGGCCGGCGCTTTGCAGGCGCCTCAGGTCGAAGGCGACCCGCCGTTTGGCGCCGCTGCCGTGGCGGAGCGCCTGCCTCGCGGCGACGGTGATCGCGACCGCGGCCAACAAGCCGGGTATGGCCGAGAAGTAGATGGCGTGGCGGATGCCGACCAATGTCACGAGGCCTGCCGCGAGCAGGGGACCGACGACAGCACCCAGGTTGTCGCCCGCGCGCTCGAGACCGAACGCCCGGCCATACGCGGCGCGCGGGGCGAGCGACGCGAGCATCGCGTCACGGGCAGGCGAGCGGAGACCTCGCGAGAGCCAGGCCAGGGCGCGCATGAGTCCCGCCTGCCACACCGTCCCTGCCAGGCCGATCGCCCCTGTCGCCAGGGCGGTGCCCAGGTACCCGCTCGACGCCAGGCGGTTGCGCAGTGCGGGCTCGTTGGCGAGCGGACCGCCGAAGAGTTTCATGATGCCGGTGAGCGCGTCGGAAAGCCCTTCGATCAGTCCGAGCGCGCCGGCTGACGCGTGCAGGACCGACGTCAGGAAGCTGGGCAGCACGGAGGTTGCGATCTCGTGCCCTGAGTCGGAGAAGAAGCTCGCGGCTCCCACGCTGACGACGCCTGCGCTGAGCCACTTGGCCTCTTGATTCTCGGTCCCCGGGGCCATGGCGTCGGGCATGCCTGGCTACCTCCTCAGCGGGTACGGTTCGGTCCGGCGTCTGTACGTGTCCGCAGGCTGGCGTTGTGGAAATCAATGACCTGGTTGTCGTAGGCGAGCTCATAGCACCTGTAGTGCACCGCGGCGCGCCAGGATCCAAGGGCCATCGCGGCCGGGCTCTCGTCCAGACCATAGACCGTTGCCAGCACGGCCGCCTGCTCGAGAGCGGGCAGTTCTGGCACCTCGGCGTCGGGCCAATCGATGGTCCAGGTCTGCAGAGGTGTCTCGGTCTCCGCAGGTCCAGGCCGGCCCAGTCTCGCGAGCAGGTCGCGCTGCTCCGCTTCGAGGTCCTGCCGGCGCAGTACGAGCTCCCGCTCCCGCCGGAGTTCCCCGAGCAGGCTCTCTGCCGCCGCCGCGACCCTGGGCGGCACCGCAATGTGGAGCGTGCGTCGCATGAGATCGAGGGGCGTCAGTCCCCGTGTCGCCGCTGCAGGTGGCACGCGCTCTGCCACCCAGCCGGGCAGTTCGATCGAGGAGATCAGCGCATTGCCCTCCTTAGCTCGCCGCCCCCTGCAGCAGGCCGGCCTGCGTTGACAGCGAGTCCTGCGTGCATGTGCCAGGTGCATCTCAGGTGCCACCCGTGTCGTCGAGCAGACTGGTGATACTCCGGATCTCGCCGAGCACCGCGTCGATCGCCGCGAGGATTTCATGCGTCCGCGGGTCCTGCTCGGCGAGCATGGCCGCCGCCTGCTCAAGGGAGTGCCCCAGCCTGCGCAGCACCTCCTCGATGCCACGCCAGAGATCGTGCCATTGTTCCTTCAGGCTCTCGTGAAAGTGGTAGCGAAGCCGGCCGATGTTGCGATCGACGAACGCGCCAAGGTGCTCCTCGAGGCTGCGTTGCGCCGCCCGGACCGACCGCTCTTGCGGCAGGAGCGCGACGGCCGCCGGCACCGCCAAGGTTGGCAAGAGCCCCGCATCGTCCTGCCACTTGAACGAGAAGCCGCAGGACTCCCGGATCTCGAGCGGCAGATCGATCGTCACAAGTGGCAGCTCGAAGAGGTCGGCGGCGGCCTGAGCAAAGCGGTCTGTCCAGGTGCGGATCTGATGGGCGAGCGGCTTCGCCTGACCTTCCAGGATCTCGGGCGTGATCCGCCTGAGCTCGTCTCGCAACGCCTCGAGGCGGGCGCGAGCTCCCGCCTCGAGTTCCCTCGCAGTCTCGACGTATCTGGTGCGCGGGTGGCCAGGAGCCTTCAGTAGTTGCGTGGCGCTGCTTTGGAGCGCGTCGCGGATGGAGGTCTTGAGCGCTTCGAGCCGGGCGTCGTAGGCCTGCGTCACGGCTTGAAAGGCGCTCTGCCACGCGCCGCGGTACATCGTCAGGGCGGCGCCGAACTCTTCGACGTGCGTCTGCAGGACGGCGTGGCGTTGCGCGCGCAGTTCCTGCGGTGTGGTGAGGGCTGCGCGCTGCAGGCGGAAGTCGAAGGCGAGGCGGCCCAGGACGCCCTGGACCCGGCGTCCGGCCAGTGCCAAGGCCATCGTCTCGCCCTCGCTCTGTGCGAGCTGTCCGAGGAGTGCGGCGATCTCGGCAAGCCCCGCCTGCCTGCCTTGCAGTACGCTCGCGGTGAGCACAGGTACTGCTGTGCCGAGCGCTTCACCTGCCACCTCCTCGATGAACCGGCGCACCAGGAGGAGATCCGCCTGGGACAGGAGATCCGACTTCGCCAGGACAACCAGCACCTTGCCGGCGTGCTCGCGGGCGTCCTCGAGGAACCGGCGCTCGACGTCGGTGATTGGCGGGTCCGGCGAGACGACGAACAGCGCTACGTCGACCCATGGAAGATACTCCTTGGCGACATCCGTGTTGTGAGCCCAGACGGAGCCGATGCCAGGCGTGTCGACGAGCTCGATGCCCTGCGCCAGGAGCTCGGAGGGGAAGCTGACGATGATGTCGCGGACGCCACGGCTGTTCTTCGGGTTGCCGAGCTCTGTGGCGTACAGGCGGATCTCCTCGCGCGGCACCTCGAGTTCCGTGCCGTCCCGCAGGCGCACGGTCACCCGCAGCACCTGGTCAAAGCGGACGTGCGTGACGACCGCAGTGAGCGGCAGGACGCCTGTCGGCAGGATTTCCTCGCCGACCAGGGCGTTCAGGAGACTCGTCTTGCCACGTTTGAACTGCCCGACCAGGGCCACCGAGAGAATCCTGCGCTCGAGCCGTCCCCGGATCTCCGCAAGATCCTCGCGCAGATCGGCGCGGCCGAGCCGCAGGGCGAGCTCCTGGGCCTGTGCGATCGCCGCCGCCACCTTTGGCATGTCAGCCGGTCACCTCCCCTGAGCCGGGTTCCGCCGCAAGAGGCCGGGGCCAAGCCGCACTCACCAAGCGTGGGCGAGCAGCAGCGCCGCGAGCAGTACGACGAAGGCGTACGTGATATAGAGGTTGAGCCGTCCGTGGTGCAGGCGCGCGAGCCCGCTCGCGATCCAGCGCGTGGCCTGCCAGAGTGGGCCGGAGACGAGGCGGTCGATGACATAGGTCTCTTGCGACTGGCGCTCGATCCTGACGCGGAACGCGTTCTCCCGCACCTCCGCATGCTCGACGGTCCTGCGGAAGATGCTGCCGAAAAGAACGCGCACTGGAGCCGCGAAGCCTGTCGCGGTGTACGTGGCCTCTGGCCAGAGGCGATACCTGCCGCCGTCCCAGGGACGGCTCAACACGGCGGGGCCGCGCGTGCCTAGCGCGAGTCGCAGCCCGTAGGTGGCCGCGAGCAGGACAAGCAGGATGAGCAGGAGGTAGCTCGGCGATGCCGCGAACGCGACGCCCGTCCCGCCAGGGCCGATCCGGTGCATCAGAACGAGTCCGGGCCCGGGCAGGACACCCTTGCCCACCTCGGCGCCGATCGAGCTGAACGTGCCTAGGAAGGCTGGCGGCAGCCCTGTGCCAAAGAACGAGGGCGCAAGGGCTCTTTGCGCGCCGGCAGGTCCGAACGACGCGACGATGCGCCCAAGGCCCGTCACGATGTACGTCGGGGTGACGCCGAGCAGCAGGCAGAGGCCGGCAAGGATGCCCATGCCCCAGCGCAGGGCGACGGGCGCCTCGCGCGCTTCCTCCGCCTGCGGCGAGCGGCCGAGGCCGAGAAAGCTCATGGCGTAGGCGCGGACGAAGGCAGTGGCGGCTAGGCCCGCCGTCAGGGCGACCAGTACGCCGGCGAACGCGAAGGTCGTCTTCACGGCCACCGGGCCGAGCTCGACGCTGCGCAGCAGGGTCTGGATCAGGAGCCACTCGCTCGCGAAGCCGTTGAAGGGCGGGAAGGCCGCGATCGACAGGACGCCGGCCAGGAAGAAGCCGGAGGTCCAGGGCATCCTGCGGACGAGCCCGCCGAGGCGGTCCATGTGGCGCGACCCTGCCTGCTGGTCGACGGCGCCTGCGCCGAGAAAGAGCAGCGACTTGTAGAGCGAGTGGTTGACGAGGTGGAAGAGCGCCGCGACGAAAGCCATCGCGGCGAGCACCGGGGCGTGCATGGCGAGGAAGGTGAAGGCCGCCCCGAGACCGACGGTGACGAGACCCATGTTCTCGATCGAACTGTGGGCGAGCATGCGCTTGAGGTCGCTCTCGGTATTGGCGTAGAGGATGCCGAGGAGAGCGGTCACCGCCCCGACCAGCAGCACGGTGAGGGTGGCCGCGACCGGCAGCGGACCGAGAAACGAACTCACGGTGCGGAGGATGCCGTAGATGCCGAGGTTCAGGATGACACCCGACAATAGCGCCGAGGCGGTAGCAGGTGCGGCCGGATGCGCCCGCGGTAGCCAGCCCATGCCTGGCAAGAGCCCTGCCTTGATGCCGAAGCCGAAGAACGTGAGCAGAAACGCCGCCCAGCGGACTGCGGCCGGAATGGCCCGCGCCGTGTGCGCCAGGGCTGCAAAGCTCGTGCCCCCCGCGTAGACCGAGAGGAGCAGGAGACCCACGAGCGCCGCCATGGTTCCGATCTCGCCCGCGGCCAGCATGGAGAGCGCCGCGTCTTGGGTGCCTGCCTGCCTGTGTTCGAACGCGACCAGGAGGTACGAAAGGACCGACATGATCTCCCACGCGATGAAGAAGGTCACGAGATCCCTGGCCAGGAGGACCAGGACGATGGAAGCGAGGAGCAGGTGGAAGCCGAGGCTGAAACCGCGCAGGCTGTACCGGCCAAGATAGCGCGGCAAGTAGCCGGGCGAGGCTAGGGAAACCGCGAAGAATACGCTGCCTGTCACGGCAAGGAAGAGCGACGACATCGGATCGAGTCCCACATCAAGCAGCCCGAGCTCCGGCAGCCGCCCGAAGGCGTAGAGGATCGGGGTAGACGAAGCGAAGCCAAGGAGACCGGCCAGGAGGACGGCGAGCGACGCGCCCGCGCCCGTGACGGCGAGTAGCACCGGCGTCACGCGCTCGCGCCCGGCAAGAGCGAGCAGAGCGCCAAGTAGCGGCAGGGCAAGCGCCAGCATGACTGCGTTCATGGCAGCGGCTCCCGGGCGGGTAGGCGGCCAAGCAGGGTCAGCAGGCCGTCGAGGATGGCGAGCGGCGGCGGCGGGTTGCCGGGCACGACGACGTCGAGCGGCAGCACATCCCCTGCGCCGGCGGCTGACGTAAAGCTTGGACCGAAGGGGACGCCGCTGATGGCCCCAGACCCGACGGCCATAACCCACTTCGGCTGCGGCATGGCCTGGTAGGTGTCCAGGAGGGCCTGACGCATGCCCTGCGTCACGGGTCCGACGACCAGCAGCACATCGGCGTCACGGGGTGTGGGAGTGAAGAAGATGCCGAGCCGATGGATCGCGTAGTACGGGCTCGTGAGCTGCCTCAGCTCGCGCAGGGTTTCCCCGCCGTCGCCGGCGTCGACAACCCGGACGTGCAGCGAGTGGCGGAAGGCTTTGCCCGGCAGGCCGCTGGCGGATACTTGGCGGACCACGTGCTGTTTCGACGTCCACGCCATTGTGGCCGCATCCAGCCGGCAGCGCTGGCAGGCGATGCAGCGGCCGAGATCGACGGCCACGCCCCCGCCGTCAAGCGTGAGCGCTCCCGTCGGACAGACCTCCGTCACTGCGGTACCGGCCTCGGTCACTGGTGTGACGCGCGGCAGCGGCGGCATCGCGCCGGGGTCGGCCGGCCTGGACCTGGGGTAGGGGGTGGTCAGGAGTCCGCGGGCAAGACCCTTGGTCGTCCACATGGACGGTGCTCCTTCCTAGCGGTCCGACTCGGCGACACTCAAACCGAAGCTCGCCAGGATGATCGGGAAGTCCTGGAATGCCGCGCCCTCGACGGCTAAGGCGAGGACGGGCCAGTTGGCGAACGACGGTGGCATGGCGTGCCAGCGCAGCACCTGTCCCGTCGACGCAAGGCGGAGCCAGTGGAAGGCCGCGCCGAGCGGGGCCTCGCTCCAGCCAAGGGCGGCGCCGGCCTGAGGCTGCCACGCCATGCGCACGGGACCAGCCGGCAGCGCGCCCAGTGCCTCCTCGATCAGACGCTGGGAGCCGCTTGCCTCTTCGGCAAGCACGCGGAGCCGAGCATAGGCGTCGCCCTCCTGGGCCAGGGCGACCGGCAACTTTCGCTCCCGGTAAGCCCCGTAGGGCTGGATCGAGCGCAGGTCCCTGCCAAGGCCTGACGCTCGCCCGGCAGGCCCGACCACACTGTGGTGCAGTGCACTTTGCACCTGCAGGACCCCGACCTGTTCGACGCGGTCCAGGAAGCCGTTGTCGTAGGCGAGCTGGTTGACGATCCGCTCGAGCCTCTGGGCGGCCTGACGGGTGGTGTTGACGATGTCGGACACCTCGGCTTCGCCAATATCCGTCGCGACACCGCCAAGGCGGACAAGGCCGAAGAGGTAGCGGTGGCCGGCGATCCGGCCGCTCAGGCGCAGGAGGTCCTCGACCAGCGCGGCGAGCATGGCTGTCGGTACCTGCAGCCCCGTCGCCTCGACGAGATCTTCGATGGTGCAGATGTGGGAGCGCAGCCGTTCGAGCTCTGCGAAGACAAGGCGCAGAATCAGGGCCCTTGGCGGCGGCGCCAGGTGCGCTATCGCCTCCGCCGCCTGTGCGAAGGCAAGGGAGTGCGCCACGGCGGATGTGCCGTTCAGACGCTCGGCAAGCAGGAGGGCATTTGCGACGTCCCGGCCCTCGGCGATCTTTTCGAGACCGCGGTATTTGTAGAAGAGGCGTGGCGTCGCGTGGAGGATCTGCTCGCCTTCTGACTCGAGGCGGAACTGCGCACTTTCGGCGATGCCGGAGTAGACGGGTCCGACGGACATGGAGAACGCTCCTGGCGCATCCACGAACCGCTGCGGCCGCCAGACGCGCTCCGCGCGCGGCGGTTTGGGCTTCGCCGGGCCATAGGCGGGGCGCATCGGTGCAACGCCTTCCGGCCAGTCCTCGTTGTGCAGGACGAAGTCGCCGAGGAGCGGATGCCCCTCGAAAGGGATCTCGAAGAGGTCCTCGATCTCGCGCTCCGGCCAGTCTGCCGCGAAGGTGATCGGACTGATCGATGGGAGCTGATCGCCTGCCTCGCCACGCAGTAGCACGTGGACGAAACCGGAGCGGCTGAGGCAGTAGAAAACGTAGCGGCAGTGCCAGCGGACATTCTCCCATTCGAGCACGATGCCTGCGAGGGCATAGCCGTGGCGGACGGCACTGTCGACCACGCGCGGCAGATGCTCAGCGGAGGTCATGATCTCCGCCTGGTCGCCGTCGCGCACGAGGGCATCCCGCGGCAGGAACTTCGAGAGTGCGGCCAGCAGCGCGGCGTTGGGTGCGAGGCAGAGGTCGGACATGTTTCATCACCTCCTGCTCAGCGGGCTATGGCGAGCGAGGCGAGGGTAAGGAGACGATGCAGGAGCGGCGGGGTGTAGAGCCCCAGGCCGAGCACCGGCAGGATGCTGAGCGAGATCGCCAGGACGACGCTGCCCGGCAGGCGGTGCGGCTCGGACGTCTCGGGCGGCGCGCCGTCACCGAACACCATCCGCCCCACTTGCATCATCACGCCGATGAATGCGACCGCGATGAATAGGGCAAGCAGGCCTACGATCCAGCCGTCGCCGGCAAGGAACCCACTCCTCAGGACGGAGAACTCGCTCAGGAAGACCGCGAACGGTGGTACGCCAGCGATCGCCAGGGCAGCTGCCAACAGCATGGCGGCGGTGAACGGCGACGCACGCATGAGCCCCCGCACATCCGCGATGTTGCGCGAGCGGTAGATTAGCAGGACGGCGCCGGCAGCGTAGAATGCCAGCGACTTGGCGAGGCCGTGCGTGATCATCTGGTAGAGGCCGGCATAGGAACCCGCCTGGCCAAAGCCCACGGCTGTAACGATGATGCCCATGTGCTCGACGGTGGAGTAGGCCAGCATGCGTTTGAAGTCGTGCACCTGCAGCAGCAGAAACGCGGCCGCTCCCACCGACATGAGGCCGAAGGCTATCAGCCAGTCGCCCACGGGGAAGTGCGGGATCGCGTACCAGACCGGCATCAGGCGCAGGATCACGTAGAGCACGGTGCTCACCTCGACGCCCGACAGGAGTGCGCAGACCGGGGACGGGGCCTGCGAGTGGGCGTCCGGCAGCCAGGTATGCAGCGGGAAGAGACCCACTTTCGTGCCGAAACCGACCAGCACCAGTACAAACGCGAGTCGCAGGACGTTTGGTGACATCTTGGCCGCCTCCGCGACGAGCGACGCCCAGGTCTCGGGTGCTGCGGGTGACACGCCGTGCAGGCCATAGAGCAGAAGCAGGATGCCGAGTACGGCCACCGTCGCGCCCATGATCGTCAGGATGGCGTATTTCCACGCCGCCTCGAGCCCTTCGGCGGTGCGGTTGAAGCCGACAAGGAAGACCGAGAGCAGTGTCGTGAGTTCCACGGCAACCCAGGTGAGAGCCGGCTGGAGCAGGAGCGGCACGAGAAAGAGCGATGTGACGAAGAGGTTCAGGTCAAGGTAGTACCTGCGCTCGCGCCTCTCGTCACCCCCCGCCTCGCGGGCGATGTAACCCCAGGAGTATAGGGCTGCGGTCACGGCGAGGACGGCCTGCAACAGGAGGAGGAGGGTGGAGAGCGCGTCGGCGCCGACCCAATTGGGGAGGGGCATCCAGGCCCCCGAGATGCCCACCCCTTGCGCCGTCCGGAGTGCGATGGCGAGCGCGAGAAGGGCTGCGACGAGTGTCGCGACGCGGGCGAGGGTGGGCTTTGCGGGAACCAGGGTGACGAGCGCGGCGGCGAGCGGCAGGAGCGGAAGCAGCACGAGGATCATCGGGGTCCCTCCTCGCGCAGCCCGGCCAGCGCGCCGACATGTGTCGTGCCGATGCGTTCAGAGATCGTCCGAGTCAGAAGCGCGACGATGATGGTGACGATGATGCCCTCGAGGGCGGCGACGATCTCCCACAGCGCCGAGGTGGTGGCGATGGCGATGCCGGCGAAGAAGGCTGCGTTGTCGAGCATGAGCAGGCTGAGGAACTGCGGCAGCGCCTCGCGCCGCACGGCGAGCGCGTAGACCGAGATCAGGAGGCTTGCGAGCCCCACAGGCAGGTTGACGGCTACGAAGCCCTGTGCCTGGGCGACCACGGGCTGAGCGACAAAGTAGGCGACGAGGCTGGCGCCGATCGCGATCACCAGGGACGTGGGCACGCTCACGGCAAGCTCGACCTCGCGTCGCGACTGGAAGCTGCCACCCAAAGAACGCCTGAGCATCCAGGGGATGATCACTGCCTTGGCGGCCACGGTGATGATGGCGACGAGCAGGAGGTCCAGCGAGTGCAGGGCGTAGGCCTGCAAAAGGGCCGATGCGCTCAGCAGCAGGGACTGCCGCACGAAGAGGCTGAGCGAGGCCGCCGACTGCCTCGACGCGAGGAACAGGAAGACGGTCATCAGGAAGAGCGCGGCCGCGAGCGCGTTGAGGCCGTAGAGTAGAGACATCTGCACCGTGTGCCTCCTTACATGCGGAAGATCGCTGCGACCATGGCCACTACGGCCGTGACGAAGGTTGCACCGAGGAACTCCGATATGCGGAAGAGGCGCAGCTTGGCGAGCGACGTCTCGATGGCGGCGATCAGCAGCGCAAAGACGAGGAGCTTGAGCGATACGAGCACAACCGCCAGGGCCAGCGCCCCCGCGGCGGGCGACGCGGCCAGGCCCCACGGCGTCACGAGCACGTTCAGGAAGACAAGCGAGAGCACCATGAGCTTCATCTGGCCCGCCCACTTGATGAGCGCCAGCGAGGGGCCCGAGTACTCGAGGCTCTTTGACTCGTCGATCATCGCGAGCTCGAAGTGGCCGCCTGGATTATCGACGGGCAGGCGTCCGGTCTCCGCCAGCACGATCATGACGAAGGCCGCGGCCAGGAGGACGTGGCTCGGGGCGAAGAACGCCGCCGGCGACTGGACCCACTGCTGCTGCACCACGTACGGGATGGTGGAGTTTGCGACGAACGAGACGGTAAAGAAGATGATGATGAAAATGGGTTCGACAAGCAGGCTGACCATGCGCGTGCGGCTGGCGCCGACCGCGCCGTACGGGTTCGCGGCGTCCACAGCGGCCAGGGCCGTGAAGAAGCCGCCGAGGCCAAGGATGAAGCCGGCCCCCACCATGTCGCCCGCGAAGGCGAAGAAGAGCGGGAACGTGGTGAGCGCGGGGATGAGCAGTGTCACCGCGAGCGGCGCGACAAAGCTGATGTAGGGGGCGAAGTGGAATATCCAGGATGCCTGCGTCGAGACGACCCGGCTCTTGCGCAAGAGCTTCCTGAGGTCGTAGTAGGGCTGCAGGGGGCTTGCGGCGACCTTGCCCTGGATGGTCTCCTCGAGCCAGGAAATCGTGCCCTTGTAGAGTGGGGCCAAGAGGACGACGGTCAGGACCTGCAGCAGGTTCAGGAGCAGGGAACTCGCCACCGCAACGCCTCCCCGGCTTCCCTGGGTTGACTGACCTGGGGCGAGACAACAAATAGGCCCACCCTGCCGCCAGACACGACCCTGGGCACAGCAATCTGCTGTACGCCAGGAGTCGTCAGCCCGGACGGGCGCGAGTGGACTCCATCACTTGCGGGCGCACTCCCGGCACGCAGCCGTCATACACCTGCCTACGGTGGATTCTACGGACGGGGCCGGAGCCCTGTCAACCGGCCGCGGACTGGACAAGCGAAGATCGGTAGCGCGGAGCGGGAAAGCCGGGATTGACGGGCCCTGGGGTCAGGCTGTATAAGCGAACTGAGGTAATGGAGATCTACCTCCCCCATCAACTGGCGGACTGCTGAACGCGGGGAAACTGCCTGACGGGCTGACGACTCCTACAAGTCCTGTCTTGCTGCATGGCGGCGGGCGGGATGGAGGAGAGACGCCAGGCCGTTTGTTGTTTGTCTAGGGACGCCTGACTGCGCTACGCCTGCGGCTGAGCGTTGTGCCGCTGCCGCCCGGGGACTGCTCCGCATAGCTCGGAGGTGAGCGAGATGTCCTCATGCAGCGTCCTCTGGCGCGATCTCGGGGCTGGCCCTGACGCGACCCCTGGTCTGGAGTCTGGCGACGTCTTCCTCGACCTTGACCTCGACCCGATCTTCACGGCTGTCCTGTCCGGTCGTGAGGAATACGACCTTGCGTCGCTGCTCCAGGCGCCGCTGCAGGACGCGGACGCCATCAGTTACCGCCATGAGGTCTTCCGGGATCTCGAAGGGCCCGGCATTCGGCTGTCTGTCGCATCGTTTTGCGAGGCCATGGCGAGCATGCGCCAGCACCTCCGCCAGGCTCAAAGTCTGCGCGAGCCGTATCAGTCTGCCCACTGGTTCCTGCGCGCAGTGGGCATTTACCGGGACGCCGTCCTGAACCTGAATCGAGCCCTCGAAGCGTCGCGGCCTGCGTCGCGCGGGTTTCGGGCGCTCCGGGCGCACATCGCGCAGTATTGCGGCTCCGAGGCCTTCCAGGTTTGCGCAGGGGACCTGGACGATGTCAGCCAAGGGCTCGCCGCCATCCGGTACGAAGTCCAGATCCGGGGCAGCCGCGTCACGGTGCGCAAGCATGAGGGCGCCCTTGACTACAGCGCCGAGATCGACGAGACCTTCGCCCGCTTCAGACAGGGTGCGGTCAAGGACTACCGGGTGGCGTTTCACGATTACCCCGACATGAACCATGTGGAGAGCGGCATCCTGCATCTCGTCGCACGCCTCTACCCCGAGGCCTTCAGCTCGCTCCTGCAATTTGGCGAGCGACATGGCGACTACCTCGACGCGACTTTGGCCCGCTTCGACAGGGAAGTGCAGTTCTACCTCGGGTACTTGCAGTTCATCGCGCCGATCCGCGACGCCGGTCTGCCCTTCTGTTACCCGCAGATCTCGGCGACGTCCAAGGAGGTGGCGGCGTCCGAGACGTTCGACCTGGCGCTGGCGAGAACTCTGGTCGGGGACGGGCGCTCCGTCGTGTGCAACGACTTCACTCTGCAGGGCGGCGAACGCATCTTCGTCGTCTCCGGTCCGAACCAAGGGGGCAAGACGACCTTCGCCAGGACGTTCGGGCAACTGCATTACATCGGGCGGCTTGGCTGGCCCGTACCCGGGCGTTCTGCCCGCCTCCAACTCTGCGATCGCATCTTCACGCACTTCGAGAGGCCGGAGCAGGTTGAGAAGCTGCAGGGGAAGCTGCAGGACGAGCTCCTGCGGATCCGAGCGGTCCTCGAGCAGGCGACGGGGAAGAGCGTTCTCGTCATGAACGAGAGCTTCGCCTCGACGACGGTGAAGGACGCCCGCTTCCTCGGTCGGAAGATCCTGCAGCAGGTGATGGACCGCGACATGCTCTGCGTCTATGTCACCTTCATCGACGAGCTGGCCTCCCTCGACACGAGCGTCGTGAGCATGGTGAGCACCGTGCTCCCGGAAGACCCCGCGACACGCACCTTCAAGGTTGTGCGGGGACCCGCGGACGGCATCGCGCACGCCATCGCTCTCGCGGAGAAGCACCGGGTGACCTATGCGGCCCTTAGGGAGCGGCTGGCGCGATGAAGGCGTTTCTCATGCATCCTGACCGGGACTTCGACCTCGCCGCAGACCTGCCGGCACAAGCGGGCGATCTCGCCCTGGACCTCGATCTCGGCGCTCTCTTCGACGCCATGTCGCGTGGCGATGCATTCCTGCGCGATGTGGCTGCGAGGGCCGTGCTCCAGAGCCTCACCGAGCCCGCAGAGATCTCCTACCGCCAGGAGATCCTGCGCGACAGCCTTGCGCATCCCGAGGTCGTCCGCGAACTCTACGACCTGACGGTGGATACGATCGTGGGGCACAGGAAGGTCCATGGCAGTTTCTACTTCGCGCGTTCGCCGGAGTCGGTCCTCGTCAGGTCGATCAACTTGCTCGAGTACCTGACCGGCCGCTTGCAGGCGCTGCACGACCTCGCCGAGGCGCAACGCATCAGATTCCGCTCGGCCGGTTTCACGAGGCTCTTCACGATGCTCACGTCCGAGCTGGACGACAGCTACTTCGAGGAAGTCAGGGGACACCTCAGGCAGCTGCGCTTCGCGAACGGAGTCGTCATGAGCGTGGAGCTCGGACAGGGCTGCAAGGGCAAGCGCTACCTGCTGCACCGGGCGCCCGACGTCCGACGCGCCAGCTGGCTCGGGCGGATCTTCGGCAGCGACAAGCCCGAGTACAGCTTCGAGATCGCGGACCGCGACGAAGGCGGGCACCAGGCGCTCGGGGAGCTGCGGGGTAGAGGTATCAATTCGGTGGCCAACGCCCTCGCCCAGTCCGCGGACCATATCCTGAGCTTCTTCGACATGTTGCGGGGCGAACTCGGCTTTTACGTCGGCTGCCTGAACCTGTATGAGACCTATTCCGGTAAAGGTGAGCCGACCTGCATCCCGGTGCCGGCGTCCGTGGGCGGTGACGCATTGGTTGCACGGGAACTCTATGATGCCTGCCTGGCATTGCGAGTGGAGGGCAGAGCTGTCGGCAACGACATCGCCGCCGACGGCAAGCAGATCATCGTCATCACGGGCGCGAACCAGGGCGGCAAGTCGACCTTCCTGCGCAGTGTGGGCCTCGCCTACATGATGATGCAATGCGGCATGTTCGTGGCGGCGGAGGAGTTCTCCGCTGCTGTTTGCGACGGGGTGTACACGCACTTCAAGCGGCAAGAGGATGTGGCCCTGCAAAGCGGCAAGCTAGATGAGGAACTTCAGCGGATGAGCGTGATCGCGAGTCTGGTCAAGCCCCTGGCCGTGGTCCTCTTCAACGAGTCCTTCTCTTCGACCAACGAGAGGGAAGGGTCCGAGATCGCACGGCAGGTCATACAGGCGCTCCTCGAGGCTCGTGTCCGTGTGCTCTTCGTCACCCATCTCTTCGAGCTTGCGGAGACCTTCCACAGCGCAGGGATGGACGGTGCACTCTTCCTTCTGGCCGAGAGGCTACCTGACGGCCGCCGAACATTCAGGATGCTTGAAGGCGCGCCGCAGCCGACCAGCCACGGCGAGGATCTCTACTGGCGCATCTTTGGTGCGCCATAGACGACATCTTCGACGGCAGCGGGCCCTATATTGCAGCTGCGTCCGGCGTTGTTCAGTTCAGGAAGGTGGGGATTGAGACCCTTGGCAGCTCGGTACCTCGGCCGAACAAACCGGCGGCGAACGCCAGCTGCTGTCGTTTCCTACGATTCGGCACGGCACGGGCCCCCATCAGCTAACATCGCCCCACAAGGCGGCGGAGGCGTTCTCGGCGGCTGAGCAGAATGAGCTTCTAGCAATCGGGTCAGGTGCCACGCACCCCGGCTTCCGGCAAGGTTTCCCTTCGGCGGCTTCGCCGACCTTGCTGGAAGCCGGTGGTGCGTGGCCTTTTTATGCTTGTTTCGACGAGGAGTGATGAACGTGAGTGGCCGCCTTGAAAGGCTTTGCGCTTGCACACGCACCAAGGCGAGAGATGACCAACGGAACGAGATGGCCTTAGGCGAGGCTGAACGGAGGGGTAGGGGTGAGCGGTAACTCCGACTGCGAATGCTCGGTCTGCAGAGAGGTGCGACTTGAGGGTGTCTCGCACGACAAAGCCCTACTTCGACTTGGCATCCGCGATGCCCACTTCATCGAGCAGATCGGCTGGACCGTCCACGCCATCACGGATGAGCCGACGGCCCACACCCATGGCCTCGAGGAGAACTACGGCCACTTTGATATCCAGGTCTGGCTTCCCACGAACCACCTCAAGCAGTACGAACTGCTCGCGACGGTGGCCGAGGCCGAAGGCAGGCCGGTGCTACGAGGCGGGGAAGGAGTATGACGACCTGTTCAACGTGCCCGTGCGCTTCGTCGGGCGTGACGAGGGTGGCCGCCGCGTCCTGCGGTTGATCGTGCCCGACCCGAACGGGCTGTTCCCGGACGACCCCGGCTGCATGCCTGGCTATGACATGCAGCTCCACGAGTAGAGCAAAACGCAACTCGAGTTGCGTGTCAGCCTGCCGTGTGCCCCGCCCGCTTCCTCGCGCAAGGGATCGCTGCACTCGACAGGGCCTCCGCGGGAGACCCCTTTGCAGCCCCTTGGCTGGACGTCGCGGGGGGTGGCCCAGGCTTGGGGGAAGGAGGCCTCAAGTCAGCACTGTACGGCACGCCGTCAACGGTAGACGGCTCAGGGGCGCAATGTGGCCACTATGCGCTTGGGGTTGAGGAAAAGATCCAGCGCCGCCTCGCCACTCGAGACCACTAGGTCGGCCGCCATCAGAGCCTCGCGGCTAGCTCCCTCCGATCCGATGACCGCGATGCCGAACTCCGCAGCCCGCAGCATGGCCACATCGTTTGCGCCATTGCCGACTGCAGCTACGTGCCTCCGCGCGGCCACCCAGCGCTCCTTGTCCAAGCCGCTGCTGATGAGAATTGGAGTGATCCCCGTAAGACGGGTGATCTCCTCCAGATTGCCGAAGGTGGCCGCCGTCAGGATGACTACCTGCATTGAACTCTGTAACGTGCGCAACGCGTCAACGACCCGATCAGACAACTTGCCATCCACGCTCAGCGTTCCGTTCAGGTCACAGGCCACAGTTTCGATCTCGAGCGCTTGGCGTCCCGGAATGTCGATTCGCATCAACACAGACCTCCCTGTAGCCAATTCAATGCACGGCGGACCTGGATTCGCGGACCCCTGACCCGAAGAGCGCGAGCGCTACTACCAGGACGACGGCCACGATGGTAAAGACCGCGCGGTAGGGGAGGAATCCCCGCAGGATCCCGGTGACGATGGGACCTAGGGCGTGACCGACGTCCCAGAGGCTGCCAAAGGTGCCCATGGCAGCGCCGAGGTTGTTTCCTTTGGCCACGTCAGCGATCAGAGCTGCGCCGGCGGGCGTGACGGCGCCGGACGCGAGTCCGAACATGCCTCCGACCAGAACGAGCGCCGGCGTGCTCGAAAGCCAAGGCACTGCCGCCACAACCAACGCGGCAACAGACAGACCAGCCACGATCATCGGCTTGCGTCCGATGACATCGGACCAGTGGCCGAAGATGGGCCGTGCCACCAGAGTGGCAAGACCCTGCGCCGCAAAGATCAGTCCGATCGACGCAGGGTCGACACCTTGCGTGACAGCATAGAGAGGGAGGAACGCCTGAAGGCTGCCGAACCCGAAGAACAGCGAGCCTTCCGCCAAGGCGGCAAAGAGGACTGCACGGTTGCGGGCGATCTCCCCCAGGGCCTTGCGGATGTCGGGTAGCGCCTGTGTCGCCTTCTTCGGCTGGTCTTCCGGGACACGGCGCGACAAGAGCGCGATGCCCAGAACCAGCGGCACGATCCCGATCAGACCAGACAGCCAGAAGGTGTGCAGAAAACCCATGGCCACAAGTGCGCCACCGCCGACTAGCGGCCCCAGGACGACGCCCGCGTTCTCCGCTGCGCTGTAGATTCCGAGATAGCGTCCACGTGCCGTGGGGAACAGCTTGGCCACGAGCGCCGACGCCGGGGGAGCGTACAGCGCGGTGGACAGCCCGTGGAACATGCGCACGATGAAGAGGAGGGGGGGTGTGACGGCCAGGGAGTAGAGGAACGGACCGACCGCCTTCGGGATCGTGCCGAGGAACATTAGCCGCCGAAAGCCGAACGAATCGGCGAGAGCCCCGGCCGGCATCTTGACGAAGATCCCCGTGATGGTGGCGGCGGCGACGATCAGGCCGATGAGTGCGGGAGGCGCTCCTAGATGGTGCGCATAGAGGGGGGTGACGGGAGAACGCAGCATTTCGTAGCTCAGCCGACCGAGAAACCCCATGGCAGAGATGACGACTAGCAGGCGCACTTGTCTTCTTACGTTGGATCCCTCCCTGGCCGCTCGTTTGAGAAGCGGCGACGCTCCATGGTTTCGGCGACCGGTGAACCCTTGCGGCGGGAACTCAATTCACGGACGGAGCATACCAGAGCGGGCATCCGCATGCTCATGAGCGCTCGGGCCGGTCGCTACCCGGACAAGGGGAGACAGGGGGGATTGGGTCTAAGGACGCAAGGCGGGCCGATCGTCGGCCATTGTCGCTCATTGTGGAGGCGGCTTGTCGTTCCAGAGGTTGCCCGTCGAGGAGGACGTCTGTCTCATCACATAGCGCAGCGCCATGGCCGTACGTTCGCTGGCCTCGGTCAGGCTCCTCTCCACAACGGGGCGGCAGATGGCGTAGTTCTCAACGAGGAGATCCTCCACGTCGCTCCGGAGCAACCAGTCATTACTGTCGAGCAGAGTCACAAGGCGTACCGCCACCTTCTCCACCTCGGTGGGGGAACGATGCGACAGACAGAGTGAACAGGCGAGGAATGCCACCCGATCGTCCGGATCTTCCGTCAGTGACCAGACCGTCCCCGGCAGATCCCCGCCTTGACACAGTTTCCCCCAGAGATGCAGCGCACTGCGTCGCCGGCGGCGGCTCATCTCGGTCTCCCTGTCCGGCGTCGGTAATGCTGACTTCGCGAGAGACAAGAGATGAGGGCAGGCTACCGTTCCCAGCCTACGGAACCCGCTCTCCGCCGCAGTGCGGCAGAAGTCTTCACCCAGTGCGGCCGAGAGGACCGGGATAGCCTCTTCCCGGCCAAACTGGCCGAGGGCATCCACTACTCCGGGGAGAAGCTTCCGGCCCGCTGCTTGCAACAGGAGAGAGAAAAGCTCATCGTCCGGCCATTGCATTAGGGAGCGGGCCACAGCGCTGGTAACAACGTCTATGCCGGCCTGCTCCACGGGGTCGGGCTCCTCTGGAGGATGAGCAAAATAATCCTTCAGCACATCCTTGGCGCGCAGAGCGGTCAGTACCTCAACCGCCTGGCACCGTGGCAGGAATATGCCGCTAGGATCGCGGGCGAAGAGAAAATCGCGCAGAGGTCCGACTGCTGCCTGCCCGCAAGCTATCAGATCGATTACGGCACGATCGCCCTCACGAAGGCCCCGCAAGCGGGCAATGCCTTCCTCAATGCGACGTTCCACCGGAAATAATTCCAAGGCGATCACCTCGAGCCGCCATCAGCCGAAAGCATGTCCGGGAATCTGGTACTCAGATGCCAACACTCGGTGTCCGCACAGCTTTCCTATCCCAAGGGGTCAGTGGCAAATCGCGATCACATCCACTAGACAAAACAGACTTCGACGTTGGAATCCCGGCGGCCGAGCAATGGCTGGAAGCTGCATCGTGCTACTGCGGTGCGCTAGGGGTGGGATCCAACATGCCACGCGGGCAGGGATCATCACATGACCATCCGGCCAGTGCACGGGTAGTTGCTGCAATGGGTTTTGGACGCCACAGGCGACTGGGTTTTCAGCTGCCGGGATCCTTCCCGCGCAGCTTTCGCATGCGGAAACGGCGCTGGAACGATGCGACGAAGGCTCTTGCTTTGGATTCCGGGAGCGGCTGCGCAAAGCCGTACCTGGCGTGCTCGTAGGTGTAAAGCCATTCCTCCTCCCAACCCTGGTCCCTGGCGTATGAGCGCGCGGTGGTGCCAGGCGGCAGATGCTTGTCGCGGACATGCATGCCTACGGTCCGCCGCACCAGGCGTCGCGCTCCTTCGCCGTAGTCTACCGCCCGGCTCCGTTGCCGGACCGGCCAACTGGGAACATTCTCCCCAGGGTGAGGGGCGTTTACGTCGGGCAACTCCTTCACTTCCTTCGCTTTCTGGCGCCGGTAGAGCCAAAAGATGACCCGGGCCACCACTAGAGCGGCCACGATGATCAACGCGATCTCGATATCGGCCCTGAACGCCGTCGATTGCGCATGCTGCGGAAAGTGCAAGGTGGGGTTGCGCAGGCGCGTATTGGTATTGCGTGGCAGCGACCTGTGGCCCAAGAGAAAGCCTACGAAGAACTGTACGACGTATCCGAGCACATAGGCGATCGGCTTGAATAGCCAGACCAAGATCGGCTGCAGAAAGGCAAAGGCCCGGTGCTCGACGGCAAGGCGCAAAAGGCCAATGATCGACGCGATCACGGTCGCGACGAGCGTGAGGGCCAACGATAGTCTGAGGCCGGTCTGGGCGCCCTCGATCTGGTTCCCGCCGGCCTCACGGCTTTGGGCCAGGGGCAATCCTGCGAGAGCCCCGAGCAGATAGAGCACCGCGAAGAGGCCAATCAGCCAGGCGCTGGGTCTCCCCACAATGGCGCGGGCCAGGACAACGAGCAACAGAAGCGCCATACCGCGCTTCTGTTCGCTGCGCAGGAAAGTCACGCTGGCATACCTTGAGAGTGTCAAGGCTCTGGTGCTTTGCGCGAGCAAGACTAGCACGGTAAAGAACAGTTCGCCGAACGGTACGAAGAGCGCCGATGCGGCGGCTACGAGGACCGTAACGGCGATGCTGAGCGCGCCATTGCGCGGCCGCGCCAGAGCCGGCAGCAGATAGGCGAGCGGCAGCAACCAAAGCGGCATGGGCAGAGTCATCCAGGCGGTAAGGGTTGCGAGGACGGCGGCCGACCAGCCGAACGCCATGAGATGGAGACTTGCCTGAGGCACGCGGCGCATATACGACGTCATAGGGTCACGGGAAGCGGCCGTACGCGCGTAGGCATCGTCGCATCTCCCTCCTCCGCGGGCCCTGTCTGCAGGAAGAAGGTGCGGTGGCCACGCGACGCGCGCATCAGTGCAAATTGCAGGTCTTTGGTGAGGTAGGGCGCCACGGTGATGATCTGCACCTGGTAGTCGAGCGTCGGCAGCTCCTCCAGGAGGATGCGCGGCAGGTTGCGAAAGAGGCCGGGCGGCCTCAACTGGGCCAGGGCTGCCAGAATGCGTCCGAGTTGCTGCGTGCCGCTGCGTGGGCGTTGGCGCACTGAGAATGGACGCTTGCCTGCCGCCTCGGTGAAGACGCCGGTGACGTAGAGCCCTACGGCCTGCCCGCGGCCGATCAGGTAGCTTGCGAGGCTTGCAGTAATCTCGACCGTGCGCTCCAAGACCTCCGAATCAATGCCGTCCCAGGGCTTGCGCGCCGTCGTGGGGTCGAGGAAGATGGCGGTCTGTGCCGTCGCCACGGTCTCATAGGTTCGCACGAAAAGATCGCCGCGTCTTGCGCTCTGTCGCCAGTCGATGCGGCGCAGGGGGTCGGTGGGCTGGTAGGGCCGCGGACCGAGGTATTGGCTCTGTTCGTCGAGGAAGGAGCGGCCGCGCCGCTCGCCGAGCGGCATGGCTTCACGGATCTCCGCTTGGATTTCCCTTACGCGCGGATAGCACAGGAAATCCGTCCGACTCGCAAGCTCATTGCGGGAATCCTCAAGGCCCAGGGGATCTGTTAGGTGCACCGCCGCGGGTCCGATGCGCTGCAGTCCGCGCACAGGAACCTGCACCGTGATGCGTCGCTCTACCTGCTGATGGCCGGCCATCGAAAAGGGGAGAAGCAGCACAGCGTCGTACGGCGACTTCTGCAGGGTGAGAGCCTGGGCTTCGGTCTTGCGCGGCAGGTGCAGCTCAAGTCTCAGCCACGGCAAAGGCAGCCAACCTCGGTTCGCGAGGCGGAGCGTGAGTTCGACGGGCCTGTCCGGGAACACGCGGCGCGGCTGCACTCGCAGCGAGAGCGTGAGGGACCGCCAGACCCTCGTGCGGTAGTACCAAGCGACTCGCGAGGTTGCAAAGAAGATACCGAGCATGGCGACAAGCAGCCAGTCGCCGCGCCAGAGAGCATAAATGAGTGCCGCGCCGCCAAGGAGGTCTAGGCCTGGGCGCCGCCAGGCACGTGACGGATCGTGCTCATCTCCAGATTGCCGCCACACCATCTGGAGCCGGCGGATCACTTGAGACCCTGGCTCTCGAAGGGTACGGGAAGTTCCTCGAGCGTCAAGGCGATCACCTCGCTGCGGGTCGTGCCGCCGAGTTCGGCACTTGCGTCGAGCATGATGCGGTGAGCGAGGACGGGCTCCGCGAGGCCCTGCACGTCGTCTGGCACGATGAACGTCCTGCCTTCGAGCAGGGCCTGCGCGCGGCACGCCGAGGTGAGGGCCAAGGTAGCGCGCGGGCTGGGTCCCAGGGCGATGCCGGGCCGCGTGCGCAGGGCGCGCGTGAGCGAGACGATGTACTCGAGCACAGGCTGCGAGACCTCGATGTCCTGCACGGCGCGCTGCATGAAGAGGATGCCTGCGGCGTCCGTGACGGGCTGCACCGCCGGCAGAAGGTCCTGACCGACGCCGCGTCGCACCAGCTCACGCTCGGACTGCTCATCGGGGTAGCCGATCGCGATGCGCATCAGGAAGCGGTCCAATTCGGCCTCGGGCAAAGGGAAGGTACCTTCCTGCTCGATCGGGTTCTCGGTGGCGAGCACGAAGAACGGCTTCGGCAGCGGCATGGTGTTGCCGTCGATCGTGGCCTGGCTCTCTTGCATGGCCTCAAGAAGCGCGGACTGGGTGCGCGGCGTCGCCCGGTTGAGTTCGTCTGCGAGTAGGATGTTCGTGAAGACTGGGCCAGGGCGGAAGTCGAAACGCTCGTCGCGGCGATTGTAGACGTTGAGGCCCGTGACGTCCTGTGGCATGAGGTCAGGGGTGCACTGCAGGCGCTGACTCTCGAGGGAGATGGCCCGCGAGAGCGCGCGCACCAGCATGGTCTTGCCGACACCCGGTACATCCTCAAGGAGTACGTGCCCGCCAGCTATGAGTCCGGTTAGGACCCGCTTGATCACGGGACGCTTGCCTACGGTGACTTTCTCGACCTCGTTGACGATGCGGTTGCCAAGATCCTCGATGTCCGCCATCAATGTGCCTCCTGACTGCCGAGAAACCATCAGAGATGAAGTGCCCTGGATGCGGTACGATCCTTGCCATCCCACCTGGGTGCCGGAAGTCGAAATGGCCGTGCGCGGGCCCGTGACCATGTCGAACACTTCAGTACGCGCAAGCTCGCATGAACGCCCCCTGAGCATTAGGGCCAATAGTACTCGGTGGCCGGTCGATACCGTTCTGCAACGGCAATTCTTAAGCGCTTCGCCTTCCGCCGTCGACGTGCTCTGTTCCATCGTGCAGACAGGTCCAGGACAATCGCCATCAACAGCGGAATTGCGCCGAGAACTGCCATCGCTACAACCGTAAGGTCCTGCCAACTCCACATCACGGAGCGCAGATGGAACGCGATCATGGCCAGCATGGCGAGGTTTGCCCCTAGCGGTAATGCAACCACCAGGGATATTGGCAACGAGGACCATTTGCGTACGTCGTTTTGCAGTGTCTTCCCCAACAGCACTGGTACCCCGTGATCGACTCTCCTTCGGCGTCGTATCACTCCCACTATCTCCTCTTCCCTGCCTTCGGGACGGGCAATCCAGCAAAAAGACGAACTGACGCTCCATGCCTATCACCAAGCCTGCACAGGCCAAGCTGGTGTGGTAGGAGCCATCAGCTCGCTTAAGCTGTTCCCTCGCTCGCTGGCCCGACTGTGGCTTCACCGAACGAGGCGGCAGATCTCCATTGCCTCATGTTCCTTGTACCCTGATGAGGGCTGGCCAGTCAACCCGTGCAGCAGGGGAGTTGGACCTGGGATCGTGCGTCGCGAAGGAGGTCGGGTGATCGCCGTCCGGCTACAGAGTAGAACCGGCGATACTTGGTAATTCGTCCATCGCGCCGCCGCAGCCTCACAGATGCGGCGCCTTCGTGCAACCTATCCGCCCCCCGCTTCGGGAGTATGTGGCGCTAGGTGGCTGTGGGCGTAGTGGTTGAGCGCCTACGACAGTGGTGGCTCTTGACGTGCAGGCGGGGTGACGGGTGGTTAGAGCTCCGGGAAGGGATCTCAGGCCCAGGCGATGCCCGCCTTGTACATCTTCGTCAGGTTGTGTACCGCACACTCGAACAGCCAGCTCGCTTTGGCCTTCGCGAGGCCGCGGAACGAGAGCTGTCTGAGGTTGCGGTTCCATTTGATTTGGCCGAAGACCGGTACCACGGAAGCCTCCCTGCGTTTGTAGAGCTCCTTGCCCCGTTTGGTGTGGAGATTGCGCAGCATGCGCTCCTTCGTCGTCAGGTTCTTCGGCGGTCGCCCGCGCGGCGCCTTGGCCGTGCGCCATTGCATGTGGCTGATGCGCACGGGCGGGATCAACGCTTCCTGGCCCCGCCCCTCGATCAACTGCACGTTGTCTTCGCTGTAGTAGCCGGCGTCAGCGAGAATATGCTTGGCTCGCTTGCCGGTGTTCCACTCGGCTTGCTCGACCATCTCGGACAGGTGCACGACGTCGGGAGCGACGTTGGTGAGCGTGGCTGCAACGATGATCTGGCTCTCGCCGTCGACAGCGGCTTGGGCGTTGAAACCCTGGATGATGGCGCCCTGGCCGTCCTTCATCACGCGGGACTCAGGGTCTGTGAAGTTGT
>JAJZQO010000031.1 GCA_021847575.1 Bacillota bacterium | reverse complement strand
ACTTGAACCTGTTCGCCCTCGCGATGCTGCTGCTCGTGGCCGCGGACAACTTCGTCTTCCTCCTCGTCGGCTGGGGTGGCGTGGGCCTCGCCTCCTACCTGCTGATCGGCTTCTGGCACACGCGCCCAAGCGCCGTCCAGGCGGCACGCAAGGCCCTGGTGCTCAATGTCGCCGGCGACGTAGGCATCATGCTGGCGATCTTCATCCTGGTCATGACGATTGGCCGCCTGAACTACGCCGGCGTGTTCAGCCACGTGAGCTCCCTCTCCGCCCTTCAGGTGGAGCTCGTCGCCTTCCTGCTCTATCTGGGCGCTGCCGCCAAGTCGGCGCAGTTCCCGCTGCACGTCTGGCTGCCTGACGCCATGGAAGGTCCGACACCGGTTTCCGCCCTGATCCACGCGGCCACGATGGTGACGGCCGGCGTCTACCTCGTGGCGCGTGCCTACCCGATCTTCCACGCGGCGCCGATCGCGGCCGAGTGGGTTGCGGGCATCGGCGCCTTCACGGCGCTGTTCGCCGCGACGATCGCGATCACGCAGAACGACATCAAGCGCGTCATCGCCTACTCGACAGTGTCGCAGCTCGGCTACATGTTCATTGCGGTCGGCATCGGCTCGTACGCGGCCGGCATCTTCCACCTCACGATGCACGCCTTCTTCAAGGCCCTCCTTTTCCTGGCGGCGGGTTCGGTGATCCACGCCGTGGGCGGCGAGCAGGACATGCGCAAGATGGGCGGACTCAAGAAGCTGCTGCCGATCACCTATTGGACTATGCTGATCGGCGCGGCCTCGAACGCCGGTGTGCCCCTGTTCGCCGGCTTCTTCTCGAAGGACGAGATCCTGGGGCAGGCGCTGGCTGGCGGCCACTTCTGGCTCTGGCTCGCGGGCGTCGTCACAGCGTTCTTCACGGCGCTGTACATCTTCCGACTGATGTTCCTGACATTCCACGGCAAGTACCGCGGCGACGGCCACCCGCACGAATCGCCCAAGGTGATGACCATTCCGCTGATCGTTTTGGCGGTCGGGGCCCTGTTCGGTGGGTACCTGAACGTGCCAGGGGCCTGGAGCGTGTTCGACGACTGGCTCGCGCCGGTGTTCGCCCGCTATCCGGGCGGCGTCAGCTCGGCCGCGGCGGCAGCGCCGCAGTGGGGCGCGATGGTGCTGACCGCAGTCGTCGTCCTCGTGGGCATCTACGTCGCGTGGCTGTACTTCGGCCGCGGCGAAGTCCGCACGGAGCTGCCCGAGGGTGCGCGCGGCGTGCACAAGCTGCTCTTCAACAAGTACTACATCGACGAGATCGGTCATGCGGCGCTCGTCTGGACCTCGGATCGCCTCGGCATCGTGCTCGACCTCTTCGATCGCGTGGTCGTCGACGGCATCGTGATGGGCATCGCAGGGCTGGTCACGGCATGGGGCGAGGCCTTGGCGCCCCTGCAGGACGGCTTCCTGCGGCGCTACGGACTCGCGGTGCTGGTTGGCGGCGTGGCGATCGTGGCCTATCTCACTCTGGTGCAGTAGGAGGTGCTGGGAATGCTGGAACTGCTGTTTTTCCTGCCGGTCCTGGGCGCCCTCCTGCTTCTCCTGCTGCCCGCGAACGCGGCACGCTGGTCGGGATTCCTGGTCGCTGTGCTCACCTTCCTGCTGGCGCTGTATCTCATCCCGGCGGCCTATGGCCACGGCGCAGGCTACGGCACCCTGATCAGCGTGCCTTGGATCGGGGCATGGGGTGTGAGCTGGGCCGTCGGCCTGGACGGGCTGTCGCTCGTCCTCGTCCTGCTGACGACCCTTGTCAGCGCGGTGGCGATCGCCTGGACACCAGCGCGCGACAGGACCTACTACGTGCTCTTCCTGCTGCTCGAAGCGACGGCCCTCGGAACCTTCCTGTCGGCCGACCTCTTCATGTTCTACGTCTTCTGGGAGGCCATGATCATCCCGGCCTACATCCTGATCGCCGGTTACGGCGGTCCAAGGCGCCAGAAGGCGGCGATCAAGTTCCTGATCTACTCCCTCGCGCCGAGTCTCCTGATGCTGGCGGCCGTGGTGGTGCTGGGTTACGAGGCGTTCCTGCAGTTCGGGCACTGGAGCTTCTCGCTCGTCGCGCTGAGTCACCTCAGCCTGCCGGTATCGACGCAGATGTGGCTCTTCGCCGCATTCGCCCTGGCCTTCCTGGTCAAGATTCCGACCTTCCCGTTCCACAGCTGGATGCCCGATGCCTATGCCGAGGCTCCCGCTCCGGTCACGACGATGCTGTCCTCCGTGCTGTCCAAGACGGCGCTTTACGCCTTCCTCCGCATCGCGCTGCCGATCATGCCGGTTGCGGCCCAGCGCTTCGCGCCGGTACTGGGCATGTTGGCCTTGATCAGCATCCTCTACGGCGCGTTCATCGCCCTTGCGCAGCGGGACGGCAAGCTGGTGATCGGATACTCGTCGCTTTCCCACCTCGGACTTGTGCTGCTCGGCATTGCGGCCTTGAGCTACACGGGGCTGCAGGGCGCCGTGCTGCAGATGTTCAACCACGGCATCTATGCGGCTGGCCTCTTCCTGCTGTTCGGTCTTGTGGAGGAGCGGCTCGGCACGCGCGACCTCGAGGCCCTGGGTGGACTCGAGGCCAGGGGGCCGATCCTGGCCGGGCTCTTCCTCGTCGCGGTGCTGACCGGGCTCGGCCTGCCTGGCCTGCAGGGATTCGCCGGAGAGCTGACGCTCCTCACCGGCATCTACATGACGCACGCCGTCTGGGCCTGGATCGCGGTGGTCTCCGTGATCCTTTCGGCGGCGTACTTCATTCGGCTGTTCCAGAAGGTGGCGCACGGCGGCCCCAGGGCTCCTGCCGGCGCATCCGGTGAACGGCCCGAAATCAGGGCCGGCCAGATCGCTCTGATTGCGCCTCTGATGCTGGCGATGGTGATCTTCGGGCTGTATCCCGCCGCCATCACCAAGACCATCGGACCTGCCCTGACGCACGTCTCGCAAGCGATTCGGGCGACGGCGCAGGGGCCGTCCGCCGTGACGTCGGAGGTGCAGGTCAAGTGAACTTCCCTGTCATCAATCCGCTGAGCATCCTGCCGGAGATCATCCTGCTCGTCACGTCCGTGCTCGTGCTCTTCATCGCGCTCTTCATGCACGAGCGGCACAGTCCCGCGCTGAACTACCTGGGCGCGATCGGCGTTCTGGTGGCGATCGGCACGTTGCCCCTGCTCTGGCAGGGCCATGTGCAGGTGGGCTTCGGCGGCGCCATCGTGGCCGACCACTTCTCATTGGCGATGGACGCCGCGATCCTCATCTCCGCGCTTGCCGGCCTCCTGCTCGGTCTGCGCGAGGTCCGTCCCGGGTCGGACTACGTCGCGCTGGTGCTCTGGGCCGCCATCGGCATGATGGTCCTGACATCGGCCGTTGAGCTCTTGTCGATCTTCCTCGGTCTCGAAGTGCTGTCGCTCCCGCTTTACATCCTCTCGGGCTTTCGGCGCGAGCGCGAGAAGTCCGGCGAGGCGGCGATGAAATACCTGCTGATCGGCGCGTTCTCCTCGGGCATCTTCCTCTACGGGCTCGCGTTCCTCTATGGCGCGACAGGCTCCGTGACACTCCAGGGCATCCAGATCGCCCTCTTGCAGAACCTCGGCACGCAGCCCCTCTTCCTCGACCTCGGGGCAGGTCTCGTGATGGCTGGCCTTGCCTTCAAGCTCGCCCTGGTGCCTTTCCAAAGCTGGGTGCCGGACGTCTACGAGGGTGCGCCAACGCCTGTCACCGCCTTCATGTCGGTCGGCACGAAGGCCGCAGCGTTCGGTGTGCTGGCGCGCCTCCTGACGGTGGCCCTGCCTGCAGCCATTGTGCACTGGCAGCCGGTGCTGAGCTTCATAGCGGTTCTGACGCTGCTCTACGGCAACCTGGCGGCCTTGCGCCAGACCAATATGAAGCGCATGTTGGCTTATTCGGGCATTGCGCAAGCCGGTTACCTGGCGGTCGCCATCGTGGCCGACAGCCAAACCGGCATCGGCGCGGGCATGTTCTACCTTGTCGCGTACGCCTTCATGAACCTGGGCGCTTTCGCGGTGATCGCCGCCCTCTCGGGCGAAAACGAGGAGGGCGCGGAGCTGCCTGCCTACCGCGGCCTGTTCTACCGCCGGCCGTGGCTCGCCAGCGCCATGACGTTCTTCCTCCTTTCGCTCGCCTCGATTCCGCCACTTGTCGGCTTCCCCGGCAAGTTCTACATTCTGCGTGCCGCGGTCGCCTCGGGCGGTGTGCTGCTCGCAATCGCGATCCTGGTCGGCACCATGATCAGCCTGTACTACTACCTGAGGCCCATCGCCTACATGTTCCAGCGGGGCGAGGCGGAGGCGCCTGTCGCCCCGAAGGCCCACTGGGCGCAGCAGGCCGCGGTGGGAGTCATGCTCCTTGGCACGCTGGTGCTCGGCCTGCTGCCGTCTCTCGTCACGACCGTCCTGCAGCACGCGGCGCACGCGATCTACGGCCTCTGATCCGGTGCCATGAAGGCCGCCGCCCGTCGAGGGAGGCGGCCTTCGTGCATATGGCGCAGCCCCCCGCATTTGAATGACAGGGGGGTGTCGCCGCTTGGCGTTCTGGCAGGGAACCGGGCTGCTGCTGCTGGGTGGCGTCCTCAGCCGCGTGCTCGGGCTCTACCGCCTGCTCCTGCCCCGCCTGCTCGGACCCGAAGGCGTCGGCCTGTACCACATGGCCTATCCCGCCTACTCCTTGACCCTGGCCATAGCCACGGGCGGCCTGCCTGTGGCGGTTTCACGCCTCGTCGCGCGCAGCGCGGCGCGCGGCGCGCACAGAGAGGCGCAACGGATCCTGCAGGTCGCCACAGTCGTGCTCCTGCTGCTCGGCCTGCTGGGCGGCGCCGCACTGCTCGCCGCCGCGCCCTGGCTCGCCGTACATGTCGCGAAGGATGCGCGCGCCGCGCTCGCGATTGCGGCCATTGCGCCGGCGGTAGCGCTGGTGGCGGTGATGTCGGCGCTACGAGGCTACTTCCAGGGCTATCAGGAGATGGCCCCGACCGCGATATCCCAAGTGGTCGAGCAGCTTGCGCGCGTTGCCGCGATCATCGGTCTGGCCGTGATCCTGCGGCCGCTCGGAGTTGCCTTCGGGGCGGCCGGCGCGGCAGGCGCGGCCGGGATCGGTGCCCTGGCCGGGCTGCTCGTACTGCTTGCCCTGAGGCGCGCGCGCCGTCTGCCGCGGGGCGGGGCGCGCGGCATGCCCGCGCGACGCATTCTGACGGAACTGCTGGGCCTCGCGCTGCCGATCACGGTAACGGGCCTGGGCGTGCCGGTAATGCAGCTTCTCGACCTCGCGGTGGTCCCCGCGGCACTCGAGCAGGGCGGGTACACCGCCGGCAGGCGCACAGGCGCGTACGGCGTCCTGAGCGGCTACGCCATGCCGCTCGTGGCGTTGCCCGCTATCATCAGCGGAGCGATCGCGGTGGCGCTTGTGCCCGCCGTGGCCGCGGCGACGGCGCAGCGCGACCATGCTGGCGCACAGGCGTTGACGCGCGATGCGCTCGCAGCAGCGTGGCGCTGGCTGCTGCCTGCGGCGGTCGGTCTCTTTCTGCTTGGCGGACCGATCGTCCGGCTGTTCTTCGGCAGCGCCGCCGCCGCGCCGAGCCTTGCCGCGCTCGCGCCGAGCGCCCTGCTCTTCGGGCTTGGCCAGGTCGCCGCGGCCGGTCTGCAGGGCTACGGGTACACCTGGCGGCCACTCGTCCATCTCGCTTTGGCCACGGCAGTCAAGCTTGTCCTGAGCATCCTGCTGGTCGCGAACATGGGTATCGTCGGTGCCGGGCTCGCGACGAGCGCGGCCTACTTCGTCTGGACCTCATTGAACCTTGTCGCCCTGGGCAGGCTCACGCGGCAGCCGGCTCTGGGCCGGTGGGCCCTGCCACCCGTGGCGGCCGCGTCGGGCATGTCACTGATACTCCGCCTGCTCGGCACTCCTGTGGGCGGTCTGCAGACGCTCATCGCCGTCGCAGCGGGCGCGACTGCGTACGTTCTGCTCCTGGGCCTTGCGGGAGGTTTCGGACCGGGTGAGCGGGAAGCCCTGAGAGGCATCTCGCTTCGCGCGCGGAGCATGCTGCAGGGCAGGAGATGATGGCGGTCTTGCAGATTTTCGGCACGGGTTTCTCGGACGAGCCTTTGGCTGGATTCGACGCCTCGCTGGCCGAACGCATCTTCGCGCCGGCCGGCCTGCCGCTCGCGGGAACGCTGCGCGCAAATGGTATCGAGGTGTCGACGGCGCTGCCGCGCGAGCCTGCCCAAGGCGATGTGATGCTCCTTCCCGGGGGCCCGGAGCCCGATGACCCGTGGCTTCACGCAGGCGTCGCGCACGGCGCCGCGGTGCGCTGGAACAGGCCCCTCGCGCTGGCGTGCGAGCTGCCACCCGGAACCCTCAGTCGCCATGCCGCAGCCAAGGCGCCCTGGCCGACGGGTCAAGGTGTCGTGCTCTACGGGGCGGGGCCGCTCGCCCTCCCCGACGCCTTGCTGACATTGTCCGAGGGCGTATTGATCGGACCGGCGCGCAGGGAGGCCGGGGCTTTGCGGGAGCTGGCAGAGCGGCGCCAGCCCGGCGAACTCCTGTATTTGCCGCCCTTCGGCGGCGAAAGCGCCCTGCCCCTGGCGGCGGCAGCTGCCGTCATGACCAGGTTGAAGGCACCGGGCGGCTGTCCGTGGGACCGCGAGCAGACGCACGAGACCCTCTTGCCGTACCTGCTCGAGGAGGCCGCGGAGGTGTACGACGCCCTGCTGGCGGACGACCTGCATGGGATTGTGGAAGAGCTGGGAGACTTATACCTGCAAGTGCTGTTCCACGCCGAACTTGGTCGCGAAGAGGGCACCTTCGGCCTCGCGGACGTGGCGGATGGTCTGTGGCGCAAGCTCGTGCGGCGTCACCCGCACGTCTTCGGGGACGAGCACTACGCGAGCGCGCAGGACTTCCTGCCGCGCTGGGAACAGCTCAAGGCGGAGGAGGGAACGCGTCGGCAAAGCGAACTTGATGGCATTCCTGCCTCATTATCCTCTCTTGCGGCGCTTGAGAAAGCCATACGCAAACTCATGCGCTGCGGAATACGCCAATTGGGCGAAGGCGGTTACACCGCACTTTTCGAGGCACGCGTCGCCGCCGGGGAGGATCTCGAGGCCGAAGCCCGCCGTTCGCTCGCATCTCTGAAGGCGCGCTGCAGGCGGGCGGAGGTCATTCTTGGCAGACGGCTGTCCGCAGCGGACCCGGAAAGAGCCGCAGAAGTGTGGCAGAGAGCGCAAAATGCGCAAGTTGCGGGCACGGAAAGAAGGAATGACTCGCCAATTGACGAATGATAGGCGTCGACAATCGGCAGAGGGAGGGGTACCTACGAACAAGACCGAGTTGGTCGCGAAGGTCGCCGAACGCGCCGGAATGAGCAAGAAGGACGCGGACAAGGCGGTCACAGCCTTCGTAGACACGGTCGAAGAGGCTCTGACCGGCGGCGACAAGGTTTCGCTGGTTGGCTTCGGTACCTTCGAGGTTCGCTCGCGCGCCGCGCGCAAGGGCCTGAACCCGCAGACGAAGAAGGAGATCAAGATTCCAGCGAGCCGCGTCCCGGCTTTCAAGGCAGGCAAGGCTCTGAAGGACTCCGTCGCCAAGTAGGGTGATCAGGTGGGGAGCCGGGGCGGTGCGCCCCGGCTCCCCTGGCGTTCCCGGGAGGGATGAGTTCATGCGCCTGGACAAGTGGCTCAAGGTGGCGCGCGTGATCAAGCGTCGCACGGTGGCGCATGACGCGGCCGAAACCGGCAGGGTGATGTTGAACGGCAAGCCGGCGAAGCCCGCTTCGGACGTGCGGGTGGGCGACGAGATGGTCGTCGACATCGGCGGCCGCGAGATGGCCTTGCGGGTGCTGGCGGTACCGGACAAGCCCCTGCCGAAAGGCTCCGAGGAGCTCTACGAAGTGCTTTGGGTGCATGCCAAGACAAGGGAGACCTACGACTAGATCCGACACGGCAAGGCATGCAAGGGGCGCGGACGCAATCCGCGCCCCTTGCGCGTGCGCCGCTTCGCGGCCGTCTCGGCTTGCGTGCGCCAGCCCTAACCGCTTCTTGCCTGCATCGGTCGATACGACCTAGGGTGAGTCTAGGCGGTGGAGGGAGGAGAGCCATGGACGAACTCCTGCGCAGGTGGCGCTATCCCGCCCTGGCGGCAGTGCTCTTTCTCGTGCTGCTTACCGTCGTCCTGGCGCGCCAGGCCAGGTCGCCAGGGCCGAGGTCCACTCCGCGGGCCGCCTTCAGCCTCTTCTGGCGCCCAATGGTCATGGGTTTCTACGAGAACCAGGGCACGGGCCCAGGCACGTCTTGGGGGTCGCTTGTGGCGCACGCGCGGCAGATCCAGATCACGAGTCCGTACTGGTACCGCATCGACGCGACCGGCAGGCTCACGAACGACATGGCGGTACCGCAGGTGACTGCGTTCGCACACAAGCACAGAAGTTTCGTCTGGCCTCTCATCGGCAACTCGGGCACAGACCCGATGTACAGCTCCACGACGCGCAGCCAAATGGCCGCAACCATCGAAAGCCTGGTGCAGCGTCACGGCTATGACGGCGTCCTGATCGACTTTGAATTGCTAGCGCCCTATTCGCGCGACGACCTCTCCACCTTCCTGAACGATCTGGGCAAGTCCCTGCACCGCCAGGGCAAGGGTTTGGGCGTGGCCGTCTTCCCGAAGGTGGGCATCAGCAAGGACGTAAGCTACCCGTACGACTATCCGGCGCTCGGCACGGTGACGGACGCTGTGGTGATCATGGCTTACGACCACCACTACCAGGGCGGCCCGGCGGGCCCTGTCGCGCCTCTGCCCTGGGTGCGCAACAACGTGAACTTTGCGCTCGGCCATGTCCGCAGCGCCCGCATCTACCTCGGCGTCGCAGCCTACGGCTACGACTGGACGAGCTCGGGCCAGACGAATACGGTGACGACGCTGCAGGCGCAGGCCCTGCTCAAGAAGTATGGCATCGCGCCGACCTGGGACGTGGCCTCGCAGGAGTACCACTTCCACTACGTCGACGGAGGCCAGCGCCACGACATCTGGTACGAGGACCAGCGCTCCTTTGCCCAGAAGCTCGCGCTGGCCAAGGCGTCGCGCCTTGGCGGAATCGCGCTGTGGGAACTCGGCGGCGAAAGCCCCGATATCTGGACACAGCTCAGGCACACGAGCGTGTTCTGAGTTCAAGCAAGAAGGATGGCGCCCAGCACAACAAGACCTGTACCGGCCCAGGCAAGCGGCGTGGGTCGCTCACGCAGCCTCGCGTAGCCGAGGAGGGCCGCGAAAAGCGGCGCGGTCTGCCTCATCGCGAGCGTCTGCGCGAGTGGACCGAGCCGGTACGCGTAAAGCAGAAGCAGGTAAGAGCCGAGGCTGAGCGCGCCGAAGATCGGTGCCAGGCGGTCGCCCGGGCCACTTTCGGCGCGCATTGCGAAGGGCGTCGTGAGTACCGTCGCGCCGGCATAGAGCAGGGCGATGTAAAGCAGCGGCGGCGCGTAGCGCACGCCGCGGCTGTCGATGAAGGTGTAGGCGGCGATGAGGAGACCGATCCAGGCTATGCGCAGGAGATCGCGCGGCTGTGCGGGGCGGCCGGACACGAGCAGGCTGCCCGCTAGCACCAGACCCACGGCGAGCCAGCCGCGTGCCCCCGGTTCCTGGCCGAGCAGGACGAGTGCGGCCAGGGATGCGACGAGGACACCGCCGGCGCGTGAGAGAGTGTATGACCAGTGCAGCTCGCCCGTGCGGTACGAGGCGGCGAGCGACGTGAAATACAAGGCATGGACGACGGACGTCGCGATCAGGTAGGGCCAGACTTCCTGCCAGGAAACCTGCCGCCAAAGTCCGGCGGAAAGCATGAGCGCCAGTACCGCCGCCGAGCCGGCGAGTAGCCACATGAACCGGAGCCGCCCGCTGGCCTCGCGTGCGGCGGCATTCCAGGCGACGTGCAGCACGGCCGAGCCCAGCGCCAGGAGAAGCGCCAGCTGTGACACTTTCGTCCCCCTCCGCGACAGGCGGGACTAGAGTTCGATCTGCGCCGACCACGCGGATTCCCGCAGTGGGCTCAGGCGCTCCTTGACGAACTGCTGGTGATCGGGGTCGCTGATGTACGCCGCAAAGTCGTCGGGGGTGCGGAAGTCCAGGGTGATCGCGTAATCCGCTGGCGTGCCGGAACTGCCGGGCAGGCCCAGGGCCGCGCCGACCCTGGCGGCGGACACGGCCGGAATCTCCGCCAGGAGTTGGCGGAAGGCCGTGTCGAGAGCCTTGACCTGATCGGCGCCAACGCCGTCCTTGAACTTGAGCAGAAGAACATGTCGCAGCATGGGAAACCTCCTCAGTTGATGATTATGTCTTCGCCCTCGCCGCCGCCCTCGTGTGTCCGGTAGGTCGCGAAGGCCAGGGCGGTGGCGAGCCAGAGCACCGCGGGGCTGAGCAGTATGCCGAGAGCCTGGCCCGTCTTGCCGAGAGGCAGCTGGACCAGGGCGGAGGCAAGGTCGAGCACGACCGCGATGAGCATCACGAGCAGCCAGCGGCCGAACCTGCCACGGCCGTAACCTTCGGCGAAGGCCTTTGAGAACGCCACGAGGACGGGCACCTCGTCGACGTAGATGATCGCCTGGGCGGCTTGCAACCACGGGCCCACCGCCAGCGCCACGATGAAGACGGTCACCATGAATGCGCCGAACACGCGATAGACCGCTGTGAGCGACTTGGCGCCGCCGAGCGACGCGATCTGGCTGAAGCCTGAGAGCATGCCGGTGGCGCCCGCGATCAGGAGCAAGACGAGCACGAGCACGATGCCGATCAGGAAGTCGACCGCGAAGAGTCCGAGCGTCCGCCCCCACAGGTGGTAGCCGCGCCGCCAGAAAGGGCTGCGAGCGTCGCCGCGCGCCGCCTCGCCCAGGTCGCCCAAGGCGGCTCCGTAGCCGAAGGATAGCACGGCGAGGAATCCCGCGATGGCCAGCAGGACGAGTCCGCCGGAACTCTGTCCTGGGCGCGCAATCGCGCCGATCGCCAGGATGCCCACGATCAGGGCTGCCGCGACGATGGTCAGGAGCAACTCTACATAGACATCCGGCCGGGTGCGCAGGATCCTGCCCCACAGGGCGAAGATCTTCGACATCCGATCACTCCTTCGCCTACGAAGACGTCCCGCAGCGCAGGGCTCGGGACCATGCGGGATTTCGCTCCCGCTCCGCCCTGCTCCTTCGCAAAAGGCAGCATCCCGCCATTTCGCGCATAGCATCGAGTGACGGGGGTGAAGGGATGCCCGGCTCGGGCAACGAGAAGCATCACGCGATGAGTCTCAACGATCGTCGGCTGCTGGAGCTCACGGGCGTGACCAAGGTGGAGTCGTTCGACGAGCACGAGATCGCGGTCTTGACCGAACTCGGCGTTCTGTCGGTCAAGGGTGAGAATCTGCACATCCGCCACCTCGACCTCGAGCGCGGCGACCTCCAGCTCGACGGCACCATCGTCACGCTCAGCTACCAGCAGGAGAGCCGGCGCAAGGGGAGGCTCGGCCGGCTGCTCAAGTGATCGACCTGCCGCTCATGGAGCAGATCGACCGCTTGATCTGGACGGCGGCGATCGGCATGACGACTGTCCCCATATGGTACCTCGTCGTGCGCCTGAGCCGCCGGCGGGGCTTCTGGCCTGGCCTTCTCGAGTTCTTCCTGCTGGGTGTGCTCAGTCTGACGGCCGCTGCGGCCGTCTTCCTCGGCACCTTGGGCGACTTGCGCGCCTACGTGGCCATCGGCTTCGTCATGGGCGGGGCTGTCGCAGGCGGTCTCTTGCAGATCCTGCACGCGCCTTGGCAGGAGACGAGGTCCCGGCGCAGAATCTAATCGCGACAAACTATCCACAAAATGTGGACAAATTGTGGACAAGCAAGGAGGCTGGGCGGACGTGCACCTGGAAATCCGGGGAGCGGAGCGCCTTAGCTTCCGCGAGCGTCAGGTCGTCACGCTGAAGGAGACAGGCGTACGGCTCGACGCGATCGCGCGCCAGCTCACGCTGAGCGAGTCCACGGTCGCGACCCTGCTCCATCGCGCCAAGACAAAGGGCTACCAGGTCGTGATCGTGATCGACGGTGACCCGCTGGCCCTGACGACTGCCGCCGAGGAGGATGACGAGCTTGGCGAAGGCAGCTGACGCGATCGGCCTTGCGGTACTGCGGGCCCCCGCGCCGCAGCGCAGGACACCGGTCGAAAAGGAGGACAAGCGGAGCAGCCGCCCGCGCCGCAAGGCGAGGCGCCGCCTGCGCTTGCGGTTCGGCCGGCTCATGTTCGCGGCTGCCGTCGCCTACCTCGTGGGGGCGGGAGTGATTGGCGAGCTCCAGCTCCTGCAGATGCAGTCGCAATACGGCAAAGATCAGGGACAACTGCATGCCGTCAAAAGCCACAGCACGCTATTGCGGCACGAACTGAGCCAGCTCAAGACGCGGGCCGGCGAGTCGCAGGCAGTGCGACAGGTCCTGCATTACGCTCCGACTGGCGGCACGCCTGTCGTCATCACGGTGAAGCGATGATCGTGGCTTGACTGTACAAGCGCCCCCCCGCTAGAATCCGTATCAGAGGTATTGGGCGATTCGGGCCCATGCGGAAAGCGGGGAGACTTTGGCGGAGGAAGAGATCGTCGTCGGGTCCGTGGTCGATGGCGTGGTGACGGGCATCACGCGCTTCGGCGCATTCGTGTTGCTTCCGGGCGGCAAGACAGGACTCGTGCACATCTCCGAAGTGGCGGACTCGTACGTCAACGACATCAAGGAATTCGTCAAGGAGCAGGATCAGGTCAAGGTCAAGATCCTGTCCTACGACGGGAACCAGAAGATCGCGCTCTCCATCCGGCAGGCCAAACCTGGCGCGTCAGCGGTTCGCCCGCGCAGCGGCGGATTCAGCGGCGGAGGGCACGGGCGAGGCCCTGCGCGCCCGCAGAACTTTGAGGACCGCTTGGCACGGTTCATGAAGGAGAGCGAAGACAAGCAGGCCGACCTGCGCCGTCACCACGACTCAAGGCGTGGCGGCCATCGGGGACGGGGCGAAGGGTCGGAATAAGCAACGTCATATCCAGGGGCGCCGTTCGCGGCGCCCCTGGTTTGGTTTCGGCGTTTTTGACCGCTTGCAAGAAATATGACCCAGTGGCAAATTGTTTTAGAGAACACCAAAGTGACCAGGAAAGGTCCCTGCGACCATGCTGGCAAAGGTGAAGGTTCAGGAGCGCACGCTGCGGCTGGAGTCGGATGGCGGCCGGGAGCGCACGGTCACGTTCCCTGCGGCGATTGTCCAGACTCTGGGCTTTGCCGATGTTATCGTCGTGCGCCTGGAGCCCGACCCCTATCTCGTGCAGGATCGCAATGTTTTCGGCGTGACGGTGACACCGTCCGAGGTCTGGCGCGTCGACCCAAGCCTCCGAGGCTGCGTCTGCGTCGCTCTGGCCGTTGAAGGTGGCAGGCTGATCGCGTCGCTGGAAGACGGACGCCAGGTCGCGCTGGATCCGCTGTCAGGCAGGCTGTTCTGACGGGCGCTTTGCAGGAGGCGCGGCTTCTGCTACGATGTGCACAGAACTGTGCACATAGCGGGGGGCTAACCCTTGGAGCGCTTCGCGTTCGTCTTGCATCCACTGCGGAACGTCGACTTCACCCGCAGGTTTCCGGCACTCAACTTTTTGCCCGAGCCGATTGTCGAGAAGGGTTTCAGCCACCTCCCGCCGTTCAAGGCCTCGCACATAACGGGGGTAAAGTCGCCAACCGGCGTCGAAGCGGAGGGCTGGTTCGTCGTTGTTCCCGTTTCAGCCAGCCTGATGCTGAAGATGTCGTTCCGCGAGGAGATCCTCCCCAGACTGATCCGGGCAGGCAGGCTGGCCGAAAGGCTCGGCGCGGGCATCGTCGGACTCGGCGCCTTTACCAAGGTCGTCGGTGATCGTGGCGTTTCGGTGGCGAAGGCGCTCGACATCCCCGTCACGACGGGCAATTCGTATACAACGGCGTCCGCCGTGGACGGCGCCCTCCTGGCGGCGGAGCGCATGGGCATCGTCGCAAGTGAGGCCGAGGCCTCCGTCGTGGGCGCCACCGGCGCCATCGGCCAGGCGGCGGCGGCGGCTCTTGCCGGTTCTGTGCGACATCTCAGCCTTGTCGGTCGGCGCGTCGACAAGCTGCAAGCGATCAAGCGCAGCCTCGACGACCTCGGCACGCACACCGAGATATCGATCGGGACGGACGCACGCATAGCGGCCAGGACCGCGGACGTCGTTCTCACCGTTTCCTCGGCGACAGGGGTGCTCCTGGAGCCGGAGGACTTGAAGCCCGGTTCCGTCGTCTGCGATGTGGCGCGCCCGCGCAATGTCTCGGAGAAGGTGCACGAGCGGCGTCGCGACGTGCTGGTCATCGACGGGGGCGTCATCGCGGTGCCCGGCGACGTCGACTTCCACTTCGACTTCGGCTTTCCGCCCGGCTATGCCGAGGCCTGCATCGCCGAGACGATGATCCTCGCCCTCGAACGTCGCTACGAACCGTACACGCTCGGCCTCGACATCCGTCCCGGGCGGGTGCGGGAGATCCGCGATCTCGCGCGGCGGAACGGCTTCTCGGTCGCGGGATTCCGCCGTTTCGAGCGTGCCATTCCGGACGAGGAGATCGACGCGATCCGCGAGGAGGCGCATCGCGCGCGCCGCCGTTCGACGAGCGCCTGAAGGACAGCGAAGCTGGTCTCATATACTAGCCCCCATCGATCGTCAGATCGGTGGGGGTGGCCTTCTTGGGGCTGCAGGGGAGCACAGGTGGCGCCGCGGGCATGCCGGCAAAGCGGCGCCTCTCTAACCCTCCTGCTTTCGCCTTAGCACCCGGCGGATGTAGATCGGCTGCCAGAGCTCGTAGGCGATAAAGAGCGCAACCAGCAGGAAGGCCCCGGTCAGGGCGGTGGTCGGCAGCACCTTGCGCAGCCACAGGATGATGCCGACCCCGCCGAGCAGGAGGGCGAGCCAGGACCAGTAGCCGAGTCGCAACGCGAGTCGGCGCTCCTTCTCGGGAAGTTCGGACAGCGATGCCAAGCGGTGCGCCTCCCTTTCTACCGAACTTGAGCGAAGGATGCTAGGAAGCTCAGAATCTCGCGGTTCGTCTCTTCACCGAGCTCGTAGTGGAAGAGATGCGAGGAGCGCGGCCCCTTGAGGAGGTGGAAGTGCGCGCCGGGGATGGCGTCGGCCACCTCCTTGCCATACTCCCACGGCGTCATCAGATCCTGCTCGCCTGCGAGCACGAGGCAGGGCAGGCGCAGCTCGGCGAGACGCTCGAGGCGGTTCGCCGCGCGCGCGAGCGAGAGGTAGGTGGCCATCGTGGCGTCGCTCACGGCGCGGCTGCCGCGCAGACCGAGACTCGCGCCGCCGCTCGCGCCCAGCTCCAGGATCAGTGGCCGGGACGCCATGAAGTAGGGCAGAAGAGCGAGGCGCTCCTCGATTGGCCGCCCCACGATCAGGGACACGATGCGGTCCCTCATCTCGAGAAAGCGATCCTGCCGGCCCCAGGTGGCCAGCAACATGAGCGACAGGACGCGATCGTTCTCCTGCAAGGCCAGCTCCTGCGCCACGGCGGAGCCGAGGGACTGGCCAAGGACGTGGCAGGCGCCGACGCCGACCGCGTCCAGCGCCGCCAGGGCGTAGCGCGCCAGGTCGGGGACATCCCGAGGTAGAGCGCCAGTGGCCAGGCCGAGTTGTGGATAGTCCAGCGAGAAGACATGAAAACCTGCCGCCTGCAGGGCCCGTCCCTGCAGACCGAGAGCCATGCGGTCGGCGCCTGCGCCCGGCAGAAGCAGAGCAGGGTCCCCGTCGTGGCCGAACTCCTGCAGGCTGAACCGGCGGCCGTCGGGAAGCTCCGCCTCGCGATGGGTGCTCACGGGAGCAGGTCCACCTCCTGGCCGATGCCCCGCTCCGCCGCGCGGCGCAGCACAACTGCGGCGGCGGCGAGGTCCCAAGCGGCGATGCCTTGCGAGAGAAAGAGGGTGACGTCGTCGCGGTGGCGCCGACCGGGGCGCTTGCCCGCCACCACTTCGCCGAGGTTCGCCAACTCTTCCGGGTCGATCTCGCCTCGGGCGACGAGCGGCGAGAGGTCACCCGCCTCCGCCTTGGCTGTCGCGCGAGAGTCCACGACCACGACCGCCGCGCGCAGCACGGCCGGGCCGTCCAGCTCGCGGTCGTGGAGCCTGTTCGAGCCCATGGCGTTGATGTGCTGGCCTGGCTCGACCTGGTGCCCAAAGAGCACGGGCTCCTTCGCCGCCGTTGCGGTGACGACGATGTCCGCGCCCGCCACCGCCTCATCGCCGCTCGACACGGCGTGCACGGGCACTCCCGTGCGGTCGCCCAGGCGGCGGCAGAACGCCTCGAGCCTCTCCCGGTTGCGCGCATAGACGCGCGCCTGCGTCAGCGGGCGGACTTTGGCGATCGCCTCGAGCTGCGTCTCCGCTTGATAGCCGGCACCGATCATGCCGAGGACGTTGGCGTCGGGACGCGCCAGCGCGTCGGTCGCGACGGCCGACGCGGCGCCGGTGCGCAGCTGGCCCAGCCGGTCGCCCTCGATCAGTCCGAGCAGGCGCCCGTCCTCCTGGGAGAAGACCTGTACCAGGAAGCGCACGCCTCCTGCCTTGGCGACCACGTACACCTTGCCGCCGATCAGGCCCTCGGTGGGATGGCTGGCGTAGAGATGCGACAGAACCGCCCCGCTGCCGCGCAGACGCCTGCGCGGCAGTTCCTCGAGGCCGACCTGGCCCTGGGCGAGGCTTACCTCCCGTACGGCCGCGATCGCGTCGTCAATCGTCAAGAGAGCGTCCACTTCGGCTTCCCGTATGAGTCGTGCCAAGGAGCCGACACCTCCTACGCCATCCTAGCACGCCGCGGGTGGCAGGGCTTGGCTACCTGGCCGGATGGGGATCCGATACAATGGCCGAGAGAACGGCGAGGCGGTGACTTGATGCGCATTGCGGTGCTGGGGTTGGGAACGGTAGGTCGCCACGTCGTCGAAGCATTGGACAGCGAACGCGAGCTGTTCCGCTCGCGGCTTGGCGAGGAGCTGGAAGTGACGCGCATCCTGGTGCGGGACAGGGAGAAGGAGCGCCCCGCGGGCCTGGACGGCCGCATCACCTACGACCCGTCGGCCATCCTGGCCGACCCGAGCATCGAGATCGTTGTCGAGCTTCTCGGGGGGCTGGAGCCGGCCAGGACCCTGATCGAGCAGGCTCTCAGGGCCGGCAAGTCCGTCGTCACGGCGAACAAGGAAGTCATCGCGCGTTCTGGACCAGCGCTCTCGCGCTCCGCGACGCCCGGGGCGGATCTCCTGTTCGAGGCTGCCGTCGCGGGTGGCATCCCCATCATCCGCTCGCTGCAGGAGTCGCTTGCGGGCAACCGACTTGAGGCCATATACGGCATCGTCAACGGCACCACCAACTATATCTTGAGCCGCATGCAGCAGGGTGGAGGCGGTTTCGCGGATGCCCTCGACGAGGCGCGGCGGCTAGGCTACGCCGAAGCGGACCCTAGTGACGATCTGGACGCGGTCGACGCGGTCCGGAAAATCGCCATCCTGGCGTCGCTCGCCTTCGGTGGTTGGGTCGATGTCGATGCGGTGGCGAAGGAGGGCATCCGTGGGATCACCGAAGACGATATGGCCGAAGCCAAGCGACTCGGAGGCGTGATCAAGCTGATCGCGCGGGCAGAAGCGACGCAAGATGGCCTTTCTCTGGGTGTTTCGCCGACCCTTATCCCGCTTGGACACCCGCTCGCGGACGTCCCGGGCGCACAGAACGCGGTCTATGTCCGGGGCGAGCCGATCGGCGAGCTGCTGTTCCAGGGACCGGGCGCGGGCGGCCCAGCCACGAGTTCCGCCGTGATCGGGGACATCATCGACGCCGCGCGCTCGCGGCGCACCGGCGGCAGGAGCGTCGACCTGCCGCGCGAGCCGGCACCGCTCGTTCCCCTTGGCCAGCACGCCCACGCCTACTACCTCCGCCTGCGCTTGCGCAACGAGACTGGGGCGCTGGCCCTCGTGGCACAGGCCTTCGCCAGTGCGGGCATCGGCCTGAGCTCGGTGCGCCAGCCGATGAGCGCCAGCGGCGAATCCATCGTCTCGCTTGTGACCGCCCCGACCCGCCGGGGTCAGCTTGATGAGGCGCGGCTGCGGTTGCGGCGCAGTCCCACGCTGCTCGCGGAGGAGAGTCTGATCCTGGCCGAACTCGAGCCGATGGATGCGCCGTCGGCGCGTTAGGTTCCTGCCTCGCAAGCGGCGGCCCTGACGGCCGTCCTGCGACAGAGCAGCCCTGGGGCGAACTCGGCGGAGGGATCCGCTCGCTACCGGCGAAGTGCCTCGCGTAAGTGCAAAGGAGGCGTCCCAGCCTTGCCGAGGCCTTTCGACCACGTGACGCTCGACGATATCGCCCGCCTGCCAGCCCCTGGATGGGGGCACCCGGGCTCGATCCGCTTTCTGCCAGACGCGAAAGGCATACTCTACGTCCAGCCGCGTCAGGGCGAACTGGCCCAGGATCTCTGGCTCTACGACGTCGGCAGTTCCGCCGCGCGGGTTGTCGTCGAGGCCCAGAGCCAGTCCCAGCCCGCGTCGCTTGCCGAGCAACTGCGCCGCGAGCGCATGCGTCAGGCCTACGTCGGCGTGACGTATTTCGATGTCGCCGCAAACACCCTGCTCGTGCGCCGCGGTGACGAGATGCTGGTCGGCGACGCTCGCGGGGAACTGCGTGCGGTGCCGGAACTCGCGGCCGCGGAAGCGCCGAAGCTTTTCGCGGACGGCGTTCGCGTCGCCTATGTGGAGGCAGGGGAGCTGAAGGTGCTGGACCTCGGGACGATGGAAGTTCGGCAACTTACACGGGGAGCCGAGCCGTGTCTCACCTTCGGACTCGCCGAATACGCGGCGCAGGAGGAACTCGACCGCGCCGAGGGCTTCTGGATCTCGCCGCTTGGGGACCAGATCGCCCTCTGCAGAGTGGACGAGCGCCACATCCCGCCCTACACCATCACCCACCAAGGTCAGGGCGACGTCTGGCTTGAGCAGCATCGCTATCCCTTTGTGGGCCACGAGAACGCCCACGTCACTCTCGGCGTCGTGTCGGCCGGAGGCGGCGAAATCACCTGGCTCGAGGGCGCAGGTGAGTACCTTCTGCGCGTCGAGTGGACCGCTCGCGGCCTCGCGGCCCTATACTGCGACCGCGAGCAGCGGCATGCCGAGTGGCGTCTCTACCGGCCGGGCGATGCGACGGGCGAGTTGGTTTGGCGTGAGGAGAGCCTGCCTTGGTACAACGTGAACGACGCGACGCGCTTCCTGGCGGACGGGTCGATCCTCTTCCGCAGCGAGCGCGACGGTTACCAGCGTCTCTACCTGCAGGCGCCCATAGGCCGAAGCGAGCCCGTGACACCCGAAGGGCGCCTGATCTACGAGCTCCTCGACTTCGATGCGCAGAGCGGAGTCTACCGCTGCCTCGGCAGTGGCGACGATCCCACCGTGCGTCACGTTTACGAGGGCAGGCTGGGCCGCGTGGATCTGAAGCCCCTCACTTCGGAAGAGGGTTGCCACGTCGCCGTGTTCTCGCCGGACCACCGCAGGTGCGTCGTGCAGGCGACATCCCCCACGCACCCTATGCGCACTACGCTCCTTGACCTCGAAAGCGGAGCGACCCAACTGATTCACGAGTTTTCCGGGTTGGACGCGCAGGCGCTCGGCCTAAACCCGCCCGAGTTCATCGACGTGCAACGACCCGACGGACTCGTGCTGCACGGCGCGCTCTACCGCCCAGAAGGGCTCGCGGGACCGCTGCCGCTCATCGTCTCGGTCTACGGCGGCACCCACGCCCAGATGGTGGTCAGGACATGGGACCAGACGACGGACCTTCGGGTGCAATATCTGGTGCAGCACGGCTTCCTCGTCCTCAAGCTGGACGGCCGCGGCAGCTTTGGACGCGGCCTCGCCTTCGAGGCGCCGATCAGCCGCTCGTTCGGTACGGTGGAGCTCGAGGACCAGGTCATCGGTGTTCGGGCGCTGGTCGACCAGGGCCTCGCCGACCCGGACCGCGTGGGCATCTTCGGCTGGAGCTACGGCGGCTACATGACTCTCATGGCCCTCACCAAGGCGCCGGACGTGTTCCAGGCGGGCGTAGCCGGGGCGCCCGTCACCGACTTCCGTTGGTATGACACGGCCTACACCGAGCGCTACATGGGCACCGACGAGGACAACCACGAAGGCTACGAGACGGCGAGCGTCCTGAACCATCTCGATGGTCTCAGGGGCAAGCTGTTGATCGTGCATGGCATGGTGGACGAGAACGTGCACTTCCGCCATACGGCCCGGCTGATCGCGCGCCTGATCGAGCTCGGCAAGCCTTTCGACCTTGCGGCCCTGCCGGAGTCCAGGCACATGGTGCGCGGCTTCGAGCAGCGCCGGTTCGTCTGGGAGCGTACACTCGAGTTTCTGCGGGCGCACGTGTGAGACCGACCCCGGCAGCGCGAGGTGATGCAGGACCGGTGCTATAATGCGTGGTGTGCCGGGGTGGCGAAATGGCAGACGCAGGGGACTTAAAATCCTCCGGTGGCGACACCATGCGGGTTCGAGTCCCGCCCCCGGCACCAACTGAAGGTGCGGTTCAGTCGTACTGTGACTCGCGATCAGGATGCAGCGTGAGAAACACCATCCAATCCACGGCCGATAAGCTACGGCACGAAATCCGTGGTACGTGCGGAGCGTGTAGAGCGACTCGCCGCGGTCCGCCCTGCTTTGAGCGCATGCGCCCCCATCGTGGGCGCGATCCACGAAAGCCTGCTTCCACGCCATCTGATACAGATTCTTTAGTGTACCGCGCACCTCGTTGCGCTGTTGCTTCTTGACGGCGAATAGCTGCTCCTGAAACTCCGGCTTGTTCAGATCAAGCCGGAGTTTCGTCATGCTGCAACTGCTCCTGCAAGAGCTTGAGCCTCATCTCCTCGTGGTCTGCGATCCAGCGAATGCCACTGCCTTGGCAGCCACAAAGGCATGGCGTGGCGTGCAAAATGCTAACGCCACCTTATTTCATTCGTTTGACAGGATTCGGCACAGTCGCGCTGCGTCTGTCGACTATCCTTGGTTTGGGCACGCACGTATCGCGGAAAGGTACTTCCTGTATGGGCACCTATCATGTCCAGTCTTCCACCACAGGCATCGTGGAAAGCTGGCCGGCAAGCGACGGTGGATGGGGATTCCCCGGCCATCGCAGCGAATGCCGCGTCCATGTTGGTACGGTCTCGCAATCTGCGCGTTGCCGGCTAGCTGTCCGCAGCAGGTTTTCTGCGGCATGACGTGACCGCAGCGAGGTGCCGGGAGCAGGCCGGGGAGGTTCGATCCCAATGCGGCGCTATGATGGCCACTTCAAACGAGGCGCTGCTTGCCGTCAAGTTGGCCGGCAGGGTCGTCATCGCGACCGGTGGTGCGAAGTCCATGCGTGGTCTGACGTCGGACGAACTGTGCGGCAAGCCGCTTACATCATTCATCTTGGATCCCGCGGCCGTGAACGAACAACACGGGTTCGTCTCTGCTTGCATTGGCGACGCGGACGGGGGTGCGGAGCACGTGGAGATGACCGTCGCCAGCCTGGATGGGCTGGGCGCCGACTTCAAAGCCTTCGCGCTGCGTGGAGCGAGGCGCGGCGCACAAGCGGGTGAACCGGTTCAGGAGAACCAGCCGCGCGGTTTCCAGGCGCTGATTCAAGCTGTCTCGGAGTACGCGATTTTCACGCTTGACGCCAAAGGCAATATCTCCACTTGGAACGCCGGTGCCGAACGCATCAAGGGCTACAGTCCGTCGGAGATCATCGGCAGGCCGTTCGCTATCCTCTATCCGCCGGAGGCGAGGGACGAGAAACTCCCCGAGCGCGCGCTCGAGACGGCCCGGCGCGAAGGGCGCTTTGTCGCGGTGGCCGAGCGGTTGCGCAAGGACGGAACGCGATTCTGGGCGAGCGTGGTGCTGACGGCGGTGCGCAGCCGTTCCGGCTCTCTGCGCGGCTTCACGGAAGTGACGCGGGACGTCACGGCCCGGCACGAGGCCCAGCGTGAGCGCGAAGAGTTGCGACGGCGCTTCGTGCAGATCACGGCCCATGAGATCAGAAACCCGATGGCGGGCGTCAAGGGCATGCTCGGGCTTTTGCGGGGACGCATCGAGGCGGGGCAGCCCGCCCCTCCGCCGGAAACCCTGCTGGCGATGATGGACGGGGAGGTGGACCGCGTCGCGGACCTCGTGGACCGCGTGCTCGAGTCATACCGTGTGCGGGACCCTGCGATCTCGTTCGAAATACTTCCCCACGATCTTCGCGACACGGTCCGCACTTCGGTCGAACCATTCGTCCAGGGCGCCGTGGACAGGAGGTTCTCGGTCATCCTAGGCAAGGACCCCGCTCCGGTGCGGGGAGACTTCAGGCGCCTTGGGATGGTCTTTCAGCACCTTGTCGCCAACGCGGTCAAGTACTCGTCCGCCGGCACCCGTGTCGGCGTTCGCCTGGATCGCGATGGAGAACTGCTGCGTGTCGTGGTGACGGACGAGGGCATCGGCATCCCGGCCGAGGATTTGCCGCGCGTCTTCCAGGGCTTCTTCCGCGCCTCGAACCTCAAGGGGCGGGACCCAGGCGGCATGGGCCTAGGACTTCAACTCTGCCGGTCCATCGTCGAGCGGCACCTTGGCCGCATCTGGATCGAGAGCCAAGAAGGTCGCGGCACGCGGGTCCACGTGGCGCTGCCGCGCCTTGAGGCATGACGTGGATCCGGTACTGGTCCTCGATGACGAGCCCGTGATCCGTTTCGTGATCTGCGAGGCTCTGCGCGACGCGGGATTCGAGGCTCAAGACACCGCGTCCGGGCAGGCTGCGCTGCAGTGGCTTGCGCAAGGGTTGCGGCCAGCCGCGGTCGTGGTTGATCTTCTGATGCCGGGGATGAGCGGAAGGGAATTTCTCGAGATGCTCAGAGGCGATCCACGCTGGTTCTCCATCCCGGTCGTGGTCGTCACCGGCGCCGAGCTCTCCGCGGAAGTATACCCGGCTGAAGGCAGCTACCAGCAGCTCGTCCAGAAGCCATTCGACCTGCACGAGCTGGTGCGCGTCGTCGAGGGCCTGGTGTCCATCAGCGAGGCCTGATGCCGGCTGCTCACATCCGGCCCGCGTCGCTTTCGCACAGATGCGGCTAGAATAGGTGCAGTGCCTGCGCCGGCCAGCTCCTGTCGGGGTGGATGTGGAGATGTCGGCGGTTCGGTATCGGCGCCGCGTGTGATGTTGCGGGGCAGGGTTTCCTCGCGGCGACGCCAACTTTACAATGTTATAGGTTTGCTCGTGCGCGCAGCGGTGCCGGGAAGTCGGTTCACCCGCGCGCAAGCGCTTCAAGTCGGCAACCGATTGACAATGTGGAGGGAACGCGTTGACCGGAGTCACCGTTTGGTTCACAGGGCTTTCCGCATCGGGCAAGACGACGATCACGCTCCGCGTGGCGGAGCTTTTGCGTGAGGCAGGCGTCGCCGTCGAGCGCCTCGACGGCGACATTGTGCGCCAGGGCCTGACGAGGGACCTTGGGTTCTCCGCGGATGACAGGCGGAAGAATATCGAGCGGTCCAGCTTTGTTGCGAAGCTCCTGACGCGCAACGGGGTCGTCTGCCTCGCGGCCTTCATCTCTCCGTTCGAGGAACTGCGCGACCTGGCGCGGCGGGAGATCGGCGAGTTCCTCGAGGTCTATGTCACGGCGCCGCTCGACGTGCTCGTCGAGCGTGACACCAAGGGGCTCTACCGCAAGGCGCTGGCCGGCGAGATCAAGAACTTCACCGGTGTGAACGACCCGTTCGAGGAGCCCAAGGACCCCGATCTCGTGCTCGAGACGCACAAGCACACCGTGGAGGAGTGCGCGCAGTCCGTCATCAATCTGCTTGTGGAGCGCGGCTACCTCGCGAAGACGGCGCGCGGCGGCGTGCCGGCCCAGGTTGCGGCCGGCCGCGGCGACACGTCGGAGGGAGAGCCCGCGCACGGCGGACAGCTGGTGAACCGCCAATTGCAGGGACGTGCCCTGCAGGACGCGATGGAACGGGCGAAAAGCCTGCCGCAGGTCCCTCTGGACGAGCGTGCCTACTGGGACCTCGGGCTGGTCGGCATCGGCGCCTTGAGTCCGCTCGAGGGCTTCATGCGGCGACCGGAGTACGAGACGGTGGTCGAGGCGATGCGCCTGACGGACGGCACGCTGTGGCCGCTGCCTGTGACACTTGCGGTCGGACCGGAGCACGCCTCGCTGCCGGAGGGCGCCGAGGTGGCGCTCACCGACGCGCAGGGCCACATCGTGGGAGTCATGCGCATCCACGATCGCTTCAGCCGGGACAAGCGCAAGGAGGCGCAGCTCGTCTACGGCACCACGGAGGAGGCGCACCCGGGCGTTGCGCAGGTCTACGCCCAGGGCGACACCTTGCTGGGCGGACCAATCTGGCTGCTTGACCACCCCGCGGCGCAGGGAGGCGGGCTCGCCCTGACACCGCGCGAGGTGCGCACCGCGTTTGCGGCACGCAACTGGCGGACGGTTGTCGCGTTCCAGACCCGCAACGCGCTGCACCGCGCCCACGAGTACATGATCAAGGTTGCCCTCGAGACGCTCGACGGCGCGCTCCTGCACCCTCTCGTCGGCGCGACGAAGTCGGATGACGTTCCCGCGGATATCCGCATGCGGAGCTACGAGACGCTCCTGCAGCACTACTTCCCGGCCGATCGCATCATGCTGTCGGGCTTTCCCGCCGCGATGCGCTACGCCGGGCCCCGCGAAGCCGTCTTCCATGCGATCGCCCGTCGCAACTACGGCTGCACGCATTTCATCGTCGGGCGCGACCACGCCGGCGTCGGCGGGTACTACGGCACCTACGCCGCACAGGAACTCGTTTCGTCCCTCCAGGACGAAATCGGGATTCACGTGCTGCCTTTTGAGAACGCGTTCTACTGCAACGCGTGCAGGGGTATGGCGACGGAGAAGACATGCCCGCACGACAACAGCGAGCGCGTCAGCCTGAGCGGCACAAAGGTGCGCGGGATGCTCCAGGCGGGCGAGTTCCCGCCAGGGGAGTTCATGCGTCCGGAGGTTGCGGAGGTGCTTGTCGATGGCTACCGGGGACTGGCGAACGAATAGGGGATGGAGGGTCTGCTGCCCGCTGTCGACCCTAGCGGCAGGCCTCTTGCGGTGAGGCCGAACTTTCTCCTGATCGGGGCGCCGCGCAGCGGCACGACAATGCTATACGAGGGGCTGTCGCAGCATCCCGAGATCTACATGAGCCCCCGCAAGGAGCCGTGGTTCAGCGAGCTCACGGGCCAGTTCGGCCCGTGGGTCGGGCCACGCGATGGCCAGCCTGTCTCGACATGGTCGGAATACGAGGCGCTGTTCGCAGGGGCGAATGGGGCCAAGGCGATCGGTGAGGGTTCGACGCTCTACCTCGGGGCGCCCGAAGGGCCGCGCAGGATCAGGGCGAGCATTCCCGACGCGCGCCTCGTCTGCATCCTGCGCAATCCTGTGGACCGGGCCTACTCGAACTTCCTCGAGCACCTGCAGGAGGGCCGCGAGGCGGAGTTCGACTTCGCTCGCGCCGTGGCCTTGGAGGGCGAGCGGCTGAGCCGCCACTGGGCCCCATCCTGGGCCTACACCGGACTCGGCTACTACGGCGAACAGCTCACGCGCTACTTCAGAGAGTTTCCGCGCGAGCAGGTGCTGGTGCTGCTCTACGAAGATCTGGCCCGTGACAGGACAGGGGTCTACAGCCGCATCTTCAGCTTCCTCGGCGTCCATCCCGGCATCATCCCGGTCCTGCCGCCGCGCATCAACGAAAACTCAGGCATACCGAAGAACCGGGTCGTCCATGCCCTCCTGACGCACCCGAATCCGGTGCGCCGTGCGCTGCGCAGCGTGTTGTCGAGTCGCCAGCGCCGGGCCGTGCGCTCGTGGCTCCTGCACCACACTCTGATGCGCCCTCGCCTCGATCCGGAACTGCGCCGCGAGCTGACAGAGCGTTTCCGGCCCGATATCGAGAAGACCGCGGAGCTGATCGACCGGGACCTGAGCCCGTGGCTTGCGGAGCGCGACTAGGCGGGAAGTTGGGACACCCGGCACGCTGGACGTGCCGGGTGTTTTGCGTGCGCCCGGCATGTGCGCAATGCCAGGGGGAGAACGCCCCCGCCGCCTCACCAGCGGGAAGGCAACCTGTAGGCAAGGGCGTCACCGGTAACGGTGGGGTCCGAAGGAAGCCGAAGGGAGAGAGTG
>JAJZQO010000114.1 GCA_021847575.1 Bacillota bacterium | reverse complement strand
GGCGATCGCGGCCTGGGCGGCGGCCCATCCGGGAACGGCCGCCTCGCCCGACTGGCAGTCGATCGCCTCTACCGCGACGAGGATTGATCAGGGGCTCCAGCAGTCCCAGCAGAGCACAGCCGCCCTGGCGCAAGGGGCCCAGTCGAGTGCGGCCGGAGCGGGCCAGCTGGCCTCGGGAGCCCAGCAGCTCGCGCAGGGCCTCTCAGGCCTCGCGCAGGGCAACGCGCAGGCGGCGAAGGGCATGCAGGGCCTGGCTCGCGGCGCGCAAGGGGTCGATGCGGGGCTCGGCAAGCTGGCCGGCGCCGGGACGAAGCTTGCCACCGGCGCGGGCAACTACGCGCAGGCCACTGGCCAGATCTCGCGAGGCCTCGCCCAGGCGAGCCAAGGGGCGGGCCAGCTGACGCCAGGGCTCGCGCAGGCCGCGCAGGCCGCGGGCCAGCTCGGCAGCGGCGTGCACGTGGCCCAGGTGAACCTGGCGGGGATGGCCGCCGGGGCGCAGAGTTCCGGGTTCTACGTGCCGGCGTCGGCGATGGGCGACCGTTCGCTCGCGCAGGCGATGCAGAGTTACATCTCCCCGGACGGGCATGTGGCCATGTTCACGGTGGACCTTGCCGCAGACCCGTACTCGTCGCAGGCGATCGAGCGCGTGCCGGTGCTGGTCAGCGCGGCGCAGCACGCCTTGCGCACGAGCCCCGTCAGAAAGGGCACGTTCTACGCCGGGGGACAGAGCGGCCTGCAGGCGAGCCTCAGCCAGCTCTCGAGCCACGACTTCAATCAGACGGCGATCCTCGTGCTCGGGGCGATCTTCCTGCTCCTCGTCATCCTGCTCCGCTCGCTGATCATGCCCGCCTTCATCATCGCGTCGCTCTACGCCACCTACGAAGCGGCGATGGGGCTCGGCCAACTGATCTTCGTCGACGTGCTGCACCATACCGGCGTCTACTGGGTGCTGCCGTTCTTCGTCCTGCTGCTGCTCGTGGCCCTCGGCGTCGACTACGCGATCTTCCTGATGTCTCGCTTCGAGGAGATGCTGCGCGCGCGCACGACGCCAGCCGCGGCCATCCGGCAGGCGCTCGGCCGCATGGGCCAGGTCATCCTCTCGGCAGCGGTCATCATGGCCGGCACGTTCGGGTCGATGGCCGCTTCGGGTGTCACGAGCCTCACGGAGCTCGGCGTGGTCGTCGTGCTCGGCCTCTTCCTCTACACCTTCGTCCTGCTCGGCTTCTTCGTGCCTGCGGCCATCGCGATCGTGGGTTGGGGGCTGCGCTGGCCCTTTGCAAGCGGGCGGCCCAGGACTCTCAGACCGCGCCACCGCTATCCCAGGTCCTTGCGGGGCAAGCTAGCACCGGCGCCTGGAGCCGACTGACGGCGATCTGGCGGCATGTGCCGGGGACAGGCGTTGGCGCTGACATGCGATGCGCGCCGAGAATCTCTCGCAAAGTCGCCGGAGCGGGAGGGTTCCCGCCGCATCCGCCGAAGCATCTGCGTGGCGGCTGAAACGGCCGCCAAGGGGAGGCAGGCGAATGGAACACGAGTATCTCGTGGAGTTCCTGTGCGCTGTCTGTGGGGCTCAGGGGTTGACCGTGAGTCACGAGCCGACCAGTCCGATCGGCGAACTGCATTGCCCGGCCTGCGGGCATGCCCTCCACCTCCTTGCCGGTGTACTGCAGCAGCATAGCGAACCGATCGCCGTCTAGCGACTGAAGACATCGGGTGCCCCGGTAAGCCGGGGCACCCGCTATTTTTTTCGTCCGATGTGGGAACAAGCAGGAGAAGTGTTGCGCAGAGAGAACAGTGTGGGGGAAAGTGGGGAGACGTGGTGGAGAAAAGGGGGGCACGCGCATGTTCATGGGGGAGTACCGGCACAGCCTGGACGACAAGGGCCGCCTCTTCATCCCAGCGCGCATGCGCGAGCTGCTCGGCAGCCGCTTCGTCATCACCAAGGGGCTCGATCGCTGCCTCTTCCTCTACTCCGGAAGGGAGTGGGCAGGCGTGCAGGAGCGGCTTGGCCAGCTGCCGCTGTCCAGCGGCGAGGCGAGAGCATTTGCGCGGTTCTTCTTTTCCGGCGCGTCGGAATGCGAGCCGGACAAGCAGGGCCGCATCCTCGTGCCGCAGGTGCTCAGGCAGTATGCGGCGCTCGCGCGCGAGACGGTGATCGTAGGCGTCGCGACGCGCGTTGAGATCTGGTCGGCGGAAGGTTGGCAGCAGTACGCAGACGAGGCCCAGGCTTCGCCTGAGGCGCTTGCGGAGAACCTCGGCAAGCTGGGGCTTTTATGAAACCCATCCACCAGCCAGTCCTTCTGGCGGAGGTACTGCAGGAGCTCGACCTGGCACCTGGTGCCACGGTGATCGACGCCACGGTAGGATTCGCAGGCCACTCTGTCGCGCTCTGGGCTGCGGCGGCGCCCGGCGGCAGGCTGCTCGGCATCGATCGCGATCCGGACGCCCTGGCATCCGCGATGCAGCGGCTGCCGGCCGAGGCGGTACTGCGTCACGGCAACTTTCGCGACGTGGTCGCGATCGCCGGCGCGGCAGGCTTCATTCCCGCGGACGCGCTGCTGGTGGATCTCGGCGTCTCGTCGGCGCAGATCGATCGCGCGGAGCGCGGCTTCTCCTTCCGCAGCGACGGACCGCTCGACATGCGGATGGATCCCGGCCAGCCGCTGTCGGCCGACGACGTCGTGAACAACTGGGACGAAGCGGAACTCGCCCGCATCATCCGCGAGTACGGCGAGGAGCGCCACGCCCGCAAGGTGGCTCAGCGCATCGTAGCGCACCGCCCGATCCACACGACCGCGGAACTGCGCGCAATCGTCGCTTCGGCAGTGGGCGGGGGCAAGACCGGGGGCCACCCGGCCAGGCGGACGTTCCAGGCCCTCAGGATCGCGGTCAACGACGAACTGGGCGCTCTGGCAGCGCTGCTCGACGCTGCGCCGCAGGTCGTCAGGCCCGGCGGCCGCGTGGCGGTGATCAGCTTCCACTCGCTCGAGGACCGCATCGTCAAGCGCCGCTTTCACGCGCCGCCTTATCGCCAGACGACCAAGAAACCCCTGCAGGCCAGCCCTGCGGAACATGAGCGCAATCCCCGCGCACGCAGCGCGAAACTGCGCGTCGCGATCGTTCTTCCGGAAGCTGAGGAGGCATAACGATGGTCCCGGAGAGACACCTGACCGAGCCTGCCGTCGAGCGGCAGGCGCCGCGCGCGGCGCTGCGCAGTGAACCGCAGCTCAGAACGTTCTACCTGCGCTGGGGCGTTACCGTGATCGTGGGGCTGCTCGCCGTATCCCGCTTCGCGGCGGCTGCGCAGATCGGCTACGCCATCGACCGGACGCAGGCGCAGCTCCAGGTGGCGCGGGCACAGGAACTCGCCCTCGAGAGCCAGGTGTCGGCGCTCACCTCCGCGGGCCACCTGGCGGCCATCGCGGCGAAGCTCAAACTGGCGCCGGCTCCGGCGGTCCTGTCGCTGACTGTGCCGCAGGGCGCCCCGGCGGCACGGGCCACCGGAGCGGCCGGTGCACATCGTGGCATCCTCGCGGACGTGGGTGCGCTCATCCAGTCGATCACCCGGGTGGTGATCGGCCTGTAACGGAGCGGAGGGATGCGTAGTGCCACCGACAGGAACCCAGCGGCGCCGCATGCTCGCGGCGCTCTATTTGGTGCTGGCGATCGTGGTGGCACTGGTGGTGCGCACCTCGTTCGTCATGCTGGTTCGCGGGGCCGAGATCGGCAGCACCGGGCGCTCCGTACGGCTGCGCCAGATCCCTGTCGGGGCGCCGCGCGGAGAGATCGAGACGGCTGACGGCGTCGTGCTCGCGAGCTCGCGCACCACCTACCGGCTCTACGCGGTGCCGAGGCAGGTCAAGGACCGCACGCGGGTCGCCGCGGAGATCGGCGCCGTGCTGGCTGTGCCGCCGGAGCGGCTGCTCAAGGGGCTGAGCCAGCGAGTGACGTTCGTCTGGCTGTCAAGGCGCCTTACGGATGAGCAGGTGGCCCGCATCCGCGCCTTGCACATCGCGGGCCTCGGTCTTGCGCCGCTGGCCCAGCGCGTCTACCCGAACGGCGCGATCGCAGGCACGGTGCTCGGCTTTTCGGGCATCGACAACCAGGGGCTCGAGGGGATCGAACTCTCCTACGATGGCGTGCTGCGCGGCAAGAACGGCTCCATCGGCGTCGAGATGGACGCCTACAACCGCCTGCTTGCCCAGCCTCGCGTCTCCTACACTCCGCCGAAACCAGGCGACAAGGTCGTCCTGACCATGCGCTCGGACGTCCAGCGGATTGCGCTGGAGGCGGCCGAGACCGCGCGGCAGGACACGGGGGCGCGCCTCGTCAGCGTCCTCGTCCTCGACGTGCGCACGGGCGGCGTGCTCGGCATGGCGCTCGACCCCTCGTACGATCCAGGCGCCTTCGCCGCCTACCCAGCGGAGCGCTGGCGCAACGCGGCCGTGAGCGACGTGCTGCCGCCAGGCTCGACGTTCAAGGCGATCACGGCCGCCGCGGCACTGGCCGCCGGCGTCGTGACGCCCCGCTCCGGCTTCTGGGACCCGGGCTTCGTCCGCGTCGACGGCATCCCCCTGCGCTGCTGGAAGCGCTCCGGGCACGGGTCGCTCGACTTTGCGGGCGTCGTGGCCCATTCCTGCAACGTCGGCTTTGTCGAGGTGGGGCTCAGGCTTGGCACCAGCCGTTTCTACGACTACCTGCAGGCGTTCCGCGTACTGGGCACGACGGGAATCGACCTGCCCGGCGAGGCGCGCTCGATCGTGCCGCCAAGGGGCAAGGTCAAGCCGATCGACCTCGCGACGATGGCCTTCGGTCAGACGCTCGCCCTGACGCCCGTCAGCCTGATCTCCGCGATCGGTGCGATCGCGGATGGAGGGATCTGGCACCAGCCGCATCTGATGAAGGAGATCGTGTCGCCCGGCGGGAAAGTAGTCAGCCGCT
>JAJZQO010000005.1 GCA_021847575.1 Bacillota bacterium | reverse complement strand
ATCTCTGCGCGGATGCGGGGATCGCTCGCGTCTGGACGCATGTCGCGGCCCGGCCCAGCCGATCCCCGCCGAAGGTCCCGCAGGCGGGCAAGGGAAACCGTGCGGCGGCCGTTCACGCTTTTCCAAAACCTCTGTTTCATAAGATTGTGGGAAACTGAAAGGACCAACGAGCGGCGCTACTAACTCGTCGTGATCGTCAATGACAGATCGCGGCAACCTTGAAGCTTCTGCTATTCAACCCGGAATGAGAAGTTTCCGTCCATCGCCATTCCCCCTGAGGCTGGTGCTTCAGCCAGTGGCATAAGTTGGTATGTACCAGTTAGCATGGACTTTGGAAGCTGAAATTCGTAGATGTCAATATTGCCTGTGGACATGAAGTGTGCGAGAGAGACTGGGTATATTTTGGCAACTTTGACATTGACCGCATACCACGCAAGGTGGGCGTTTGACTGCGTGGTGCGGTACACCCAGCCATCCGAACTACCTGCGTATACAGCCACGAACAACGTCTCGCCTGGCTTTAGAACGCTCGGACCTGCGGCGAACATCCCGCGAGCCACGTGTTGTGCTCGTTCAGCCTTCGAGCCTGTAACAACAGACAGCTTCAGGAGGCTTGCTTTACTCCAAGACTGAAAACAAACCTCAGCGGACAAAACCTTTGCCACGCTATCCTTCGTGTTCCGCCAGAACTGAGAAATCTTCTTGCCGTCATTCGGACTAAACGTAACATCTCTTACGGTCCATGCGGCATCAGATGGAATTACGGCTTCCACAAGTTGATCCTTCTGAACTGCATGGCGGTTCGTTGAATGCGTAGCCAGCGCGAGGCGCAACCAGTAGGCGCTCCCCCCTGGCGGGTTGATTCCCGCGCCAGTCGCACCGCCTGGAAAGACATAGAGGGTCTGTGGTGAAGAGCACGTCGACACGCTCCCCATTGGCTTTCCTTGATTTGGCGTAACGGAAGTGCTGGAACTGCATCCTCCTGCGATTACCGCCAATGCCACCATTCCCATGGCAACCATTAGTTTTTTCATTACTATTCTACTATTCCTCCTAATTCCATTATACTCCATTTCCCGTCGCGCAAGAACAACCAAGATCTTTCGTCGTAGTGAACACCATCGGTGCGTGACTGTGATCCAGCAGACGACTGGCAACCACGTTGCGGGGGATGTTATTCGTGGAATCTATGCGCTGGAACCAAACAAGGTAGTTCGGCAGGTACTTGGTGCTCACGCCGTTGAAGGGACGAATCCACCGCTTCAACCGACTGTGGTAGCCGTTCACGTTGCCGAGGTGATAAATGCCCCGTTTCTTCACTCCTCTCCGAGCGTTCAGGGCTTCAAGCGGGATCTGCTTGTCATTGGCATACGTGCGGTACGCGCTTGCCGCATCAGTACAGAGTACGCAATCGTGCAGCACGCCGTCCAAGGCGGTCCCTATCTGCGCCGCCGTTACGCGACCGTGCCCGACGACCTCGGAGACGGTGGATGTCTGTCTGTCCCGAGCGACGAGTACGCACACCTGGTGGTGGCTGATGCCGCGTAGTGGTGCCTTGATGCCCGAATGTCTGGCAGAGCGTCCGAGATTGCGGGACCCCTTCTGCGAGTCCAGGAAGAACGTTTCATCGGCTTCCACGATCCCTGTCAAGGCGGGCTTCGGAAGGTTGCGCAGGGCAGTAAGGATCTTGTGCCTCCAGTAGAAAGCGGTGGGCACGCTGACTCCAACCTCCCGAGCAGACCGGCGTATCGTCATTCCCTGGCTCATGCACTTCGCGTACTTGAGCCAGGTGGCAATGTCGCGGTGTGAACCCGCGAGCGGCGATGCGGTCGCGTCGTTGAAGGTCTTCCCGCAGTCAACGCAGCGATAGCGCCAGCGGTCCTTGTACTTGCCGTGACGGTGGATGTGGGTGCCTTTGCAGTGAGGGCAACTGAAGCCGTTGGCGAAGCGCTTCTCTCTGAAGTCTACGACGACCTGTGGGCTAAGTTTGGGCTGGAGAAGCCGCTCCAGCCGACGGTACAGGAACTCCTGATCCAGCGGCGGGAGCTGGCTTATGACTTGTGCAAGCTGCTGAACCGCAGGAACTGCCATGTGATGCCACCTCAGGGATCAGTATAGCCAACCCCCTCGGATTCCCACACACCTCTGAAACAGAGGTTTTCCAAAAGCGCCACGTGCAGTGCGAGCTCCCATTACCTCACTTGGCGCCGGGCCTGCCGAACATGCGATGCCCCTCCGGCGATGGTCTAAGCGCAGGAAAGTGGCCCCCACCCGGGGTGCTGCAGCCTCCCTCTGACGAGGTGTGGTAGCCTAGAGGCGTCATGCGCGAAACGACTGCCGGCCCTCTCCCCATCTCCGCGCCGAGTTTCCGCATCTTCCTCGCCGGTCGCACGGTGAGCGAGCTCGGCTCGCGCGTCACCAGGGAAGGGCTGCCCATCATCGCCGTTCTGCTCCTCCACGCCACCGCTCAGGACCTCAGCTGGCTCGCAGGGCTTTCCTACATCGCAGCGCTCCTGGCGTCGCCCCTCTCAGGCGTTCTGGCCGATCGCACGCGCCGCAGGCCCCTGCTGGTCGCCTCCGACCTCCTGCGGGCGACTCTGCTCGGCGCCCTCACGCTGCTGGCCTTCGCGAACCTGCTCGCCTTCTGGCAGCTGCTGGCCGCGTTCGTGCTTGTCGCCGCGCTCAACACCCTGTTCGACGTGGCGGACCAGGCATGGCTGCCTGGGCTTGTCGGCGTCGCCCAGCTGCCCCAGGCCAACGCCTGGCTCTCCGGGGCAAGCGCCCTGGGCGAGACTGGCGGGCCGGTCCTGATGGGGCTTCTGATCCAGTTCCTCGGCGGGCCCCTGACGATCCTGAGCGACGCCGTGTCATACTTGGCGTCGGCCATCACGCTCTTGCAGCTCGGCGCCAGCGAATCCCCCAGCCGGAGCCGGCAGGCCGCGCCCGGAGTCACAGCCTCCGCCCTCGCCGGCCTCAAGGCGCTTTGGCGCCACCCGCTCCTGCGGCCGCTCGCCATGGCGGCCGCGCTCATCAGTCTTTCCGGCGGGGTCTTCGACGCCCTCTACGCCTTTTTCGCCCTGCGGGTGCTCCACCTCTCGCCCTTCCTGATCGGCATGCTGATCACGGGCGGGGGCGTCGGCGCCCTCGTCGGCAGCGTCTTCGCGCCGCTCGCGGCCAGGCGCGTCGGGCTCGGCCGAGCGGCCGTCTACGGCGTCATGGGCTATGGCCTCCTGCTCCTGCTCGTCCCCCTGGCCCCCGCAACGCCCCTGCTCGCCTTCGCGTTCCTGCTCGCCGCGCAGCTCTTCGGCGACCTGCTCGCGACCCTGTTCGGCTTCGCCGAGGCGGTGCTGCGCCAGTCGGTGACGCCCGAGGGCTGGCTCGGCCGCATCAGCGGCAGCCAGCGCCTGCTCGGAAACGTGCTGGGCGCCGCCGGCGCCTTCGCCGGCGGCGTCATCGCAGGTCCCCTCGCCGTGCGCGGAGCCTTGCTGGTTGCCGCCGTCTGCGCCCTGCTCGGCCTCGTATGGCTCCTGCGCTCACCTCTGCCTGGGCTTCGGGCGGCGCCGGCCGCGGAGCCGGGCGGCTTTCCCGCCTGAGATGCCCCAAGCCATAGGAGGACGGCCATGTCTGCAAGGTATTCCCTGCTGTTCTGGGATCTCGACGGAACGCTCACAGACCCGAAGGAAGGCATCACGAAATCGATCCATTACGCGCTCGACCGGCTCGGCATCGCCGCGCCGGACCTCGACGCCCTGACGTCCTTCATCGGCCCGCCGCTCGCCGCCTCGTTCCAGGAGTTCTACGGCCTCGACGCCGGGGCTACGGCGCACGCGATCGCCAGCTATCGAGAGCGCTTCGAGTCCCAGGGTCTCTTCGAGAATAAGGTCTACCCTGAGATCCCGCCCCTGCTCGAGGAGCTCGGCAGGCTGGGCGTACGCATGGCGGTCGCCACCTCGAAGCCTCTGCCTTCGGCCGAGCGGATCCTCGACCACTTCGATCTGCGCCGGCACTTCTACGCGGTCTACGCTGCAGACACCCAGGGACGCGTCTCGCTCAAGCGCGACGTCCTCGGCCTGGGCGTGGCGGGGCTGAGCGCAGGCGAGCGCTCCCACGCAGCGATGATCGGCGATCATCCCGTCGATCTCGAGGCCGCGCACCACCATGGGCTCGCGGCGGTCGGCGTGCTCTACGGCTACGGCGACCCTGGCAGGCTGCGGCGGGCCTCGCCGCGGTTCCTGGCCCAGAGCGTCGAGGAACTGCGGGGGCACCTCCTGCCGTAGGCGGCCCGCGCCGCCCGCCAGGCAGCCGACCGCGGGATTCAGCTGCTTGCATCGGCTTCTACAGGTGCGACCAACCTTGTCCTGTGCCCGGGCGGAGCCGCGTCAGGCCCCATTGCCCTCCTGTCTGTCGTGCCAGAGGCTCAGAATGGTGTCCGCGACGATGCGGCCCGCCGTGCGCGGCGCCGTGATGCCCGGCAGGCCGGGCGTCAGGAAGGCCTGGATGCCCAGCTGCTTCGCCACGGCGAAGTCGGTACCGCCCGGCACGGTGGCGATGTCGATGATCACGCTGCCGGACGCCATCTTGCGCAGCACGTCGGCCGGCAGCACGGGGGCGGGAATGGTGTTGAAGACCACATCGGCCTGGGCCGCGAGCTTCGCCACGTCGTCCATGCGGTGCGGGCCCACGCCGAGGGCGTAAGCGCGCGCAATGTCCACCGACCCGCGCGCGCAGACCGCGACGTCGGCTCCCAGGCTGCGCAGGGTCCGGGCGAGCACAGTGCCGCTGCGGCCGAAGCCGAGCACCAGGATGCGACTGCCGTGCAGCGTGTGGTCGGTGTGCTGGATCGCGATCTGGATCGCACCTTCGGCGGTCGGCACCGCGTTGCGCCAGGCGAACTCGTCGCTCTCGCGGAACTCGACGAGCTCGACGCCCAACTGGCTGCAGGCCTGCCGCAGATCCGGCGTCGCGGCGCCGATGTAGAGCGGCGTCCCGGGCCGGACCGCCGGCAGGGTCTCGGCCGTCAGGCGCGGTGGCGGCACGTCGTCGCCGGTCACGATCACATACGCCACCTGCCCGAAGCGGTCGACGCCGCCGACCGGTGCCAGGAGCAGGTCTGCCCATGCGAGCACATCCTCGAGCCTGTTGGCCAGATGCTGCACGTCGTCGGGCCACGGCAGGCAGACGGCACGCACGTCCATGCCGTGGGCGGAAAAGATGCGCGCCACTTCCAGTTCCCGGCGGTCGCCGCCGATGATGCCAACACGCACTCCCGTAAGATCTTGCGCCACCCCGCCACCTCCCTGGGTCCGGCGACATGGTATGCGGCCGGCCGGCGTCGGGTGCGGGCAGATAGAGGCGGGTCGGCCGCTCAGGGCCGACCCGCGACGGGTGGAATTCAGTCTACCTCGATGTCGTGCGCTCCCTGGGCCTGCACCACGCTGCGGGCCGTCTCCAGTCGCTCGTCGCCCGCTTCGACGGTCACGACGGCGTGCCCGTGGCGCAGCTCGTCCTCATAGCGCCTGCTGCTCGCCGCCGGGATGCCCATGTCCATGAAGGCACCGGTAAGCCCGCCTGCGGTCGCGCCTGTGAGCGCCGCCGCCAGCGGTCCAGCCGCGATCAAGGGACCGATGCCCGGGATGGCGATCGCGCCCGCCGCGGCAAGGAGTCCCGCGGCCCCGCCGATGCCGGCGCCCCAGGCGGTGCCGTCCATGACGGAGTCCTGATGATCGCCGTGGGCGCCGTGCTTCGCGTGCTTGTCGCCCGGCGCGACCAAGGACACATCCTTGTCGTTGAAGCCCTGGGCCTCGAGCTGACGAACCGCTTCCCGCGCCCTGTCCGTGTTCTGGAACGCCGCCACCAATGTGTGAGCCATGGCGTATGCACCCCCGGCAGTACCATCCCCGCCGGAAGGCAGATCAATCCCTGAGCTTCTGCGCTTGCACCTCGACGATCATCACCTCGGGACCGATGCGGCGCACGGCCTCCCAGGGGATGGCGAGCGAGTGCCGGCGCTGCCACAGGCCGCCGCGCGCGGGCAGCAGAAGTTCCTGGATCTCGCCCGTTTCGGGGTCGAAGAGGATTTCCGTGTCGCCGACAAGACCAACGCGCGACCCGTCGTATAGGTTGATGATCTCGCGGCTGTGCAGTTCCGATAGGCGCATGCCTCGTCCCCTCCGCGATGAGCCTATGCGGGGGATGCCCTGGCCATGCACTCAGCGGCCCGTGTGCCCGAATCCTCCCTCGCCGCGCTGTGTCCCGTCCAGTTCGCCCTCGTGGAAGACGGCCGTCACAATCGGCGCGAGCACGAGTTGCGCGACGCGCTCGCCCGCCGCGACAGCATAGTCCGCGTCGCGGTCGCTTTGCAGCAGCACCATCAGCTCGCCGCGATAGTCCGTGTCGATCGTGCCGAAATGCGCGCTGACACCTTCGTGCAACGCCAGACCGGAGCGCGGTCGCACCTGCGCCTCGTAACCCTCGGGCAGTTGGATTGCGATCGCGGTAGGCACGAGCGCCCTGCCCCGGGCCGGAACGAGCACCGGCTCCGCGGCAAACAGGTCGTAGCCCGCCGCCCCGGGCGACGCCCGACGCGGCAACCGGCCCTCCGGCCTGAGCAGCCGCACCTTCACTTCGAGCATCGCTCCGCCTCCTCGGCCAGCACATCCGCGAACGAGCCGTGAAACAATCCCCGCTCAGGGTGCAGTCCGACGACGTGCCAGGACTCCGGCGCGAGCATGGCGTCCGCCTCGCGCCGCAGTGCGTCGCCGCGCACCCCCATGATGCGGCCGAGTTCCTCCTCGATGCCCTCGCGCCGATCCAGCAGGATCTGCAGTGCCTCGCGCTCGACGCGCGCGAACGGCGAGTCGAGCGCGAGCAGGAACGCGCCGCGCGCCGAGCGGCGCAAGGACTCGACCTGCTCCTCGCGCCACCGCTGACGCCTGAGCTGCCTCGCTTCGTCCGCGATCGCCTCGAGCCCCTCGCGCAGGGATTCGCGGGGGAGGTCGGCGTAGACGGCCCAGAGTCCAGCCGCGCGGTAGGCCGTGTCGTAGCTGTAGACGCCGTACGAGAGCGCCATCTCGTCTCTCAGGCGCATGAACAGCCGGGCGTTCGGGCCACCGCCGAACTCCTGCACCAGCATCCCCTGCCGGGCGAGGCCCGGGTCGCCGAGGGGCCGCGCCCCGCCACCGACCGCGATGTGCACCTGGCTGGCCAAGGCCCGCGCCGCCAAAGGCCTGGGCGATGCCGCGCCGAGCCGGGAAGCGGCACGCGGCGGCGCCCCCTGCGCCAAAAAGAGCTCCTCCGCCATGCGGCGCACCCTTGCGACGTCGATGGGGCCAGAGAGCGCGAGCACCGCCCTGTCGAGGCGCCACTGCCCGGCGTGGAAGGCGCGCACGGCCCGCGCGTCCAGCGCCGCGAGCTCCCCGGGCTCACCCAGCACCGAGCGGGCCAGCGGCGATCCTGCGAACACTTCCGTCTCCAGCAGGTCGCAGACGTATTCCTCCGGACTTTGCAGCCAGAGCTGGTACTCTTCCGCAATCACGTCCACCTCGCGGCGCAGATCGCGCGGCAGGAGGCGCGGCCAGAGGAAGAGCTCGGCGAGCAGTTCGAGGTAGCTGTGCAGGCCCTGCGGCAAGGTGCGCCCCCAGAGGCAGGTGTACTCCTTGGTCGTGTACGCGTTCAACTCGCCGCCGTCCTCGTCGATGCGCCCGCTCAACTCGTCGCCCGCGAACTTCCTGGTGCCGCGGAAGACGAGGTGCTCCAGCAGGTGCGCGATGCCCGCCTGCCCCGGCGGCTCGTCCACCACCCCGGCGCGCACGAAGAGGCCGAGCGAGACGCCCTGCTGCCAGGGCGCCTCCTCAACGACGAGCGTCAGGCCGGATCTCAGCCGGATGGGTTCAAGCAATCGTCCTCAGCCTTTGCATGCCTCCTCTTTCGCCCGCAGGCGCCTCCCGTCCTGCCGCCTTCAGCAGTTCCTGGACCGAGACCACCCGATAGCCGCGGGCCCTGAGGTCCGCCAGCAGCTGCGGCAGGGCCGCCAGCGTGCGGTCGGTCGGGTGCATCAGCACGATCGCGCCGGGCCTCAGCCGCGACATGACGCGGCCCCGGATGATGTCGGGCGTGTGCCAGGTGCGCCAGTCGATCGTGTCGATGCTCCACATCACGACCCGCACGCCCTCGCGGCGCGCAGCCTCGTGCACAGCCGGGCTCAGTTCCCCGTAGGCCGGAGCGTAAAGCGTCGGGTGCACGCCTGTCGCACGCGCGATCTTCTCGTCGGCCAGGGCGATCTCGCGCACGTTGTCCGCCACGCCGAGACTGCCGACATGCCGGTGGCCGTCGCCATGGCTGCCGATCTCCATGCCCGACTTGACCAGCATGCGCGCGAGGTCAGGGTTCGCCTCGGCCCACTTGCCGCCGAGGAAGAAGGTGGCTTTGGCGCCTTGCGCCCGCAAGGCCTTGACGATCGACGGCAGGTGCTCGCTGCCCCAGACCACGTTCACGGTGAAGGCCACGACAGGGCGCGTCGTCGGCACCTGGCGCAGCTCGGGCGGGTACGCAGAAGCCTGCAAAAGGAGGCTCATGATCATGGCCAGCAATGGACACCCCTCCCTGGCTAGCGTGCCCCAAGCGGCAAGCGGCGCGGCAACGACGAACGACGCCGCCCCCGGGGGGGCGGCGTCGCAGCGGTCGCGGCTCAGGCGGTGCGCGTCATCTCGCTTTTTCTGGGCACCTCTTGGCTGCCCGCCACACCGAAGTACAGGAGCAGCATGCCGATGATCTGGCCTGGGAAGAAGAGCAGGCCGGAGCCGAGCCCGGCGCTCGTGTCCGCGACCACGAAGACGAGGCCGCCCAAGGCGATCAGGAGGTTGTAGGACTGGCGGGAGCGCCACCAGGAGTACAGGGCACCGAGGATCAGCGCGGCGCCGCCCAGCGTGCCGAGCAGGATGTAGGCGAGCGTCACCATGGCGCCCGGGGCCACGTTCGAGACCCGTGCGGATGCCTGGAGGACGTTGCCGAGGAGTGCCGGGTGCAGGCTGGTCGTGGCCGCGCCGATCAGGGCGACCAGAGAGAAGAGCCAGATGGCCCCGAGGAACCAGTGGCCGAAGCGGCGCCAGATCAGGTAGATGGTGCCGGCGCCCATGAAGCCGGGCACGGCGGCCGACAGCACGATGTAGCTGCGGAAGTCCCAGGCCGCGAAGCCGCCCTGGGCGAAGGCGATCAGTTGCGTCAACGCGGCCAGACTGGCCAGGACGAACGACACCGTCCACCACAGTGCATATGGCCGATGTTTGGCAAGGTACTTCTTGCCGAGCTGTCCCGCGAGCACCCCACCGACGACCACCGTGGCGATCGCCGCGACCCAGAGAAACGCTGTCAACCGGTCTCCCTCCCCCCGGGACGGCGGCTCAGCGCGTCAAGAGCGCCTTGTGCGACAAATTGAGCCGTCCCATCTGGTCGATCTCGACAACCTTGACGTCAATCTCGTCGCCGACCTTCACCACATCCTCCACCTTGCCGACGCGGTCGAGGGCGAGCTGCGAGATGTGCACGAGGCCTTCCTTGCCAGGCAGGATCTCGACGAAGGCGCCGAAGTTCATCAGGCGCGTCACGCGCCCGTGGTAGACCTCGCCCACCTCCGGCTCCTTGACGATGGCCTGGATGCGGTCGATCGCCTGCTTGGCCGTCTCGGCGTTGACCGCCGCGATGTAGATCGTACCGTCGTCGTGGATGTCGATCTCGACCTTCTTCTGGCCGATCTTCGTCTCGTCGATGATCTTGTTGATCATCTTGCCGCCTGGTCCGATCACCTCGCGGATCTTGTCGGGGTTGATGTGGATGACTGTGATGCGCGGCGCGTGCGGCGACATCTCGGTGCGCGGCTCGGGCAGCACCTCGAGCATCTTGCCGAGGATGAACAGGCGGCCCTGGCGGGCCTGCTCGAGCGCCCGCTCGAGGATGGCCCAGTCGAGCCCGCCGATCTTGATGTCCATCTGGATGGCGTTGACGCCATCGGCCGTGCCCGCCACCTTGAAGTCCATGTCGCCGAGTTCGTCCTCGAGACCCTGGATGTCGGTGAGCACCGCCACCTCGTCGCCTTCCTTGACGAGGCCCATCGCGACGCCGGCGACGGGCGCCTCGATCGGCACGCCGGCGTCCATCAGGGCGAGCGTCGAGCCGCAGACCGACGCCATCGACGTCGAGCCGTTGGACTCGAGCACCTCGGAGACGAGGCGAATCGTGTAGGGGAACTTCTCCTCGGCCGGAATCATGGGCAGCAGCGAACGCTCCGCAAGTGCACCGTGCCCGATCGAGCGGCGGCTCGGCGCGCGGAGTGGCCGCGTCTCGCCCGTCGAGAAGGGCGGGAAGTTGTAGTGGTGGATATAGCGCTTGGACTCGTCGGAGCCGATGTCGTCAAGGCGCTGCATGTCCGAGATGGCGCCGAGCGTGCAGGTCGTCATCACCTGCGTCTGCCCGCGCGTAAAGAGGCCGGAACCGTGCGTGCGCGGCAACACCGAGACCTCGACCGAAATCGGCCGGATCTCGTCGAGGCGCCGGCCATCGGCCCGCACGCCCTCACGCAGGATGAGGCGGCGCATGACAGCCTTCCGGGCGGCCTTCAGCGCGTCCTGCACCTCGAGGCCACGGCCGGGGTGGCGCTCGGCGAGTGCCGCGGTGACTTCCTGCTCCAGCAGGGCGGTGTCCCCTTCGCGCTGCAGCTTGTCGGCGTTGCGCATGGCGCCCTCGAGCCGTCCGGCGAGCACCTCCTCGACGGCCGAGCGGATCTCGTCCGAAGGGGGCACGATCGGGTAGTCGCCCTTCGCGCGGCCCGCCTTCTGGCGCAACTCCTCCTGCAGGGCGATCACCGTCTGGTTCTGGTCGAAGCCGAAGCGGATGGCGTCGAGAACCTCCTGCTCCGACACGCGGTGCGCGCCGGCCTCGATCATGACGACGGCGTCGCGCTTGCTCGCCACCGCGAGGTGCATCCGGCTCTGGTCGTCCTGCTCGAGCGTCGGGTTCAGCACGTAGCCGCCGTCCAGGTACCCGACGACCGCGCCGGCCACCGGTCCGTCGAACGGGATGTCGGAGATGTGCAGAGAAGCCGAGGCGCCGATCATGCCCGCGATCTCGACGGGGCAGTCGTGCTCCACCGAGAGGACGGTGATGATCACCTGCACGTCGTTGTGGAAGCCCTTGGGAAAGAGGGGCCTGAGAGCCCTGTCCGTCAGGCGCGCCGAAAGGATGCCCTTCTCGCTTGCGCGGCCTTCGCGCTTGATGTAGCCGCCAGGAATGCGCCCGACCGCATACAGGCGCTCCTCGTAGTCGATCGTCAGCGGGAAGAAGTCGATGCCTTCCCGCGGTGTCCGCGAGGCCACAGCCGTCGCCAGCACCACCGTGTCCCCATAGCTGACCATTACCGCACCGTTCGCCTGCTTCGCGAGCCGACCCGTCTCAAGCACGAGCCGGCGTCCACCCCATTGCGTCTCCACGCGCACTACCGACAAGGCAGCGCCCTCCTTCTCCCGTCCACCGCCGGCCCAAGGCTAAAGAGGGAGCGGGTTGCCCCGCTCCCTCGCTCAGTGCCGAAGTCCCAACTGCTCGGCGATCGCCCGGTAGCGGTCCGGCTCGTTCGCGCGCAGGTACTTGAGCAGTGCGCGACGCCGACCGACCATCTTCAGAAGACCTCGCCGCGAATGGAAATCCTTCTTGTGCTGCCGCAGGTGGTCGGTGAGATACGTGATCCGCTCCGTGAGAAGGGCGATCTGCACCTCCGGCGACCCTGTGTCGCCTTCATGCCTGCCGTACTTCACCATGATACCCTGCTTCTTCGTGCTTTCGAGCGCCAATCCCGATCCTCCTACGTGCCCGCCGCTCAGCCGCTGCCGGGCGGGGGTGCAAATTGAGAAGGCTAGTGCAGTTCAGCCCGTGGCCGATCCGGTTCCCAGATCGCATACAGCGCCTCGACGAACGCCTGCTCGCGGGCATCCTGAGCACCCGTCTCGCGGTAGAACACCTCGAGACGCCGCCGCAAGACCCGGAACTCGCGGGAGAGGACGATCGAGGTGAACCGCTGCAGGAGTTCCTCTGGTCCGTAGTCGTCCAGAGCCGACCCACCTCCTCCTATCCCGGCCATCCTAGCATATCCCATCCGGCTGTCGCAACGCCAAGCATTTCCTCGGCGGCCAAGGCGTCCTCGCCAATCTGGCGGCGCAGGGCGTCCGCGTCCTGAAATCGCAGCTGGCCGCGCAGGCGCCCGATGAACGCCACCTCCGCACGAAGGCCGTAGAGATCGCCCGCGAAGTGCAGGAGATGGACCTCGAGCAGGCTCTCGCCTTCCGCGAAGGTCGGGCGCGGCCCGAGGTTGGCGACGCCGTCCAGCACCTTGTCGCCGATGCGGCAGCGCACGGCGTAGACGCCTATGGCGGGCAACGCGACGGCCGCGTCCGTTGCGACGTTCGCCGTGGGGAAGCCGATCGTCCTGCCGCGTCCCTTGCCTGGGCGCACCGTTCCCGCCACCACGTGCGGCCTGCCGAGCAGGGCCGTCGCCAGTGCCAGATCGCCCAGGCCCAATGCGCGACGGACGCGGCTCGACGACACGACTGCGCCGTCGAAGAGCGTCGGCGCCACCACCTCCAGCGGCACGCCCGCCTCCTGGAGGGACGCCTGCAGGCGCTCGACGTCGCCCTTGGCACCGCGTCCGTAGGTGAAGTTGAAGCCTACGACGACATGCCGCGGCCGCAGCCGCTCGAGGATGATCTCCTGCACGAAGGCGTCCGGCTCCATGTCGGCCATGCGCCTGTCGAACGGCAGGCGCACCAGGTGCTCCACCCCGGCGGCCTTGAGCAGCCGCCCGCGCAGAGGCATCTCGGTCAGGAGCGGCTGGGCGTGTCCGAGCACCGTCAGCGGATGCGGGTCGGGCACCAGCACGGCGCTCGGCAGACCCGTCTCGTGCAGGTGCCCCACCACGGCGCGATGGCCGAGGTGCACCCCATCGAAGTTCCCGATCGCGACGGCGCCGCCGAGCGGCTCCGCGAGGTTCGTCACGTCAAGCCACACGAGGGATCAATCCTCCATAGCCAGGACGGTCTCGGGGTGGAAGACTCCGTCGCGGGCATCGACGACGGCGACAAGCCGGCCGCCGACATAGGCGGCGCAGAGTCCCCGCCGCTCTCCCGCCAGCGGCAGGCGCTGGCCGTGGGCGAGCCGCCGCCCTTCCGCAGGGCCGAGTTCGACGGCCGGCAGGTGGTCGACAAGCTTGTCCATCGGCAGCAGTTGCGGTTCCTCCTCGAGCGTGCGCGCCGCTGCGAGCCGGTAGGGTCCGCTGGCCGTGCGCACCAGCGCCGCGAGGACACCCGGCAGATGCAGGCGCTGGCCGAGATCGCGCGCGAGCGAGCGCACATAGTAGCCCGAGGAGACCACTAGGCGTACGCGCAGACGCGCCACTTCCCCCGGCCTGAACGCCAGCACCTCGGCCCCGAGCAGCCTCGCGGGCCGCTCAGGCAGATCGAGGCGCCGGCCTTGCCGGGCCGCGTGGTAGGCGCGCTCGCCACCCACCTGTCTCGCCGAAAAGTCCGGCGGTCGCTGCATCGTCTTCTGCTGTTCGGCCGCGATGGCCGACTCGACCCCGGCCAAGGTCAGCCAGCCCGCGTCGGCCCGCGCTGCCGGGGGCTCCGCGAAGTCCTGGCTCGCCGTGCCCAGGCCGAGCCAGATCTCCGCGACGTACTCCTTCTCGCGGCCCTCGGCATAGCGGACGAGACGCGTCGCGCGGCCCGCCGCCACCACCATGAGGCCCGCCGCCAGCGGATCCAGCGTGCCGAGATGCCCGCACGGCGCCCCGAGCAGGCGGCGCATGGCGTGCGCGATGTCCTGCGACGAGCAACCAGGGGGCTTCACGACGAGCAGGACGCCGTCGTTCATTGCGGCGAGAGCAGCTCAAGAAGCATCCGCTCCGCCTGGGCGAGGTCGGTCTTGACGTTGGCCCCGGCCGCCCGTTCGTGTCCGCCGCCGCCGATGCGCGCGGCGAGTTTGGCCACGTCGACGTGTCCCTTGGAGCGCAGGCTCAGCTTGACCTCCCCCGGCCCTTCGCTGCGCAGCAGCGCCGCCACCTCGATGCCCGCGAGGCGGCGCGCGTAGTCGACGATGCCGATCGTCTCGGCGTCCTGCACCGTTGCCCCGGCCCGGGCGAAGTCCTCGTCGCTCAGCACGAAGTAGGCGAGCGAGAGGTCGCGCCGCACCCGAAGCGAGTGCAGCGCCAGGCCGAGCAGGCGCAGGCCGCCTTCCGACTGGCGCTCGTAGACGAGCTGCGAGACCTCGCCGGGATCGATGCCCGCGTCGAGCAGGCGCGCCGCGAGGCGATGGCTGCCCGGCGTCGTGGAGGCGTAGCGGAAGCCGCCGGTGTCCGTCTCGAGGCCGACGTAGAGCAGCAGCGCGAGCTCGCGGTCCACTGTGACGCCGAGCAGTTCGAGCGTGCGGTAAGCGAGCTCCGCGCTGGCCGCGGCGAGGGGATCGACGAAGACCACGTCGCCGTAGCGGCTGTTCGTGGCATGGTGGTCGACCTGCAGCACCTTCGGCGCGTACGCCGCGAAGGGCCGCGGCGCGCCGGTGCGCCGCTCGTCGGCGCAGTCGTAGAGCGCAACCAGGTCGTAAGCGCCGTCCTGGACCTCGGCCCACGGCACGATCGTGTCGACACCGGGCAGGAAGTCGTAGACGCGCGGCACGGGATCGGGCGTGGCCACAGTCACATGCTTGCCGAGCCGCCTGAGCCCGAGCGCGATGGCGAGCGTGCTGCCGATCGAGTCGCCGTCCGGCTGGCGGTGCAGCGACATCAGGATGCGCTTTGCGGAACGCAGGGCGTTCGCGATCTCGTTCACGGTCTCATGCCCTCCGGGCCGAGATCGCGCAGGATCTCGTCGATACGCTGGCCGTTGCGCAGGGACTCGTCCAGCTTGAAGCGGATCTCCGGCACCTTGCGGGTGCTGAGCACCTCGCCGAGCCGCGAGCGCACGAAGCCGGACGCGCGCCTCAGCGCCTTCATGGCCGCCTCGGCGGCGTCGCCGGTGGCCAGGGTGGAGACGTAGATGCGGGCAAACTCGCCGTCCGGCGACACCTCCGCCCGCACGACGCTGCACATGCCGATCCTGGGATCCTTGAGATCGCGCAGGATCAGTGCCGTCTCCTGCATGATGCGCTCCTGCAAACGCAGATGGCGTGTCGTCGCCATGTCATCCCCCCTGCCCTAGCGTTCGCCGTCCAGGCGAACCTCAAGTTCGTAGCCTTCGCGTTCGATCGCGGCGATCGCCGCCCCAACCAGCTGGCGCGCGTGGCCCGGGCTGCCGCTCACCGCGGCGATGCCAAGGTCCAGGCGCCGCGGGTCGGCGTCGTCCGCGAGTTCGGCGATGGCGACGTTCGGCTGGCGTCCGAGCCGCTGCACCAGACTGCGCGCAACCTGACGCCTGTCCTTGAGGGACTGCGCCCAGGGTATGCGGACGCTGATCTCTGCGGCGAAGACGGCGGCCCTCAGTTGCGGGGAACCTCCTCGATCGTGAAGAACTCCAGCTTGTCGCCCTCGCGGACGTCCTGGAACTTCTCCAGGCCCGCGCCGCACTCATAGCCCTGCTCGACCTCGCGCACGTCGTCCTTGAAGCGCCTGAGCGAGGCGAGGTCGCCCTCGTGCAGCACCACGCCGTCGCGCACGACCCGCACCCGGGACTGCCGCGTGACCTTGCCCTCGGTGATGTAGAGGCCCGCGATAGCGCCCACCTTCGGCACGCGGAATACCTCGCGCACCTCGGCGTGGCCGAGCACCTTCTCCTTGAATTCGGGCCGCTGCATGCCGTGGATGGCGGCCTCGATCTCGTCGATGGCCTCGTAGATCACCCGGTATGTGCGCACGTCGACCGCCTCGCGTTCGGCGAGCCTGCGGGCCGCCACGTCCGGACGGACGTTGAAGCCGATGACGATCGCCTTCGTCGTCTGGGCGAGCCCGATGTCCGATTCGTTGATGCCGCCGACGCCCTCATGCAGCACGTGCACCCGCACCTCGGGTGTCGAGAGCCTTTCGAGCGAAGCGTGCAAAGCCTCGACGGAACCCTGCACATCGCCCTTGAGAACGATGTTGAGGTCCTGCAGCTCGCCGCCCTGGATGCGCTCGAAGAGATCCTCGAGGCTCGTGCGGGATTCCGGCCTGAGGTCCTCGACGCGCGAGCGCTGCCGCCGCGCGTCGGCTACGGCGCGCGCCTTGCGCTCGTCGTCGACCACGATGAAGTGGTCGCCGGCCTCCGGCACTTCGCTCAGGCCCAGCACCTCGACGGGCGTCGCCGGTCCCGCGCGGCGCACCAGCTTGCCGCGGTCGTCGTAGAGCGCGCGTACGCGGCCGTACGCGCTGCCGACGACAAATGCGTCGCCGGAGTCGAGCGTGCCGGACTGCACGAGGATCGTCGCGACCGGCCCGCGGCCGCGATCCAAGCGCGCCTCGAGCACCGTGCCGCGCGCCAGCTTGTCCGGGTTCGCCTTCAGTTCACGCAACTCCGCGACGAGCAGCAGCATCTCGAGCAGGGTGTCGATGCCCTGCCGCGTGCGGGCGGACACCTCCACCATGATCGTGTCGCCGCCCCACTCTTCGGGCAGGAGTCCCTGCTCGACGAGCTGCTGGCGGACCCGTTCGACGTTGGCCCCCGGCTTGTCGATCTTGTTGATGGCTACGACGATCGGCACACCTGCTGCGCGGGCGTGGTTGATCGCCTCGATCGTCTGCGGCATCACCCCGTCGTCGGCTGCCACCACGAGCACCGCGATGTCGGTGATCGACGCGCCGCGGGCGCGCATCGAGGTAAAGGCCGCGTGGCCCGGCGTGTCGAGGAAGACGACGCGCTTGCCCTTGTGGTGCACGACCGACGCGCCGATATGCTGTGTGATGCCCCCGGCCTCGTGGACGGTGACGTTGGTGTCACGAATCGCGTCGAGGAGGCTTGTCTTGCCGTGGTCTACGTGGCCCATCACCACGACGGTCGGGGCGCGCAGGCGCAGCTTCTCGGGCGGGTCTGGCTGCTCCTGCTCGACCTCTTCCTCGAGCGTCGGGCCGGGCGGCTTGATCTCCACCTGGAAGCCGATGTCCGTCGCGACGAGCGCCGCCGTGTCCACGTCCAGTTCCTGGTTCAGCGTGGCCATCACGCCGAGGCCCATGAGGCGCCTGATCAGCTCCCCGGCCGTCACGCCGAGCTTCTGGCCGAGTTCCTGTACCGTGAGAGCGGTCTCCAGCGTCACGGGCCGGTCGGTGCGGACCGGAGCCGCCTGCCGTCGGCGCTGCTGGACGCGGCGCTCGAAGCGGTGCTCCTCCTCGCCCCGCTTGCGGTCGGCGGGGCCGCGGCGGCGCTGGGGTGGCCTGCCCGGGGCTCCCGGGCGCTGCGTGGCGGACGCCGGGGCGGCGGTCGCCGTCCTCGCTCCGCCGAACGACTGGCCCGCGCCGCTGCGGGTCGGCAGGCCCGCGGCGCCCGGCGTGTGCGGCTGGGACCCCGGCTGCCGGCGTTGGGGCAACGTACCGATGCCCGGCCGCGGCGGGGCGGACTGCCTTGGCAGGCTTCCCGCGGGCCGGGGCAGGCTGTCTACGCCCGCCGGAGCTTCGCGCAGGGCCTGGCGCTGGCCTGGAGGTGTCGGCAGGCTCCTCGCCGGCTGGGCGCCAGACGCCTGTGCGTGAGCGGCGGGTCTCGGCGACGTGCCCGGCAGGCTGTGGCTTGCGGGGGACGGGACCGCGGCCGCGCCCTTCTCGGGCTTCTTCTTGATCTGAGGCGCCAGGCCGCCGGTCGGGCTGCCGCCGCTGGCGTGCAGCGGGTTCTGCGGCGGCTCCTCGACCTTGGGCGGACTCTTGACGATCTCCGTAACCTTCTGAATCGTGTCGGGCTCGAGCGTCGACATGTGGTTGCGCACCTCGACGCCGAGCCGGCGCAACAGGTCTATCAGCCTGCGGCTGTCGAGGTCGAGCTGCTTCGCGAGTTCGTACACTCGCAAACGGCCTGGTTCGGTCAGTCCGATCACCCCCGGTAGAACTCGCGGTACCATCGATCATGCCGATCAATCTGCGGGCGAAACCTGGATCCGTCACCGCCACGATCGCCACCGGGCCGTGGCCGATCGCCTGGCCCAGGGCCTCCATGACCCCGGCGCGCCGCACGGTCGCGGTGAACGCTTCGCTGGTGCGCAGGACGCGCTCGGCGGCATCGAGCGCCACGATCACAAGGCGTGCCCTGCCTGCCTTGGCCTCCAGCCGCACCGCGTCCAGGCCGTATGTCAGCACCTTGGCGCGCCTGGCGAGGCCGATCAGCGCGTAGAAGTCCCTCACGTGACCGCCTGGAGTCTTGCGGAAAGCGCCGCCACGATCTCGGAGGGCAGCTCGATTTCGAGGGCCCGGCTCAGGCGCTGGTTCTTGACCGCCAGCCTCAGGCACTCGGGGTCGGGGCAGATGTAGGCGCCCCGTCCGCTCAGCTTGCCGGTCTGGTCCACCTGCACCCCACCGTCCGGCGTGCGCACAACGCGCATCAACTCGCGCTTCTGGCGTTGCTGCCCGCATCCCAGGCACAGGCGCATCGGCGGCTTGCGACTTCGCACACGCTATGCCCCCTCTGCCTTGATGTCGATCTTGTAGCCGGTGAGGCGCGCGGCCAGGCGGGCGTTCTGCCCTTCCTTGCCGATGGCGAGCGACAGTTGGTACTCCGGCACGGTGACGCGCGCGGTCCGGGTCTCCTCTTCGATCGCGACGCCCGTCACCTTGGCCGGCTGCAGAGCGTTCGCGACAAACTCCTCGGGGTCGGGAGACCAGCGCACGATGTCGACCTTCTCGCCGCGCAGCTCCTGGCCGATCGCGTGCACCCTGGCGCCCTTCGGGCCGATGCAGGCGCCTTGCGCGTCGACGCCGTCCACGCGCGCCCAGACGGCGACCTTGGAGCGTGACCCGGGCTCGCGGGCGATCGCCTTGAGCTCGACCGAACCGTCGTGCAACTCCGGCACCTCGAGTTCGAACAGCCGCTTGAGAAGGGCGGGGTGCGTACGTGAGATCATGACCTGCGGGCCCTTCGGGGTCCGCTTGACCTCGAGCACGTAGCAGCGCATGCGCTGACCCGGTACGTACGTCTCGCCCGGCATCTGCTCGCTGAGGGGCAGGATGGCCTCGGCGCGGCCGAGGTCGCAGATCACCACGCGCGCTTCCGGACGACTCACGACGGCCGTGACGATATCGCCTTCGCGACTCTGGAACTCCTCGTAGATGATGCCGCGCTCCGCCTCGCGGATCCGCTGCATCACGACCTGCTTGGCGGTCTGTGCCGCGATGCGCCCGAAGTCGCGCGGCGTCACCTCGCGCTCGAGCACGTCGCCGACCTCAAGGCGCGGGTTCTCGACCCTGGCCTCCGCGACGCCCACCTGCGTCTTGGGGTCGCTGACCTCGTCGACGACCTGGTGCAGACCCAGGACCCGGAACTCTCCGGTAGCCCGGTCCACTTCGACGCGCACGTTCTGGGACGAGCCGAAGTTGCGGCGATACGCCGAGATGAGTGCAGCCTCGATCGCCTCGAACAGCACGCCGCGTTCGACGCCCTTCTCACGCGCCACGTCCTCGATAGCCCGAATGAAATCGCTCGCCATCCTACGCTCCCCTTACCGCTCCTGATCGAGACGGGCCGTCTGGACTTCCGACCAGGGGACGCTGACGTCCTCGCTGTCCGCCATGCTCAACCAGAGCCTGTCGTCCTCCACCGCACCGATCCGACCGATCAGCGATCTCTTCTTCCCGTCCCGCGGCACGAGCCGGACGCGCGCCCGCTCGCCAGAAAACCGCCTGCAGTCTTCGAGGTTCCTCAGTCTGCGTTGCGGTCCGGGCGACTCGCACTCGAGCATATAGGTACCGGGGATAGGGTCCGCTTCGTCAAGCTCCCGCGAGATGCGTCGCGAGACGCGCTCCAGGAGGGGCAGCGTCACACCTTCGGGGTGATCCACCGTTACCCGCAACACCTGGCGCTTACCGGCCGACGTCCGCTCAATGTCCCAAAGCTCGGCGCCCTCCTGCTGACAGGCCCTGCGCACGAGTTCCTCCAGCACCGTCCCCGGCGAGGCCAACGGCGAACCCTCCAACACCAAATCGCAACTGCAGCCCTACACGGTCAAAGGAGTGGGTTCAAGCCCACTCCACGCGCACGTGCCGGAAACCAACATGCCCACTATAACACCTGGCCGCGAGCGACGCCAGCAGGAGGCGCAATCGGCAGGCACAAAAGGCTGGCCGATGGCTCTCGGCAACCGCTCCCCTCCCCGCCGCGTGGTAGAATGCGGCTGGCAGAGTGCGGCAAGAAAGGTTGGATCTGCCCTGCAATACCTGTTCGCGCTGTTCGGTCTTGCGCTCCTCCTCGGCATCGCCCGGTCGCTGCAGAGCTGGCTGAGGCGTCGGCGCTACCCCGACCGGTACGAGGAGCGGCCGCTGGATCCGCGGCAGGACTACGCCCGGACGAACGTGGCGAAGTACAACCAGTCGCTCGGGCACATGCCCGATCTGCACGATCGCGACGAGGGGCGGGACTACTGAGACGACCGCCCGCCAAGAGCGTCCCAGGAGCGTCGCATGCCGCGCCGCGACGGGACTTCTCCTGCTTTCGCCCCGCGGGGCGGCGGCACCTACACCCGCCGCTGCCTCGGCCGCCACTGTCTGCCGGGCTCTGCTGCGCCTGCCGCGGACATGCTGCAACTGTAGCTATCCGCGAGGAGGTTTGCCATGTTTCATCACGACAAGGCCCTCATCATTCCCGTTCAGGTCGACGAGCCGAACGCCGGCTACGCCGCCGCGCTCCTTGAGCAGTTCGGCGGGGCGAACGGCGAACTCAAGGCCTGCCTGCAGTATTTCGTGCAGAGCTTCGGCGCGCAGGACCCCGCCACGCGGGATCTCCTGCTCGACATCAGCACAGAGGAGATCAGCCACCTCGAGGTGGTAGGAACGTTGATCAGCCAGTTCCTCGCGCCCATCCACACCGGCACCGTGGACGGGACCGCCGACCCGCGCATGCAGCGCGAGGCCGACGGGCTGCGCGGCGCCAATTCGACGTTCCTCAAGACCATCTTGCTGGACGGCGGCGGTCCGATGCCCGTCGACTCGTCCGGCTCGCCTTTCACGGGCACCTTCATCAACTCCACCGGCGACGTTGTCGCGAACCTGGCGCCCCACGTCGCGGCCGAACTGCGGGCCAAGCGCGTCTACGAGATGCTCTTCCGCGAGATCCCCGACCGCGGCGCCCGCCAGGCCATCGAGTTCCTGCTGGAGCGAGAGGAGGCCCACGCCGCCCTCTTCAACGAGGCGATGGACCGCACCCGGGACGTGGGCGTGATGCGCGACTTCCACGACAAGCCGTTCTCCCGCCGCTACCCGGACCTGCAGCAGCCGAGCAGCCAGAACGCCGAGCGCTTCGTGGCGTCGCGCGACCTGCCGCCGATCCGCGGGCCGATCGCCGCCGACGAGATCAGGCTGAACCTCGCGCAGTTCCATTGAGCGCGGAGAACTCTAGAACAGGGTCATCTGGTCGGTCGCGGGCAGGTCGGACAGCGCACCCATAGCCTGCATGGCCTCGATCACGGGCCGCGGCACACGCCCCCGCTGGCGCAGGTCCGCAAGCGAGCTGAACGGGCGCTCAGCGCGCGCCTGCGCGAGTTGGCCCGCGCCGCTCGGGCCGAGGCCGGTGAGCGCGAGAAGCGGCGGGCGGATCAGGCGGTTGCCGATCGGCAGGAAGAGGCGCTCGTCCGACAGGCTGAGATCGAGCGGAGCGAAACGGATGCCTCTGAGCAGCATCTCGCGGACGACCTCCAGGATCGTCGCGAGGCTGCGCTCGCGGGCTGTCGCCGAGCGGTCCCCTTCGATCGCCTGATGCCGCTCCAGCAGGGCCTGAGCGTCGAGAGTCGCCAGGCTCGCGTCGAACTCCTCCGCCCGGACGCTCAGGTAGGTGGCGTAGTACGCCTCCGGATGGTGGACCTTGAAGTAGGCGATGCGCACCGCCATCATCACGTAGGCCGCCGCGTGGGCCTTCGGGAACATGTAGCCGATCTTCTGGCATGAGCCGATGTACCAGTCCGACACGCCGTGGGCCCGCATCTCGGCCTCCTGGTCGGGCGTCAGGCCCTTGCCCTTGCGCACGCGCTCGGTGATCTGGAAGGCGTGGCTGGGCGGTAGTCCCCAGGCGATCAGGTTCAGCAGGATGTCCTCGCGCGTCGCGATCACCTCGCGCAGCGTGGCCGTGCCGGCCCGCACCAGCTCGTCGGCGTTGTGCGTCCAGACGTCTGTGCCGTGCGAAAGTCCCGAAATGCGCACAAGCTCGGCGAAGCTCGACGGCCGTGTCGCTTCGAGCATCTGGCGGACGAAGCGGGTGCCGAACTCGGGCAGCCCGTAGGAGCCGACGCTCGTGCCGAGCTGCTCGCGCGTCAGCCCGAGCGCCTCACAGCTCGAGAAGAGGGAGATGGCCGCCGGATCGTCGCAGGGCACACTTTGCGCCGCAATGCCTGTGAAGCGCTCCAGCAGGCGCAGGACGGTGGGGTCGTCGTGCCCGAGCAGGTCGAGCTTCAGCAGGCGCGACGAGATGGCGTGATAGTCGAAGTGGGTCGTGACGATCTCGCTGTGTGCATCGTCGGCGGGGTGCTGCAGGGGCGTGAAGCGGTGCACGTCGTCCGTGACCGGCACGACCATCACCCCGCCGGGGTGCTGCCCGGTCGTGCGCTTGACCCCTGTCACGCCCTGCGCCAGCCGCTCGAGCTCGGGTGAGCGCGCCGTGCGGCCAGCGGCCTCGAGGTGGCCCTTGACGAGCCCGTAGGCGGTGCGCTCGGCGATCGTCGCGATCGTGCCCGCTCGGTAGACCTGGCCGCCCAGGAGTTCTTCCGTATAGCGGTGGATCTGCGGCTGGTACTCCCCCGAAAAGTTGAGATCGATATCGGGCACCTTGTCGCCGTCGAAGCCCATGAACGTCTCGAACGGAATGTCCTGGCCGTCGCGCACCATCTCGGTGCCGCAGGCCCCGCAGTTCCGCAGCGGCAGGTCGAAGCCCGACGCGGCGTCCTGGCTGAAGACCACGTCCCGGCATGTGGGGCAGCGCCAGTGCGGCGGCAGCGGGTTCACTTCCGTGATGCCGGTCAGGAAGGCGACGAAGGACGATCCGACCGACCCGCGCGAACCGACGAGATAGCCGTCCTGAAGCGACCGCCTGGTCAGGAGCTGCGCGATGCGGTAGATGCTGGCGAAGCCGTTGCCGATCACAGCCTTGAGCTCGCGCTCGAGGCGCGCGGCGACCAGTTCCGGCAACACGTCGCCGTAGATCTCCCTGGCGCGTCCCCGCGCGTCCTCCTCGACAGCCTTCGCGGCCTCCGGCAGCTCCGGCGCCGAGAGCTCGTCCGGCACCGGCTGCACGTCCGAGATCAGCTGCGCGATGCGCTCGGGATTCTTCAGGCAGATCTCCTCCGCCCGCTCGGCGCCGAGCCACTGGAATTCCGCAAGCATCTCGCCCGCCGTCCTGAGGTGGACCTCTCGCTCCGTCTCGCCCGCCGCCTCGCGCCCGGCGCCGCGCAGCACGATCGCCCTGAGCTCCCGCTCGTCCGGCTCGAGGTAATGGACGTCGCCCACCGCCACGACCGGCCTGCCTGTCCTGCGACCGATCTCGCAGACCGCCTCGACGGCCTCCTGCGCCTCGGCAATGCTCGTCAGATAGCCCTCCGCCCGCGCGGACGCAAGCAGCACCTTCGGCGGCAGCACCTCGAGGTAGTCCGACGCCTCGGCGATCGCGAGGAGCTCCTGCTCCTCGGCGCCGCGCAGCCACGCGCGCAGCATGGCTCCCTGCAGGCAGCCCGCCGCCCCCACGAGGACCTCGCCCTGCAGCTCCCGCACCTGCTTTTCGTAGAGGCGCGGCACGCGGTGGAACTGCTGCAGATGGGCCTGGCTGACTGCGCGGTAAAGGGCTTTGAGCCCAGCCTGGGAGCGCACGAGCAGCATGGTGTGCAGGGGGCGGCGATGCTGCAGCGCGATGCGCTCGCCCAGGCTGTCGAGTTGCCGCAGGGTCGTGGCGCCGGCCTCGCGCGCCATGGCCAGGAGGCGCAAGGCCACGCGGCCGGCCACCTCGGCGTCGGCACTGGCGCGGTGGTGGGTGAACTCGCCGATCTCGAACCGCTTCGCGAGGTCAGGCAGGCGGTGGCTGCGCAGTTCCGGGCAGAGCGCGCGGCCGAGTTCGAGCGTGTCCACGACGGTCCAGGCAACCTCGTGCCCGAGGCGGAGAAGGGCCGTGCGCAGGTAGCCTTCATCGAACCCGGCGTTGTGGGCGACGACGGGCAGTTCGCCGATGAAGCCCGTGATATCGGCCGCCACTTCCGCCAGCCGCGGCGCGTCTTGGAGGCTCAGGGGATCGATGCCGGTCAGTTCCTGCGTGCGCTGCGAGACAGGGCCGTCCGGCCGCACGAGCGTGTCGAACTCGCCGACCCGCTGTCCGCCGGAGAAGCGGACGAGACCGACCTCGATCACCTCGCCGGATCGCGGCGAGAGCGACGTCGTCTCGATGTCCAGCGCGACGAAGTCGCCGTCCGTCGGCCGGTCTGTGGCCCGCATGGTGATCGGTGGACGATCCTGCACCACAAAGGCCTCGAGACCGTAGATCGCCTTGATCCCCCGCTTGCGGGCGATCTCCTGCGCTTCGGGGTAGGCCTGCAGCACGCCGTGGTCGGTGATGGCGAACGCCGAGATCTTGAGCCGCTCGGCGGCGGCGGCAAGGCGGGAGAGGTCGATAAGGCCGTCCATCTGCGACATGCGCGTGTGCAGGTGCAGCTCGACGCGGCCCTGCTCGAGGGTCTCCTGGCGCAGCTCGTGATGCAGCAGGTAGGCGTCGCGCGCCCAGAGGATCGGCTCGCCCTGGCGCTCGTCCGAGCCGATCTGGCCGCGCACGCGCAGCCAGTCGCCGCGGGCGGGCTCCTTCAGCAGGCGCTGGCGGTCGTCCACCAGGAACTTGACGACAAGACCCTCGTCATGGTCGGAAAGGCCGATGGTGACGATCTGGCCGCCGCCCCGCCGCGGGCGGCTGTCGACCGAAACCACCTCGCCCTCGGCGATCACCCGGCTCGTATCCAGGGTGATCTCCCTGAGGGCGGTGGTCCTGCCGTGGAAGTCCCGCCCGAAGACGAGGCGCTGGCGCTGCGGCGGCTCGCGCCGCGGCAAGGCGGGCGGCTCCGGTCGCGCGATCTCGCCCTCGCCGCCGGCCACGAACGCGACGTCCAGCGCACGGCCTGTCGCGCGCTGCAGCGCAGCTTCGAGCGGCGCCTCGAGCCCCTGCATCAGGGCAAGTCCGAGGCTGGCGCCGCCCTGCGGCACCTGGACCACGACCTGCGATCCGTCCAGGCTGACCTCCGCGGCCAAAAGCCAGCCGCGCGCCGCGATCGGCGCAGACTCGAGCACGATGCGACGCCAAGCCGCGTCGAACGGATCGCGCAGCCTTGCCTCGTCGCTATCCAAAAGCGGTTACCTCCAGTTTTGCCCTCAGCGCACCTTGTCCTTCGTCTCCCTGCTGTCGCGCGGCAGATCCGGCAGCAGCTTGGCGATCTCCCAGTACATCTTCATGCGCGCAGCGAAGCCCTTCACCAGGCCGCGCTTCTCTTCCTTCATGCGGTGCGTCAGGTCCTGCAGCACGACCTCGGCAACGTTCGCATGGTGTCGGCGCATGTAGCGTGTCAGGGCCATCTCGACGCCATAGCCGGACTCCGCCATGTCGTCGATGTCGTCCAGCACGTTGCGCCGCAAGGCGCGCTGGCCGGACAGGAAGGGCGCAATCTGCTGCGCGAAGTCGGTCGCGCCGCGGCCTCCCTCGAACACCCCGACCGTCATCTGCACCTCGCCCTCGATCAAGGGCATCAGCATATGATCCACGTGCTCGGGCCGCAGCCCGATCAGGTCCGCGTCCAGGAACAGCACAATGTCCGCCGACGAGACGCTCAGCCCCGTCTGCATGGCGGCGCCCTTGCCCATGTTCTCGGGCAGTTCGACCACCCTGGCCCCTGCACTGCGCGCGTTTTCGGCCGTGCCGTCGGACGAGCCGTCGGATACGACGATCACCTCGTCGACCAGCGGGTGGTCGACGAGCACCGCGACGACCGAAGCGATCGTCTCCTGTTCGTCGTACGCGGGCACGATCACGGTAACAGCCGGTCTTGCCAACCTATTCACAATCTCCATCCCGATCCTGACCTAGTAGGCGCGGGCCCAGAGGACATACTGCTTGGCTTCCCCGCCGCAGGCGGCGCACTCGTGCACCGGCTGCTGCTGCAGAGGTATATTGCGGATCGTCGCGCCTGTCTCCTGCCGCACGCGCTCCTCGCAGGCGGCGTCGCCGCAAGAGCCTCCCGCCGCGAAACCGCGGCGGGCCGAGACGACCGCATCGATCTCCGCCAGCGAGTGCACCTCGATCGTGCTTTCCTCGACGCGTTGCCGCGAACGGCGCAGAAGGTTGTCCTGGATCTCTCCGAGCAGGGCCCGCACCTGCACGTCCAGCCCCTCCTGCGACGATACGAGCTTGTCGCCCGTGTCGCGGCGGACCAGGACACACTGGTGCTCGCGCAGATCGCGCGGGCCGATCTCGAGCCTCAGCGGCACGCCGCGCAGCTCCCAGGCGTTGAACTTCCAGCCGGGGGTGTACTCGTCGCGATCGTCCAGATGGACGCGCGCGACCTCCGCAAGCTGCTCCCTGAGCTGGCGGGCGCGCGTGCGCACAGCGTCGCCCTCCGGTCCCTGGCCGATCGGCACGATCACGACCTGCGTAGGCGCCATCTTGGGCGGCAGAACAAGGCCGCGGGCATCGCCGTGCACCATGATGAGGGCCCCCAAGGCGCGCCAGGACAGCCCCCAGGAGGTCGTCCAGGCGTCCTGCAGCTGGCCGCCCTGGTCGAGGTAGCGGATCTCGTAGGCCCGCGCGAAGTTCTGGCCGAGGTTGTGCGACGTCGCGGCCTGCAGTGCGCGACCGTCGCCCATCAGGGCCTCCACCGAGTAGGTGCGCAAGGCGCCCGGGAACTTCTCGGACTCGGTCTTCTGTCCCGGCACGACCCAGATCGCCATCTCGTTCTCGTAGAAGTCGCGGTAGACCTCGAGCATGCGCATTGCCTCATCCTGTGCCTCTTCCGCCGTGGCGTGCGCCGTGTGTCCCTCCTGCCAGAGGAACTCCGCAGTGCGCAGGAACGGCCGCGTCGCCTTCTCCCAGCGCACGACGCTGCACCACTGGTTGATCAGGATCGGCAGATCGCGGTACGACTGCACCCAGCGGGAGTACATCGGTCCGATAATGGCCTCCGACGTCGGCCGGATGGCAAGACGCTCCGGCAGGATCTCGTCGCCGCCCATCGTCACCCAGAGCACCTCGGGCGTGAAGCCTTCGACGTGCTGCGCCTCGCGCAGGAGGAAGCTCTCCGGGATGAGCAGCGGAAAGTAGGCGTTCTGGTGGCCTGTCGCCTTGAACCGGCGGTCAAGAGCCTCCTGGGTGCGCTCCCAAAGGTTGTAGCCGTACGGCCTGAACACGATGCAGCCGCGCACCGGAGCGTAGTCGATCAATTCCGCCTTCTGCACGACATCCACATACCACTGCGAAAAGTCGACCGCGGGATCGGCGATCTCGCGAACGAACTCCTTGTCTTTACCGCCCTTGGGCACCGGACTTGGCCTCCTCGTCCAATCTGCGGACCTCTTCCACCAGCCTGTCGACCATCTCTGCCTGGCTGACCTTGCCGGCGATCTTGCCATCCTTGTAGAGGAAGCCGAAACCCCGGCCGCCCGCGAGACCGACGTCGGACTCGCGCGCCTCGCCCGGGCCGTTCACGGCGCAGCCCATGACCGAGATGCGCAAGGGCACGGTGAAGCCCTGCACGCGCTCCTCCACCTCGGCCGCCACCTTCTGCAGATCGATCTCGCAGCGGCCGCAGGTCGGGCAGGCGTAGACGGTCGGTCCGAAGACGCGACGGTCCGTCGCGCGCAGGATCTCCCTCGCTACCTTGACCTCCTCGACGGCGGGACCGCTCAGCGACACGCGAATGGTGTCGCCGATGCCTTCCGCGAGCAGGATGCCAAGACCCACGGCGGAGCGGATCGAACCAGACCAGACGGTGCCGGCCTCGGTCACGCCGAGGTGCAGCGGCACGTCGCTCACCTTGGCGAACTGGCGGTACGCCTCCACGGTGAGCCCGACCTCCGGCGCCTTGAGCGACACGATGACCTGGTCGAAGTTGAGGTCGTCCAGGATGGCCAGATGGCGCAGGCCGGACTCCACCATCGCCTCGGGCGTCGGATGCCCGTACTTCTCGATCAGGTCCTTCTCGAGGGATCCCGCGTTGACGCCGATCCGGATCGGCACCGAGCGGCTCTTCGCCTCGGCAACCACCGCGCGCACCCGGTCTGGGCTGCCGATGTTGCCCGGGTTGAGACGCAGCTTGTCGACGCCGGACTCCAGCGCGATCAGCGCAAGCCGGTAGTCGAAGTGGATGTCGGCGACGATCGGGATCGGGCTCGCGGCCTTGATCTCCTTGAGCGCCTCGGCCGCCTCGCGGTCCAGAACGGCGAGTCGCACCATCTCGCAGCCGGCCTGGACCAGGCGGAAGATCTCGTCCAATGTGGCAGGCACGTCGCGCGTGTCGGTCTTGGTCATCGTCTGCACGACGACCGCATTGTCGCCGCCGATCTTCAGGTGATCCCCAACCCGCACGACGCGGGTGGGACGTCGCGTCATAGCCATAGTTATCCCGCCTCATTCAGGCGGGGCGATGCCTCCCTTCCCGGGGCCCGGGCTCAGAGCGTCCCGTGCATATGTACGACATCATGGTACGCCAAAACCACGGCCAGGACGAGTAGCAGCGCGAGCCCGATCGTATTGACGAGCGCCTCGCGGTTTGGGTCGAGCCGCCTGCCGCGGCGCACCCACTCGACGAACAGGAGCAGGAGGCGCTCGCCGTCGAGCGGCGGGAACGGCACGAGGTTGACCACCGCGAGGTTCGCCGACAGCACCGCGGCAAGCCAGATCACCTGTCCCGCGCCGGCGGCCTCCGCCTGCTGGACGGCGCCGTAGATGCCGACGATGCCCGAGACGGGTGGCGCGCGCCCGTGCACCACGGCGCCGACCAGCGCCGTGACGAGCAGGTTGGCGACAGCGAAGGTCTGCCGGACGCCCGCCCCGAGTCCGCCGAGCAACGGCATCGGCACGTTGCGCGTAGCCGCCAGCACGCCGATGTGCAGTTGGCCCCGGGCCGCCCTGTCCGGCACCGGCGTCAGGGTCACCAGCTTGCGGGCGCTGCCCTCCTGCACCAGGAAGCGGATCGGGCGGCCGTGCGACCGGGAGACCACCTGGAGCAAGGCCTGCCAGTTCGGCAGATCTCTGCCGTTCGCCCGCAGCAGCCGGTCGCCCGGCCGAAGGCCAGCACGCTGCGCGGGCATGCCCTGCTCAAGCTGCGCGATCGTCGGCGGGCCCGGCGCGATCTGCGGCAACCCGATGCCCGAGTCCAGGATCCAGAAGAGCGCGATCGCCAGCACGATGTTCATGCCCGGGCCCGCCGCGATCGTGAGCACGCGGGCCCAGAGCGGCCTCTCGTTGAAGCTGTCCGCCGTCTCGGGCTGGCCGGGCTCCATGCCGTAGAGCCGCACATAGCCGCCGATCAGGAACAGCCGGAAGGCGTAGAGCGTGCCTCCGGCCTCAAAACCGAAGAGGCGCGGCCCGAATCCGACCGAGAACTCCTCGACCCTGACCCCGGACGCCTTGGCCACCATGAAGTGACCGAATTCGTGGATCACCACGAGACCAACCAGGATGACGATGAAGAGCAGGGCTGTCATCGCCGCTCTCGCCTCCGTAGAGCGTTTTCCGCGGCCTCGCGCGCCCAGCGGTCGCTCGCCTGCAATGCTTCAAGGTCGGGGTTCGCCACAGGCTTGTGCGCCTGCACGACGTCCGCCACGACCGGTACGATCTCGGTGAAGGGGAGAGCACCTGCGAGAAACCACGATACGGCGACTTCGTTGGCCGCGCAAAGCACGGCCGGCATCGTGCCGCCTATTGTACCCACCTCGCGACAGAGCCGCAAGGAAGGATAGCGCCTCGGGTCCGGCCGCCGGAAGGTGAGTTCGGAGAGATCTTCCGGCTCGAGCGGCCTCACGGCTCCCTGGGGCAGGTCCGGATGCGTCAGCGCCTGCTCGATCGGCAGCATCATGTTCGGCCGCGCCAGGGCGGCGTAGAGGGCCCCGTCCGCCGTCTCGAGGAGGGCATGCACGATCTGCGTCGGATGGATCCAGACGTCGATCTGCGATAGCGGCAGGCCGAACAGCACGTGCGCCTCCAGCACCTCGATGCCCTTGTTCATCAGGGTTGCGGAGTTGATCGTCACGAGCTGGCCCATGTTCCAGTTGGGGTGACGCAGGGCGTCCTCCGGCCTCGCCTGCGCCAGATTATCGAGAGGCCAGTCGCGCAGGGCGCCGCCCGACGTCGTGATGACGAGCCGCCGCACCTCCTCGGGCCGCCGCTGCAAGAGCAACTGGAACGCCGCGGCGTGCTCCGAGTCGACCGGCAGCAAAAGCCCGCTCTCGACCGCGCCCTGCAGATGATCACCGCCCGCGATGATCGACTCCTTCGTCGCGGCGGCGACGCGCCGACCCGCGTTGAGCGCCGCGAGCATCGGCATGAGGCCCGAAAACCCGTTGACCGCCACGACGACGGCGTCCGCCCCGGGCCACAGCGCGAGTTCCGTAAGCGCTCCTTCGCCCGTTATCCTGCGCCCGCTCGAAGGGCGGTCCTCGCCCAGATCAAAGGCATACGCCTCGGGCCGGAATTCGTCCAGGATGCGCCAAAGCCCGTCAGCGCCGTGTCGGGCGGAGACGGCCAGGACGCGATGGCCGCGCCTTCTCGCGATCTCCAGCGTCTGACTGCCGATCGAACCGGTTGCACCGAGCACGACGAGGTTCACGCATGCGCCTCCCCAAGATAGGCAGCCCAGGCCGTCGCCAGGAGGACGGGTCCGGCCGCAAAGCCGACGACGCCGAACAGCCTGAGTCCAACATACATGCTGGCGAGTGCGACGAGCGGGTGCAAGCCCACCCGACCACCGACCAGCCTCGGTTCCAGCACAGGCCGCACCAGCGACGTCAGCAGCAGGACAACGCCGATCCGGACGCCCAGTCCGACGTGCCCGAACAGCACGGCCAGCAGGGCCCACGGTCCGAGCACCGTACCGGGGCCAAGCCCCGGGGCGACGTCGATCAGCCCGACCAGCAGAGCCGCGAGGAGCACGTAAGGCGCTCCGACGATCCCGAGCCCCAGCGCGGTCACCGCCGCCGTCACGGACGCGAGCAGCAGCTGAACCCTCAGGTAGTTCACCGTCGCACGCCACGCGACGCGCCCAAGGTGGCCGGACGAGCCTGGTAGCTCCGGCAGGCGCACCTGAAGGTTCGCACGCAGGTCCGGCAAATCCCTGGCCAGAAGGTAGGCCCCGACCACCGTCACCAGCGCCGCGAGCACGATGTCGGGCAGCTGCGCGGCTGCGTGGAAGGCGCCGGCGGAGAAGCTGCCGAGCAGGTTCGCCGAGAGCTTCGGCGGCGGGCCGAGGACTGCCCTGGGCCAGATGTTCGCAAGCTGGCGCGAGATCTCGGCGACCGCGGTCGGCAAAAGCTTCGATAGGCGCCAGGTCTCGAGGACGGCCGCCCGCAGGAGCCAGAAGGTTGCCAGCAGCAGGAGCGTGCCAAGGGTGCCGAGCGCCGCGACCGCCGAGACGGACCGCGGCACGCCGTACCCGCCCAGCTGGCGCACCAGCGGCTCGACGACCGCCGCGAGGAGCAGCGCCAGGAGCAGAGGGTAGGTGACCGGCAAAGCGAAGCGCAGGCCGAGGTAGCCGATGACGAGTACGAGCAGCCCGCGCCAGAGGGCCATCGTACAAGCCTCCCGCCAGCTACCTGAGGAGATAGTATAGGGCTGGCAGGGCGAACAGAAGGGAATCGACGCGATCCAGCAGGCCGCCGTGTCCCGGCATGAAGCGCCCGGAGTCCTTGGCGTTGGCCCAGCGCTTGATCGCAGACTCGCCGAGATCCCCGACCGACGAGAGGATGCCTGCGGCGAGACCGACGCCGAGGCCGAACAGGAGGCTGCGGTGCTGCCACGGCGGGATCAGCAGGAGGCCAAGCAGGCCGGCCGTGAGAATGCCGCTGATCAGCCCTTCCCAGGTCTTCTTCGGCGACAGGCGGGGTGAGAGCGGATGCCTGCCGATCGCCGACCCGACGAAGAACGCGCCGATGTCGCTGCCCCAGACGAGCACGAGCGCCAGCAGCGCCGGCAGGAAGCCGTGGTGGCGCAGAAGCTCGAGAAAGGAGAGCGGCAGGGCGATGTAGACTTGGCCGAAGAGGTCCATGCCCACCGTGCCGCCGGAAAGGCCGATGAACGGCGGTATGACGAGGTTCACGGCGACCAGCGTGGCGAGCACCGGCCAGAGCATGGTGAGGTGGCCGCTGAAGCCCAGATAGAGGATGGGCAGGCCGCCGAAGAAGTTCAGCCAGCTCACCGGGATCGAGCCGCCCTCCTCGCAGATGCGGCTCCACTCATGCGCACCGAGCAGATAGAAGCCCGCGAGCCCGACCATCAGCCACCATCCGCCGGCCCAGACGAGCAGGATGACGAACGGGGCGACGACGATGGTGCTCGCGACGCGTAGCCAGAGTGCTCCCCGCATCAGCCGAGACCGCCAAACCGGCGCTCGCGCTGGGCGAACACCTCAAGCGCCTGCTGCAGCACGGCCCCGTCGAAATCGGGCCAGTACTGCGGCGTCACGTAGATCTCCGCGTAGGCGGTCTGCCAGAGCATGAAGTTCGAAAGACGCATCTCGCCGCTCGCCCGGATGACGAGATCGGGATCGGGCAGGTCGGCCGTATCGAGGTGGCTGGCGAAGCTGCCTTCGTCGAGGGCGGCGGGATCCAGACCGGCCGCCAGCACGCGGCGCACGGCGCGCACGATCTCGTCGCGCCCGCCGTAGTTCATCGCGATCGCCAGCTTGAGGCCGGTGTTCTGGCTGGTGCGCCGGACGGCCCGCTCCATCTCCTCCTGGCAGAGCTCCGGCAGTGCCGTGCTGTCCCCGATGAAGAGCATCTTGACATGCTCGCGGTCGAGTTCGTCGATCTGCGAGCGCAGGTACTCCACGAGGAGATTCATCAGCGCGTCCACCTCCTCGGGTGGACGCTTCCAGTTCTCTGTCGAGAAGGCGTAGACGGAGAGGTACTCGAGACCGAGCGACGGCGCCGCGCGCACGACCCGGCGCAGGGCCTCGAGGCCCGCCCGGTGGCCGACGACCCGCGGCTCGCCGCGGGCGGCCGCCCAGCGGCCGTTCCCGTCCATGATGATGGCTACATGACGCGCGCCGTAGTTCATCGTGGTTCCTCCGGCTGGGACTTGAACCTCGCCAGCACCAGCAAGAGACCCTCGGGGCCTTCCCGCTGCTGCACCACCCGCCAGAGGTCGCCGTCGAAGGGACGCGGCGGGCTGGTCCGCCGGACGTCCGCCCGCACCCCGGCCAGGCGACAGATCTCGAGCGCCTCGTCCTCCCAAAGGCCAAGGAGTGAGGTCAAACCTCGAGGATCTCCTTCTCCTTCGCCGCGACCGTCTGGTCGATCTCGGCGACCATGCGGTCCGTGATCTTCTGCAGTTCGTTCTCGAGACGCCTCGCCTCGTCCTCGGGCAGCTTGCCGGACTTCTGCTCCGCCTTGAGGTGCTCGAGCGCGTCGCGGCGCACGTTGCGCACTGCGACCTTCTCCTCCTCGGCCTTGCGGTGCAGCACCTTGACGAGCTCGCGCCGACGTTCCTCGGTCAGGGCCGGAATGGCGAGGCGCAGGACGACGCCGTCCGATGAGGGCGAGATGCCGAGATCGCTCTTGAGGATCGCTTTCTCGATCACAGGCACGAGGCTCTTGTCCCACGGCTGGATCACGAGAAGGCGAGGCTCCGGCACCGAGATCTGCGCCACCTGCTGCAGCGGCGTGGGCGTGCCGTAGTACTCCACATGCAGCTTCTCGACCAGCGCCGGAGTGGCGCGGCCCGCACGGATCGACTGGAGATCCTCCCTGAGGAGGCTCACCGACTTCTTCATGCGAACCTGGGCCTCTTCGAGCAAGGCGTGCAACTCAGTCCCCCCTTACATAGGTGCCGATCTGCTCCCCCAGGACAGCTCTGCGGATGTTGCCCGGGCGGTTCACGTCGAACACGATGATGGGGATGCCGTTGTCCATGCAGAGCGACGTCGCGGTGGTGTCCATGACGCGCAGGCCGCGCTGCAACACCTCCAGGTAGCTGATCTCGCGGAACAGCTTGGCGTTCGGGTTGAGGCGCGGGTCGTCGTCGTAGACGCCCTCCTCCTTCGTCGCCTTCAGCATGACCTCCGCCTCGATCTCAGCGCAGCGCAGGGCGGCCGTCGTGTCGGTCGAGAAGTACGGATTGCCGTTGCCGGCGGCGAAGATGACCACCCGCCCCTTCTCGAGGTGACGCATGGCGCGGCGGCGGATGTAGGGTTCCGCCACCTCGCGCATCTCGATCGCCGTCTGTACCCGGGTGGGCACGTCCTTCTGCTCGAGGGCGTCCTGCAGCGCGAGCGCGTTGATCACCGTCGCGAGCATGCCCATGTAGTCGGCGGTGGCGCGGTCCATGCCGAGCGCACTGCCGGCCGTGCCGCGCCAGATGTTGCCGCCGCCGATGACGATCGCGAGTTCGACGCCGAGGTCCTGTACCTCGCGCACCTGCTCCGCGATCGATGCCGCGACACGCGGGTCGATGCCGTAGCCGGCCTCGCCGGCCAGGATCTCGCCGGACAGCTTCAGCACGACGCGCTTGTACTTGGCCCGCACGCTGCCCATCGCCTAGGCCTCCTGGCTTCCCGCGATCTCCTCGCCGATCTCGAAGCGTGCGAACCTGCGCACCTGGATGTTCTCGCCGAGCTTGCCCACAAGCTCGCCGACGAGGTCCTGCACCCGTTTCTTGTCGTCCTTGATGTACACCTGCTCGAGCAGGCAGAACTCCTGGAAGAACTTCTCGAGACGGCCCTGGACGATCTTCTCCGCGATGTGCGGCGGCTTGCCCTCGTTCTGCGCCTGCGCATCGTAGATGCGGCGCTCCGCGGCGATCGTGTCCTCGGGCACTTCCTCGCGGCGCACCCAGCGCGGCTTCGCCGCGGCGACCTGCAGCGCGATCTCGTGCACGACCTGGCGGAAGTCGGTGTTGCGCGCGACGAAGTCGGTCTCGCAGTTGACCTCGACCATCACGCCGATGCGGCCGCCGCCGTGCGCGTAGGTCTCCACGACGCCTTCCTTGGCGACGCGGCCCGCCTTCTTCGCCGCTGCGGCCAGACCCTTCTCGCGCAGAATTTCGATCGCCCTGTCCATGGCGCCGCCCGATTCCTGCAAGGCGCGCTTGCAGTCCATCATGCCGGCGCCGGTCTTAAGGCGCAGTTCCTTGACGATATCTGCCGTAATCTCCACGCTGTTCCCTCCCGCACTCGTAGGCAGGCGCCCCCGGAGCTCTGCCCGGGGGCGCCGAAAGCCCGCCCTATTCGGCGAGCTGGACTCCCTGCTTGCCCTCCAGAACCGCATCCGCCATGCGGCCCGTCAGCAGCTTGACCGCTCGGATGGCGTCGTCGTTTCCGGGGATCACATAGCTGATCTCGTCCGGGTCACAGTTCGTGTCGACGATCGCGACCACGGGAATGCCAAGCGTGTTGGCCTCCGTGACGGCGATGCGCTCCTTGCGCGGGTCGATGACGAACAGCGCCGCCGGCGGGTTCTTCATGCCCTTGATGCCGCCCAGGAACTTCTCGAGCTTCTCCTTCTCGTGAACGAGCCCGCTGACTTCCTTCTTCGTCAGCTCCTCGAAGCGGCCGTCCGCTTCCATCTGCTCGATCTCGGTCAGGCGCTGCAGGCGCTTCTTGATGGTGCCGAAATTGGTCAAGGTGCCGCCGAGCCAGCGCTGGTTGACGAAGAATTCGCCGCAGCGGGTAGCCTCCTCGGCGACGGACTCCTGGGCCTGCTTCTTGGTGCCGACGAAGAGGATGCGACCGCCGTCCTGTGCGACCTGGCGCATGTACTGGTAGGCCTCGTCGACCTTCTTCACGGTCTTCTGCAGGTCGATGATGTAGATGCCGTTGCGCTCCGTGAAAATGTACGGGCGCATCTTCGGGTTCCAGCGTCTGGTCTGGTGGCCGAAATGCACGCCCGCCTCAAGGAGCTGCTTCATGGAAATGTAGGACACGTGATGCCTCCCTTTCGGTTTTGCCGCCGCGCCGGTCCTCTGCGCCGGGAAACCCGGTCCTTGCCGGGCCACCGCCCAGTGCATCGTGACGCGTGCGTAATTTGCCTTCCGCAGTATACCATGCGGTCAAAGCCGGCTCAACTGAGGCCGGGGACAGCCCGTTGCCAGCGCTGCCGACGGACCGGGGCCAGGTTCCCATCGCCAGGGCGACGGCCCTCGCGAAAAGGCGGTCGCGCCGCGTGAGACCGCCCCGGGGTCCCTCCGCGGGATTGCCGCATGACGTCGCCCCGGCGCCTTCCGGGTCAGGCGGGCTGCGATCGGCCTTCCATATTGCAAGGAAGGGATCGGCCGCCTGCTGGTTCGCGGCGATCCGCCAGCGGGCCCCGCGCCACATGCTCGCGTCCTCTGGCCAGCGTCACGCCCCCCGGCGAAGCAGCGCCGCCCGCCGGACCGATCGGCCGGCGGGCGGCGCCCAAGACGAGGCCGTCTCAGACGAACAGGATTTGTTCCTCCTGGGCGCTGTCGAGGAAGCCGGCGACACCCGCCACCCCATCCACGACATCGTCCAGGTCCTCGAGCGTGAGGCCGAACAGATCCATGCTCATGCCGCAGGCCAGGACCTTCACCGGGCCGATCTCCTTCGCCTGCGCAACCATCTCGGCGAACGAGCCGACGTGGTGCTTTTGGAGCTGGTCCCCGAACGTCTCCGTCATGCCCGAGTAGGTGGCCGAGACAGGAGCGCGCCCGGCGCCCTTGCACAAGGCGAGGACGGCCCACATCGTGAGAAAGATCTGCACTTCGGTCTGCATGGCGGCCGCGCCCGAGGCGAGCACCGCCACCGGCAACAGGCGGTCGGCCTGTCCGGCCGCGACGATGAACGACAGGCGATCGCTGGACATATCTGACCTCCTAGGCTAGCCGGCGGGGCGCAGGTTGCGCATCAGGGCGACGAGGAAACGGAGCGCGTGCTGGGCCGCAGGCTCGCGCCTGAGAGCCATCAGCTCCCTGAGCCCGACCCTCCGGCCGGACGCCGCAGCCTGGGCCGCCTTGGCTGCGGCGGCGCCGAGGCGCTCGGCTACCTGCGACACGTCGTCGGAGCCGGCCAAGGCCGCAAGCACGCCGATGCCCTGTTCGAGCAGGGGCGCCACTTCGCGCGTACGACGCAGGAGACTCAGGATCTCGGGGGCTGTCAGGAAGTCGAGCGCTGTGGTGGCCGATTCCGCCACCTCGCCGAAGCGCGCGACCATGTGCGGCGTCAGCGACGCGAAGACTGCGTTGGCCAGGTTCGTGCCCTCGAGCGGCAGGTTGGGCGCATCGGTCGGCGCGGGCATCGTGACGGACATGTACCTTGCCTCCCCGTTCAAATCGGATTCAAGACCTCAGATCACGGCCTTGAGGTTCGCCCAGTGGATCTGGTTGTAGGTCTGCTTGAAGAAGTGGATCGAACGCGAAGGCGTCGGCACCACCGGCGGATGCTGGAAGTCGAACGAGATGTATGTCGCCTCTTCCAGCCCCGTCTCGATGAAGCAGAAGGCGCGTCCCGCGTAGGTGTGCCCCGGGCGGTGCCCGTCCGAAAGCAGGCCCACGAGGTTGTCCGAAACCACCTCGGACTCGAAGTGCGCCACCGATCCGGCCTTCGAGACCGGCAGATCGGTCGTGTCGCCCACCGCGAAGATGTTGTCGTGTCCCTGCACCTGCAGGAATTGGCGGTCGGTCGGGTACCAGTTGCCGCCGCCCGCCAGGCTGGAGTCGCCGCCAAGCGCGTCGCCCCTGTGCGGCGGTACGGTCACCAGCAGGTCGTACGCTACGTCGGTGCCCTCCTGGCTGTGCAGGACGTGTCCCTGCGTATCCACGGACTCCATGTTGAAGAACGTCTCGAGCTTGATGTCGCGCCGCTCGAACTCGGCCTCCGCGAACTCCGCCACCGCGGGGATCGTGTGGGCGCGGGCGACCGGGTACGTGTAGGTGATCTCGAGCTGATCGCGCAGCCCGCGCGTCCTGGCCCACGCGTCGAGCATCAAGGTGAACTCCACCGGCGCGACGGGGCACTTGTGCGGGATGCCGACCGAGATCGCGACGCGTCCGCCGCGCAGGTTCTGCAACGCCTCGCGCAGCTTGACGGCACCCTCGAGGGTATAGAACCAGTGGGCGTCGTCGGCGAGTCCAGGCACCTCCTCGGGACTGATCCGCGAACCTGTCGCGATCACGAGGTAGTCGTAGGGCAGGCTCACGCCGCCCTGCGTCAGGACGGTGCGCGAATCCGCGTCCACACGCTGGGCGCGATCGTGCACGAAGCGCACCACCGGGTGGAGGAGGTCGCGCACCGGCCGCACCAGGTTGCGCGGATCCATCAGATCGAACGCGACGTAGAGGAATCCGGGCTGGTAGACGTAATCGTCCCGCTCGCCCAGAACGGTGATTTCGACCTCATGGCGCCGCACCTTCGCGTCGAGCCCCCGCGCCGCGAGGTTCGCGACCATGAGGCCAGCCGTGCCCGATCCGATGACCAGCAGTCGCTTCGGCATGCCTGACCCTCCTCTACTTGACCTTGCGCACGAGGATGGCGTCCCCGTCGTCGCCGCTCACGATCTCGACAACTTCCTGGCCGGCCTTCTCCGCCCACTTCGGGATGTCGGTCTTGGATCCTGAATCGCTTGTCAGGACCTCCACGACCTGCCCGACCTCGGCTGTCTTCATCGCACGGATCATCTCCATCAGCGGTCCCGGACAGAAGCTGCCCCGGGCGTCGATCACGCGGTCCGCTGTGACCATCTGGCCCACCTCCGAATAGCACGGACATTCGCTGGGTCGCACCCGCCCGGGGCCATTGCGCCTCGTTTTCGAGGTCCAGGCGCCGCGTTCTAGGCCTTGTGTTGTATCCGTACTCCCACCTTCCACGACCTCTTGTTCACATGCTACGGCCATATGTACCTATCCACAAAGCCTATTCCTTGGCCACTGCCAATACCCTTAGATGTAGGTGTACGCGGCGACCACATGCATGGCTAGGGCCGGGACGCCAGGTCCCGGCCCAGGTATGGCGTTTTTGGCCTGCTCGCCTACAGGATGTAGCGGGAGAGTTCGGGATTGCCGGCGATCTCGCCGAGCTCATGAACCACATAGTCGCGATCGACCTTGAGATGCGTGAGGCCAGGGTCGGGCGCTCGGAACAGGGCGTCCTCGAGGCAGCGCTCGAGCAGGGCGTGCAGGCGCCTCGCGCCGATGTCCTCGGTCTCCTCGTTGAGCTGGTGCGCGAATTCGGCGACGGCGAGCACTGCGTCGTCGGTCACCTCGAGTTCGAGCCCGTCCGTCGCGAGCAGGGCCACGTACTGCTTCACCAGGGCGTGCTCCGGCTCCACGAGGATCCGCCGGAGCTCTTCGACGCCGAGGGAGCGCAACTCGACGCGGATCGGGAAGCGACCCTGCAGTTCGGGTATGAGGTCCTGCGGGCTCGCGATGTGAAACGCGCCGGCGGCGATGAAGAGGATGTGGTCCGTGGTGAGCGGGCCGTACTTCGTCTGGACGGTGGTGCCTTCCACGATTGGCAGAAGGTCGCGCTGGACACCCTCGCGGGAGACATCCGGACCGTGGCTGGCCCCGGGCGCCGCCACCTTGTCGATCTCGTCGAGAAAGATGATCCCCGACTGCTCCGCCCGGCGCAGGGCCTCCTGCGCCGCCTTGTCGGGATCGACCAGCCGGTCCGCTTCCTGCATGCGCACGATCGGGCGGGCGTCGCGCACCTTCATGCTGCGCCGCCTCTGCCGCTTCGGCAGCATCTGCTGCAGCATCTCCTGCATCTGGCCCTGGCCGTCGGCGACGGGCAGGGGCATCTGCTCCTCGACGTCCACGTCGACCATCTCGTCTTCAAGCTCGCCGCGCCGCAGGCGCTCGCGCAGGGTCCGCCGCTTCTCCCGCCGCTCGCCGTCCTTCTCGGCGCCGCCCGGCGGCCCCGCCGGCTCCTGCGGCGACGCGAAGCCGAAGAGCGTCGCGAACGGGTTCGGGCGCTCGCCGCGGTCGCCCATCAGGAGGTCGACCAGGCGCTCCTCCGCGGCCACGTGCACGTCGGGCTCGATCTGGCGGCGCATCTCGTCGCGCACCAGCCTGAGCGCCACCTCGACGAGGTCGCGCACGACCGACTCCACGTCGCGGCCGACATAGCCGACCTCCGTGAAGCGCGTCACCTCCACCTTGACGAACGGAGCCCCCACCAGGCGCGCCAAGCGACGGGCGATCTCCGTCTTGCCGACGCCCGTCGGGCCGATCATCAGGATGTTCTTCGGCGTGACCTCCTGGCGCAAGGTGGGTTCGAGCTCCTGACGCCGCGTGCGGTTGCGCAGGGCGATCGCGACGCGCCTCTTGGCCTCGTCCTGGCCGATCACGAAGCGGTCCAGGGCTGCAACGATCTCCGCCGCCGTCATCGCGCACCGCCCCCGATCTCCTCGACCGTAATATGGTCATTGGTGTAGACGCAGATTTCGCTCGCGATCTCGAGCCCCTTGCGGGCGATCTCCCCCACGGGCAGTTTGGTCTCGGCCGCCAGGGCCCTTGCCGCAGCGAGCGCGTAGTTCCCGCCCGAACCGATTGCGGCGATGCCGTCGTCCGGCTCGATCACCTCGCCCTGGCCGGAGAGGAGGAGGACATGGTTCGCGTCGCAGACCAAAAGCAGAGCCTCGAGCCGCCGCAGCATGCGGTCCTGGCGCCAGGCGCGCACGAGTCCGGCCGCCGCCTGCCTGAGCTGGCCGTGCTGCTCCGCCAGTTGGCGCTCGAAGGCATCGAAGAGCAGCAGGGCATCGGCGACCGATCCCGCGAACCCGCCGAGGACCTGGCCTTCATGGAGGCGGCGCAGCTTGCGCGCGCCATGCTTGACGATCGTCGCGTCGCCCATCGTGACCTGACCATCTGCGGCCATGGCCGCCCTGCCGTCGCGGACCACCGCGAGCACGGTCGTCGAGCGGAACTGGGGAATCTCCACAGACAACAACCTCCTGGCCAACTTTATGCGCGCGGGTGCGCCTGCCGGTAGACGGCGCGCATCCGCCCCGCCTGCACGTGGGTGTAGATCTGGGTCGAGGACAGGCTCTGGTGGCCGAGCAGTTCCTGCACGGCCCTGAGGTCCGCGCCGCCCTCGAGCAGATGCGTGGCGAAACTGTGCCGCAGGCTGTGCGGGCCGCGGCGCGGCAGCCCGACCGCCTGCTCGTAGGCCTCCAGGATCCGCCGCACGCTGCGCTGCGTGATCCTGCCGCCTCGCCTGTTCAGGAACAGCGCATCGCCGCCGCGCGCGAGAAGTCCCCTGGCCTCGCCGAGGTAGATGCGCAGGGCCCGCTCGGCCGAGCGCCCGAACGGCACGATCCGCTCGCGGCCGCCCTTGCCGTGCACCCGCAACTCCCTTCCGGCCAGCGAGACATCCTGGAGATCGAGCCCCACCGCCTCGCTGACGCGCAACCCGCTCGCGTAGATCAGCTCGAAGATGGCGCGGTCGCGCCGGCCGAGCGGCGATGCGTCCTCGGGCGCGCTGAGCAGGCGGGCCATCTCCTCGACGCTGAGGAACTGGGGCAGGCGGCGCTCGAGCTTCGGCCCACGCACGCTGAAAAGCCACTCCGGCACGCTCTCGCCGGTTCTCTGGCGCAGCCGGGCGAGCGCCTTCACGGCGGAGAGCGAGCGGGCGATCGAGCGCCGCGCCTTGCCGCTGCTCTGCTGTTTGGCGAGATAGGCCCGCAAGAGCCCGGGCGTCAGCTCCTCGCCCGCGAGAAAGCCCTGCAGGGCCATGAGTTCCGAACGGTACGCCCGCACCGTGTGCGGCGATGCGCTCCGCAGACGCAGGTGATCCATGAGCCGGGCGATCTCCAGCTCGTCGACCCGCATCGGGCGTCCCTCCTCAGGACCTAGCGCGCGCTGGCCATCGGCCGCCTGTAGCCGCAGCCCTCGCGCACGCAGACATACTCCCCCTGCCCGCCGCGGCGCGGCTGCTCGACCAGAAACGCGCCGCACTGCGGGCAGCTCTCGCGCACGGGTCTCTTCCACGTGGTGAAGGTGCAGCCCGGGTAGTTGGCGCAGCCGTAGAAAGTCCGCCCGCGACGCGTGCGACGCTCGACGATCTCGCCGCCGCAAATCGGGCAGGTGACGCCGGTCGGCTCGCGCAGGGGCTTCGTGTTCTTGCACTCCGGGTAGCCTGGACAGGCGAGGAAGCGGCCGAAGCGGCCGTGCTTGATCACCATCATGCGCCCGCAGTTCTCGCAAGGCACGTCCGACACTTCGTCCTGCTGCTCGACCTTGCCGATCGCCGCCTCCGCCTGTTCGAGGTCGCGGCGGAAGGGTCCGTAGAAGTCGCGCAGGACCGCCTTCCAACCCACCTGGCCCTCCTCCACCTGGTCCAGGCGCCCCTCGAGTTCGGCGGTGAACTCCGGGTCGACGATCTCCGGGAAGTGCTCCTGCAGCATACCGTCGACAATCTCGCCGAGTTCGGTCGGCTGCAGGCGGCGGTCGGCCCTCTCCACGTACTTGCGGTCCTGGATCACCTGGATCGTGGGGGCGTAGGTGCTCGGGCGGCCGATGCCGCGCTCCTCGAGCGCCTTGACGAGCGTCGCCTCGGTATAGCGGGGCGGCGGTTCCGTGACATGCGACTCCGCCGCGGCGCTTTGGCAGCGGCAGGCATCCCCCGCCTGCACCGTCGGCAGTTCACCCGCGTCGTCCTCTTCGCCTGCGCCGGTGAGGGCCTGGAAGCCGGGGAAGACGAGCACGCTGCCCACCGCCCTGAAGGGGTGGTCGCCAAAGGTGAGGCGGATCGTCGTCTGGTCGTATTCCGCCGGACTCATCGCGCTCGCCACGAAGCGCTGCCAGATCAGGCGGTAGAGTTGCAGCTGCTCACGCGTCAGGGAAGCCTTGAGGCTGTCCGGGTGGCGCAGCACCGATGTGGGGCGGATCGCCTCGTGGGCGTCCTGGACGCCGACGCGCCGGCGCTCCCGGCGTTCGGCCGGCTGGGCGTAGGCATCGCCGAATCTGTCCCTGACGTACGCGGCCACAGCGTCTTTGGCCTCGTCCGCGATGCGCGTCGAGTCGGTGCGGATGTACGTGACCAAGCCAACGTGACCCTCGCCCTCCAGCTCGAGCCCCTCGTAGAGGGCCTGTGCCACAGCCATCGTGCGGCGCACCGTGAAGCCGAGCCGCCGCGACGCCTCCTGCTGCAGGGTCGAGGTGGTGAAGGGCAGCGCTGGCGTGCGGCGGCGCCGGCGCTTGTCCACCGACGCCACCGTCAGTTCCCCGCCCTTTATCTCGCTCGCGATCCTCTCGGCCAGCTCGCCGTCGAGGATGCGCTCGCCCTCCTCACCCTCCTGCTGGTAGCGCGCCGTGAACGCGTCGCCGTCGGGCGACGTCAGCTGCGCCGCGATCGTCCAGTAGGTCACCGGCCGGAACGCGCGGATTTCCTCCTCGCGCTCCACGATCAGATGCACCGCGGCGGACTGCACGCGGCCGGCCGAGAGGCCTGGCCGCACCTTGCGCCAGAGTAGCGGCGAGAGCTGGTAGCCGACCAGCCGGTCCAGCACGCGCCTCGCCTGCTGCGCGTCGACCAGACGGGAATCGATCGCCCTGGCGTGGCGCAAGGCACCGCGCACGGCGTCCTTCGTGATTTCGTGGAACACGATGCGCACCGGTTCCGTGTCCTTCAGGCCGAGCACCTGAGCGAGGTGCCAGCTGATCGCCTCTCCCTCGCGGTCGGGGTCGGTGGCGAGATAGACGCGGTCGGCCTTCTTGGCCGCCTCCCTGAGCTCCTTGATGACGTCGCCCTTGCCGCGGATGGTGATGTAGCGCGGCTCGAAATCGTTGTCGACGGCGACGCCGAGTTGGCTCTTGGGTAGGTCGCGGACGTGCCCCTTCGAAGCGCGGACGCTGTAGGAGCGTCCCAGGAACTTCTCGATCGTCTTGGCCTTGGCAGGGCTCTCCACGATGATGAGCGGTCGCAATGGCTTTCCTCCCGTGCCGGGTCCGGCCCTTTGGGCAGGGCTCCGAACGTCCCGGCTGCATTCGGCGCACCGGTAGCATTTCCTGCTCAGCCAACCCTGCAGCAACAGGGTGCCTTCTGTCCAGTCCGCGGCCGTCACTTCCTCTGAAGAACGGCCTGCCGGACCCTCGCATCGGGTCCGTCGGACACAGGGGCGGATCTGGCCGCAACGTTTGCTTAAAAAGGTCAATTTGCCACGTGACAGTGACAACTTCATGTGGTTAGAATGGTTGCATGCCTAATGACCGCATGAGCGGTCTACGGGGAACCCAACGAGCGTCGGGCATGGTCCCGATCGCCGGGTGAATCGCCGCAAGGCGTAGGGTCGTCTGCTCCCTTGGACCCGAACCCAGAGCTAACCTCGGAGGCAATTTTTCAAGGGGGTTTCCACGTTGCGCCTGCGGTTCGACAGGAACCGGGTTTCAGGTGCGTTGATGGGCGGCGCTCTTGTCGCAATGCTCCTGCCCGCCGGAATCGGGCACGCCGCCTTCGGCCAGAAAGTTCTTCGTTACGGCAGCCAGGACCACCGGGACGTCAGGGTTCTCCAACTCAAGCTTCGCGACATGGGCTACCGAGTGAACGAGGACGGCTACTTCGGCCTTGCGACCCTCGCGGCGGTGAAGGCGTTCCAGAAGGCGCACGGACTGCCGACCACAGGTGTCGTGGCGAACTACACGTTCAGGGAGTTCGCGGTGCTCTCGCATGGTGTCTCGCGCGGCTCGGACCCGCGCGGCAGCCTGTATGTCGTCCAGGCGGGCGACACCCTGTCGTCGATCGCGAGTTCCCAGGGCGTACCCCTCGCGGCGCTCGAAGCCGCCAACCCCTCGATCAACGCGGGCACACTGCAGATCGGGGCAAGCCTGGTCATCCCAAGCGCGGAAGCGGTTGCGGCCTCGGTGCCGTCGCCCTCCAACTTCGGCGCGGAACTTGCGGCCCTCGCGCCCAAGTACCTCGGCGTGCGCTACGTCTTCGGCGGCGCCGACCCGTCGTACGGCTTCGACTGCTCGGGCCTCGTCTGGTATCTCGGGCACGTGCTCGGCGTCACCCTGCCGCGCACGGCGAGTGCACAGTTCATGACGGGCACGCCAATCCCGCGCGCGGACCTTGAACCGGGCGATCTGGTCTTCTTCGACACGGAAGGCTACGCGAGCCACGTTGGCATCTACATGGGCGACGGCGAGTTCATCCAGGCGGAGAACTGGGGCACGGTCACCCAGTACTCGAGCCTTGCGAACCCCTACTGGTCGGAACGCTACATGGGTGCCCGACGCATCTACTAGACAGAGCCTGGCACACCAAGGCCAAGAGCATTTTGCAGGCCCGGCACAGCCCGGCCTGCTTTTTCGTGTCCGTGCACCTCTGCATATGTTTGCGTTTCCAGTGAGGTCCGTGGGCGGACCTGCGCAGACCTGTCAGGCGCCTTCGGCCGGCAAGCCGAGGCTATGGCAGAAGCTGCGCCGATGCCAGGGAGTCAACCCGTAGAGCCCGATCGCCTCAAGGTGCCTGGGCGCCCCATACCCCTTGTTGCCCTGCCAGCCGTAAGCTGGGTAGGCCGCCGCGATGCGCTCCATCAAGGCGTCCCGCTCCACTTTGGCGATCACCGAAGCGGCGGCAACCTCCTGGAACAGCCGGTCTCCCTTGTCGCGGGCGAGCTGCGGCAGCTCGACGCCAGGCAGGGGGAAGGCGTCCAGCAGCAGGTGGTCCGGCACGACGCCGAGCCGCGCGAGCGCCCGGCGCATGGCAAGCTGCGTCGCCGCCACGATGCCGATGCGGTCGATCTCGCGCGCCTGGGCGTAGCCAACGGCCGTGGCCGCCGCCTGCGCGCGGATCCGCGGCGCGAGCCGCCGACGCTGGAGAGGTGTCAGGAGTTTGGAGTCGTCGAGGCCCGGCAGGTCGAGAGGTTCCCGCAGCACCACGGCGCCGGCAGCCACGGGTCCAGCCAGGGCGCCGCGGCCGACCTCGTCCAGGCCGCAGAGCAGCAGATGGCCCCACGCCCGCAGCTCCTCGCTGCGCCGCACGGCGCCTTGCAGGCGCTCCCTATTCGGCATCGGGCCACTCCAGCTGCGCGGGCACGATCCTGCCGTCGCGCAAATCCTGCAGCACCCTGGCCGCCGCGCGCTCGAGGTTGTGGGCTCCGCCGCGCCCGACAAGGCGCTGGCTGCGCGCGACGGCCTCGAGGCAGACCACCTGGTCGACGTCGATGCCGTAGCGGTCCGCCGCTGCCGGCAGGCGGTCCAGGACCGCCGCTGCCGCCTCCTCGGGATCGTACTGCCCCTCGGGCACCAGGCCGAGCGCCGCCGCCAGGATGCTCGGATCGCGCGGCAGGATGCCGGGAAGGTCCAGGATCGCAAGATCGCCGCGCCGCACCCAGGTCTCCGCGCGGGTCACGCCGGCGCGCGCCCCGACAGGTGCCACGTGGGCCCCAGCCAGGCGGTTGATCAGCGTGGACTTGCCGACGTTCGGCAGACCAGCGACGAACAGCCGCAGGGGCGGCCTGCCCATGCGCGCGCCGAGCCAGCGCCTGAGGGCGACGGGAACTGTCTGGCGGGCGTTGATGAAGAAGCACGGCTCAGGCAGGACCGCCTGCCAAAGGGCCACGGCCTCGCGGTCCGCCAGGTCCACGTGCGTGAGGATGAGCGCACCCTCCACATCCTTCAGGAGATGGCGAAGGCGGGGAAGTCGCGACGCAAGGGGCGCACGGGCGTCCGCAACCTCGAGCCAGAGGTCGAGATGGTGCCGCGCGTCGCGCAGCACCATCTCGGCCCGCTGCATGTGCATGGGCTGTCCGCCAGCCACAAGGCCCACCTCCCTGCCGGTGCGGATGCGGGCGACGGGAAACCCGGCGCCTGCGCTCACCGTCCCTTAGCCCCGGATGCCCCCGGCTTCAGCCGCGGGGTGGTTGACAGGCCTAGTATGGGATCGGGCCGAAGTCCTGTAGCGGCCAAATCACCCAGAACGCCACGCCCTGCACCGCCGACACCCTGACCGGTCCGAAGAAGCGGCTGTCCTCGCTGGCGGCGCGATGGTCGCCGAGCACGAAGATGTCGCCCTTGGGCACCTTGAGCGGCGGCATGCTCCAGCTGTCCTGCGTACTCACGCCATGCCGGTGGAGGAAGGGCTGCGGCATCTTCTTGCCGTCGACGAAGACTTGGCCGTTGACCATTGAGACAGTCTGTCCGCCGGTTGCGATCACGCGCTTCACGTAGTCTCCCTGCCCCGCGAGGGGCGGCTGGAAGACGATGATCTGGCCATAGTGCAGACTCGCGAAGTGGAACGTGAGCTTGTTGACGAGCAGCCGCTCATGGTTCTGCAGGGTGTTCTGCATCGAAAAGCCGTCCACGACGAACGGCTCGACCACAAACGTGCGAATGACGAGCGCCAGCACGACAGCGACGATGACGGTCTCCAGCGTGTCGCGCAACGCCTTGCGGGGCTGTCCCCCGAACAATATCCCACCTCCGCACGTTGGCAAAACCGAGAACGGCGAGGGCGCCCTGGCGCCCCCGCCGGTAGCCTACCGCCGTTCGCGAATGCGCGCGGCTTTGCCGCTCAGGCCACGCAGGTAGTACAGCTTGGCGCGGCGCACCACGCCGTGGCGCAGCACTTCGATGCGGTCGATGCGCGGCGAGTGCAGCAGAAACGTGCGCTCGACGCCCACGCCGTAGGTGACGCGGCGGACGGTGAACGTCTCGCGCAGGCCGCCGTGCTTGCGGGCGATCACGACGCCCTCGTATGCCTGGATGCGCTCTCGGGTGCCCTCGACGACCTTGACGTGGACGCGCACGGTGTCTCCCGGCCGGAACTCCGGCACGTCGGACCGCAGCTGCGCCTCCTCGATGCGTCGGATCTGGTCCATGCTCAGCCCTCCTCTCAAGGGGTCCTTGCAGCGTTTCCTCTGGTGCCGCCGGGCCTCAGGCGCCCCGTGCGCTTGCGCGCCACCGCGTGGCGGTGGTCGTCGATGCGCCTGTGGTGGCCGGAGAGCAGGATGGGCGGCACGGCGATGTCCTGGAACACAGGCGGTCTGGTGTACTGCGGGGCCTCCAGCAGACCGTGGTTGAACGACTCCTCGACCAGGGACCGGGGTTCGATCACGCCGGGTCTCAGGCGCGCCACCGCGTCGACGATGGCCAGCGCGGCCGGCTCGCCGCCGCTGAGCACGAAATCCCCGAGCGACAGCGTGCGATCGACGAAGTGGCGGATGCGGGCGTCGAAGCCCTCGTAGTGCCCGCAAAGCAGGATGAGGTGATCGCAGTGCGCGAGCTCCTGCGCCGCGCTCTGATCGAATCTTGCCCCATCTGCTGCCAGCAGGACAACCTGCGACATGGGCCGGCGCAAGGCGCGAATCGCGCGCAGTACCGGCTCCGGTCTGAGCAGCATGCCGGCACCGCCGCCATACGGCTCGTCGTCAAGCGACAGATGGCGCCCGAGCGCGTAGTCCCGCAACTGCACCGCCCGTACGGCGAGCAGGCCGCGGACCTGCGCTCGTCCCAGCACGCTCGTGCCGAGGCCCTGCGCAACGACGTCGGGGAAAAGCCCGACGATGTCAACGAGCAGCGTCCGGCCCAAGCACGCCGCCTCCCCGCACCGTGATGCGCCTTGCCTGCGGATCAACCGCCAGCACCGTGGCGCGCACCGCGGGGATGAGGTAGGTCCCGAGAGGACCCTCCGCAACCCAGATGTCCTGCGCCGGCTTCGGCTCGACGGCCTGCAGGCGGCCAAGCAGCCTGCCGGTCTCGTCGAGGACGTCACAGCCGATCAGGTCGTGCACGTAGTAGCGGTTCTCGCCCAACTCCGGCCGGCCCACGTCGTCACCGAACAGGTGACGGCCCACCAGCAGCTCGGCCTCGCCGCGCCCAGCGACACCGCTCAACGCGATGACGCGTCCGGCCTTCCAGGGCCTTTCCCGCTCCACACGGCGCTCCGCCTGCTCGCCCTCCACTTGCAAAGAGCGTCCCGCGAGCGGGATGGACGGATCGTCCATCAGCACACGGACCTCGCCGTGCAAGCCCTGGGCGGCAACGATGCGCCCGACCTCGAGCCTCACTTGACCTCGACGACGACCTGGTGACCCTCCCGCTCGCCCACTGTGCGCATCAGCGTGCGCAGGGACTTCGCGATCCGGCCACCGCGGCCCACGACCCGGCCGACGTCCTCCGGAGCGACGCAGACCACGAAGAGGAGCCTCTTGCCCTCGTCATGGCGCTCGATGCGCACCGCATCGGGGTCGCGCACCAGAGATCGCACCAGGAGCCTCAGCGCGTTCTCCATCAGTCGGTCCCTTCCCCCTGGCTACCGCCTACCACACCTGCCCGACGCAGGAGATCGCGGACGGTCTGTGAGGGCTGTGCACCGCTCTTGAGCCAGTACGCGGCGCGTTCAGCCTGGATCTCCATCACCGCGGGTTGCTTCTTGGGATCGTAGTAGCCGATCTCCTCGATGAAACGCCCATCCCGCGGCGAGTGGCTGTCGGCGACCACGATCCTGTAGAACGGGTTCTTCTTGGCGCCCATGCGGCGCAAACGGATCTTGACGGCCAGTTCGCTCACCTCCTCTCGAGCGGCGGCAACTGCGGCATTCTGCCGCCGCGCATACCGCGCATCGCCTTTGCCATCCGGCGCATCTCTTCGAACTGGCGCAGCAGCCGGTTCACATCGGAAACGCTCGTTCCCGAGCCCTTCGCGATGCGGCGGCGGCGGCTGGCGTCGAGAAGACGCGGGTCTCGACGCTCTTGGCGCGTCATCGACTGGAGGATGGCAACACTTCTGCCGATCTGTCCCTCGTCCACTTGCGTGTCCTTCATCTTGCGCGACACGCCCGGGATCATGCCGAGGAGGTCGCGCAGGGATCCCATCTTGCGCACGGACTGCAGCTGGTCCATCAGGTCGTCCAGGGTTACCTCGCCCTTCTTGAGGCGCCCCTGCATCTCGCCGGCCTTCTGCTCGGAAACCTGCTTCTGCACGCGCTCGATGAGGCCCATCACATCGCCCATGCCGAGAATGCGCTGGGCCATGCGGTCCGGGTGGAAGATCTCGAGCTGTTCGGGGCGTTCCCCCAAGGAAGCGTAGAGAATCGGCTTGCCGGTGGCGGCCCGCACAGAGAGAGCTGCGCCGCCCCGCGCGTCACCGTCCAGTTTGGCAAGCGCGACGCCGTCGATGCCGATCTCGGCGGCAAACGTCTTGGCTGTCTCCATCGCCGCCTGCCCCGTCATGGCGTCGAGCACCAGCAGCGACACCTGCGGCGCCACGGCGCCCTTGATGGCCTTCAGCTCCGCCATCAGCTCCGCATCCACCTGCTGGCGGCCCGCGGTGTCGATCAGGACAACGTCCTGGCCCGCGCTGCGGGCCCTGGCCACGCCGGCGGCGGCGGCCGCGACGGGGTCGCCCGAGTCGGGGCGCATGACCGGCACGTCGATGCGTCCCCCGAGAACGGCGAGCTGCTCGATCGCCGCGGGCCGCTTGAGGTCGCAGGCGACCAGGAGCGGCCAGTGCTGCTCCTGCTTGAGGCGCAGCGCGAGCTTGGCCGCGAATGTCGTCTTGCCCGCGCCCTGCAGCCCGAGCAGCAGCACCACGTGCGGCGCCGGTCCGCCGAGGCGCATCTGCTGCGCCTCACCTCCCAGCAGTTCCTGCAGCTCCTCCTGAACGTGGTGCAGCACGGTCTGGCCCGGCGTGAGGCTGTCGAGCACGTCCTGCCCGAGCAGGCGCGGCTCGAGTCGCGCCACGAAATCGCGCGCCACGCTGAAATGGACGTCGGCATCGAGCAGCGCGATGCGCACCTCGCGCAAGGCCTTCTTGATGTCGTCGGGCGTCAGCTTGCCGCGGCCGCGCAACCGGTCGAAGGTCTGGCGCAGGTGCTCTTGCAGTTCCTCAAACATCTGCCGCCAGCTCCTTCAGCCGATCTTGCGCAGTGTCGCGGACGCGCCCAAGGTTCCCATCCCCGGCTGCCGCGATCACCGCCCGCCAGGCCGCGACCTCGCGTTCGTGCTGCTCGATGCTGCCGATGGCGGCATCGAGCTCCTCGAGCGTCTTCTCGGCGCGGCGCACGAGCAGGAGCGCGGCAGGACGGCTGCAGGCCAGCTCCTCGGCGCACTCGGCGAGCGACAGGTCCTCAAGGTAGTGCAGTTGGTACGCCTTGCGCTGGCGCTCGCGCAAGGCGAGGCCGTAAAAGTCGTAGAGAAGCGCGCGGCGCGCCAGCACGTCCAAGAGCATTCGCACCCCGTTAAGTTACAACGTTAACAGAGAGTAACGGAAGCGCCCTTCGGGCGTCAAGTGGCGGGATGGCAGCGGCAGCGCGTCCTGCCGCTTTGCGCAGTGCCGCAGATTTCTACCACGACGCCAAGGGAAATGCCTTATAGTTTCGTTACTAGGCATGGGCGGCCTTCGCCGTCAGGACCGGGAGGTCTCGCAGGTGTCCGAGGATCCCCTTTCACCGGAAGTCGTCGCCGACCGCGTCGTCGGCAGGCGTCGTAGCGGCCTGAGAACCAAGCTGGGCGGAGCCATGGCCGCCGTGCTCGTCATCCTCGGCAAGCTCAAGGCGATCCTGTTCGTGCTGCTCAAGTTCAAACTCATTCTCACCGTGCTCTCGGGGCTCGCCTCGATCTTCCTGTACGGCCTCGCGTTCGGCTGGCCCTTCGGCGTCGGCTTCGTCGCCATCCTCGCCGTCCACGAACTCGGTCACTACTTCGCCATTCGCCGGGAGGGTCTGCGCGCCACCCTGCCGGTGTTCGTGCCGTTTTTCGGCGCCTACATCGCACTGCGCCAGCATCCGCTTGATGCCTGGCAGGAGTTCAAGATCGCCGCGGCAGGCCCTGTTTTCGGCACCGTGGCGAGCGCAGTCGTCCTCGCCATCGGCATCTTCGTCGCGCCGGCGGCATCGGCGGGTCTCTACGCGTCACTCGCCTACACGGGCTTCTTCCTGCAGCTCTTCAACCTGATTCCGGTGGCGCCGCTCGACGGCGGCCGGATGGTGGCCGCAATCTCCCCCATGCTTTGGTGGGTCGGACTGCCGATCTTGATCCTCGCCGCCCTCTTCTTCCATTCGGTCTTCACCGGCATCATCGCCCTGCTCGTGCTGATGCAGCTCATCGTCCGCTGGCGCACGCGCAAAGCCGAAACGGCAGCGGGCTACTACAACGTCACGGCGCTGCAGCGCGTCGGCGCAGCCGCCACATGGCTCATCCTCGTCCTGGTCTGCGTCGCGGGTATGGCGGTCGTCGGCGCCGTCTGACGCAGCCCGGCAAGAGCACGGCGGACCAAAAACCTGGCCGCGTCACTCGAGCGTTTGCGTACGGGATTATGGAGCCAGCTGCCTGGCGGCCGCTCGCATTCGCGCAGCGCCGCACAGGGGCGTGTCAGACTTTGATCCGAGCCCAGTCGGATCGCGCTGCCCTCACAAGCCTGCACCGTGCCCATCTACACAACAAGCGAACTCGGTAACGGCCAAATGTTCAGCTACTCGTCAGGATGTTGAGACTCCCTTAAGCGCACCGTCGACCGGTTTTTGACCGCTTCGCGTCTGCTGGTCATATCAAGCTTGCGCAATATGTTGACGACATGATGCTTAACAGTCCAAAGCGACAATGTCAGAACTTCGGCAATCTCCCGATCGGTGAGTCCGTCGCGGAGCAGGTCGAAGACGTCATTCTCGCGTCGCGTCAGGTTCTGTCCGTGATCATCGGCCCGGTCCTCGTGAAGGGAGAGCGCCTGCATCATGGTCGGCCACAAACTGTGGCTCGTGACGAACTTGACTCCGTCGTCCAACAGATTCAAGACGGCCACCAAGGCATCTGGGGAAATAGCTGCATCGAGGAGACCGTCGGCCCCCGCCATCACAATCTCCGCCGTTTCCGCCGCATTCAGTACGTCGGCCATGACCACGACCCGTACGTGCGGCCGATCGACCTTGATCTCCCGCAGCAGCGTCAGGCGGTTGTCGACTGAACCGTGAACGTCCATGATCATCACTTCAACAGGCTTCTGCCGCACCACATCGCGCGCGTCCGCCTCGGAGGCGCAGAACCCCACCACAGCAAATCTGGCCGCTGCGTCCAGGACCTGCTGCAGCCCGGCCGCCATGATTGGCGAGTCGCCAAGGAGCAGAACCGAGGTCTTTTTGGTTGACACATCACCCACCACCTTACAGGCCTAATCCGGGCGACGTACTGCCACCTGATGGAATCCGCGCTCTCTGGGTAGGCGATTTAAGTTAGGAGAATACAAAATAGCCCCACGGTGGTGTGGCCGTAGCCAAAGGCCGTTCAACACTCCAACCCAAACCTGGAGCGATCTAGTTGCGCCTCGATCGGGGTACCCTATGGGGTTTGCACTAATTGTCTATTTTCTCTTCTCGAAGTGCTCGAAAAACACCTGCAAAACCTGAGCACACACGACGCGGGCCAGCGCCAAGGGGTTTCGCATCGCTTCGGGACCCGAGTCTCCGCACCCGCCACGGCCACGCTCCCAGAGGATCCGAGACATGGCCACGGCGCCGGGCCCAGAAAGCCCGCACACGGCCCGCACCTGTCGGAACGTTGCTGCCCTCCCCCCTCGACCCGCGGGATGCAGGCCGATTCAGCAGCGACCTGTAGGTGCCCAGGAAAGTGATCTTCTCAAGCCTTCGCGTTCCCAAGGGCGAAGGGGTTGGCTCCGCATAACCCAGGAACTCCGTATGGCCTGGGCGTCTGCCCGTCCAAAGTGCCCGCAATATAAGCCCTGGCAGCGGCATCCGGTTGTCTGAGCCCCCCAGGGAGCCAGTGCTCCAGGGGGTTCTAGCAGAGCCATCGCCGGCTCCAAACATGGCTCCTGCGGAGCGGCGTCAGTCCTCCTGCCCCGATATACGATGGTAATGCAGGCGAAGGAGCCGGTCGCAGCAAGTCCGACGTCGCGTCGGGGACAGGCAGCTTCTGGGTGTGCAGGGGTCATTGCCGCTGCGCACTGGGAGCACCGTCGGGAGTCCTGCATATGGACGGCCCCAAGGTGCCGAACCCGTAGTCGCGAGAGCTGGACGACTCGCACTCGCTTGAGGCGCAAAACAGAATCAAGGGGTGTGGTACACAGGTGAACATCAAGTTGAAGGGCAACGAGGTAGGCGAGATGGCGATCGAGGAGAGCGCCGTGCGCTCGGCAGTGGAACGTGCGATCGGGGAAGTCGGTGACAGCGACACCACCGTCAACCGGAAGTTCCTACTGGGCAGCGCCATCCGGATCAAGGAGGGCCAGGACAAGACGCTCGTCGTCGATGTCGAGCTCAACATGCCGCACAACGTGTTCCTGCCTGACGCCGTGCGCGAGGTGCAGGACGCGGTCAAGACATCCCTGGCCAGCAACCTCGGCATCGAAAGTGCGGTCGTGAACGTCGACGTGACCAAGATTGCGGATGCACGGGAGACAGGGAGCAAGGCGACCGAGAAGACTGCCCTGTAGGAATCCGGCAGTTGCCCCTCTCGCCCAAGCGCAACATTCAGAGAAGCTTTGAAGACATCCGACTGCTGAAGCTGTTTGTGGCAATTCGGCAGCTGAAGCAGCTCGGTTAACATAAGAAGTCTGTCTTAGCGAGGGAGGTGTGTCGAAAATGCCGGAGCATCCAGCAGCAGCGCATCACCGCCAGGCAGCTGAGCACCACAAGGAAGCGGCCAAGCATCACGAGCAGTCGGCTGTGCACTACGCGAAGGACAACCTCGCGGCGGCGGCGCAAGAAGCGCATCATGCCTACGCTCACGCGATGTTGGCGTCGCACCATGGCACGGAGGCCGCCAAGGCTTACGTCGACCACAAGTCAGTCAAGGCCTAGCACAAGCGGACGCGGGGGCGTACCCGGTCAACGATCCGCCCCCGCCCTCTCCCCTCGAACACCACTTCGCATGCTGCTCCGCACCAAGGTTTCACCGAGATTGACCATCATGACGAGCATGCGCGGCGTGCTGTGTGCGGCTGGAGTCGCAATGTGGTCGCTCCCAGAACTTATGGCCGCCAAAGGATGTTCCAGCGCCAGGTCGACGCCCGTGCGGGGCGCGGCGACAAGTGGCCAGACGCACAAGGCATTCCCTGTCGTGTCAACCCCATCGCCATGCGAAATGGCGCGCTTTCGCTGAGGTAGCAATGGAGGAAGGCGAGGTCCATGCCGATCGAACAACCGCCGGTGAAGTCGGCCCCCACTCCCCTGCTTGGTGACAATATGCCCGAAAGCGCCGCCAACCAGGACCACCAACCCGCCGCCACCGATTGGAAACCACAGGTGCAGGCACGGCCGAGGCAGTCGGGTGATTCGCTGGCCGCGCCGTCGTCGGTCCCTACCTTGGTCAGCAGGGTGATCTGGTACGTCGGCGGGCTGGTCTCGATCCTGCTCGCCTTTCGGTTCGTGCTGGCCCTGCTCGGTGCCAACATCACCAATGCTTTCGCACAACTGATCTATAACGTGACAACGCCCTTGGTGTCGCCTTTCTTCAACCTGTTCGGCTACACGCCCACCTATGGTGCCTCCACCGTGGAGGTGTTCACACTTGTGGCGATCGCCGTGTACGCTCTCGTAGCCTGGGGACTCGTGAAACTCGTGACCATTACTCGGCCAAACGGCTTGTCATAGGGCGTTTCTGGCTCGGGACCTCTCGCAGCCCCGAACGCAAGAGCTTATCGCTTGGGCACACGTGGGTCTCGTTAGGGCCGTTACGGTACTAAGCCTTGTGGAATTTCGGCGCAAAGCAGCTCCGCCGAGGACGTGAGGAACATCCGGTCTATGCGAGCCGTCACTCCGATTGCTTGGGCTGCTTCTTCGTTTGGGCCTGATGCAAAGGACACCCGGGCGGGCCGCCGCAGGCGGCCCATACCCGGGTCGCCTGGCGCAGGGCGTATCACCACCGCAAACCCGCGGCACGACGGCACGCTCCTCGGCAACGTGTCCACGGATCGGCTCGATCGAGAGCTTGTGCCGCACTGCAGATCTGATGACAGCGCAATCGCGTCACGGTAAAGGGGCAGCACATGGTACTTCGTCGGATTCTCGCTCGCATTTCGGCCAGCTCGATTAACCCTGCTTGGGTGCCCCTGGCGCTCGCGGCCGCGGACTCTGCGGGAGCCAGCAGGAACGCCCGCCGGAGGCGCTGGCGTGCCGTTGCGGTGGTTGTCACCATCGCCGCGCTGCTGACCCTCGCGGCCCCCCATATGACGACCGCGGATGTTTCGGTATACGACAATGCCGGAAATCAGATGCGAATGCTCCATGGGAATTCTCAGATCTACCTGAACGTACCCGTATACATTGAGTTGCCGCGGGGCCAGCAGTCCTCTTCCATGCCAACGGTCGCCGATGGTACCGTTTACCAATATACCTGGGACACCGCAGGTTATGGACACCTCTATGCGATAAGTCTGTCAAACGTGAACTACACCCAGATTGTGCGGCACAGCGGCTCGACCCCCTACGTATTGACGCACGCAACCTATGCAATGCCACCGATCACCTTCAACGCAGGCTTCACGCCTGGCGGGTCCAATGCGGCTCAAGGACGCGACTCGCTCTCGACTGGACCCTACGCCACCGACGGCGCGCCATATGCGACGACCTATCAAGCGATCGCCGTCGGCCAGCGCCTCTACACGTGGTCCGCTGGGAGCTACCCGCAGACAGGATCGCCACCCAAGGGGCAGTTGATCCAAGGGAACCCGGCCAGCACAGATAGCAGCGTCGACGAGAGCCCGCTGATCACGCCACCCGTCACGGTCTCGGGCCTCGACGCCTCCGGCGGCCAGACAACGTGGTCGTCTCCTGTCGCGGTCGTTGGCTCCCGCAGCGGCGGGCTGATCGCGTGGCCTACGTATGTGCCGCCTGGATACTCACCTCGGGCGCAACGCTACGCGACGTCCCAAGATTATGTGCACTCGGTCGCTACCCTGACATCCGACCCGACGTGGATCGGGGCCTGTTCGGTAGGGGTGGCCTGTGTTGCTTTCGGGGTCGCCGGCGCGCACCCGCGCGTGATCCTGTTCAACGTCACGAACAGCCGCTGGCGGGCCATCGGTGCCGGACAGATCGGCGCACCGGTTACAACCCCGCTGCTGTATGACAGCACGGGATCAAACAACCTCATTGTTCAGGATGAGTATGGCAAGATCTATTCCTTCAGCCTTTCAGGACAACTTCTTGGTACGTATTCCGGAGGTATTCCGGGTGGCGGCACCGATCCATCGTGGGTCAACAGCAGCAAGCCGATTACGGGCAAGGATATGTCCGTGCTGACGGATTCCACCGGGCAGACGCTCTGGGCTATCGGCGACGGCGGCGGGCTATTCAGCGCCCTCAACCCTGCAACTCTGGTGCCCCTCTCGGATCCAACCTCGCAGTTTGGCCCTGGCGTAGATTCGCCTACATCCATGGTCGACATGAACGGGCATCCAACGGTCGTCGTATCGAACGCCGAAGGCAACATCTACCTGTACGGCACCGGATCGATCTTCACCGGCGCTGGCGGTGGCACCTACAACCAGGCGATCTCCACGCCTCCAGGTACGGCCGATGTCAGCTTCGAGCCAAGCGGGGGGGCAAACGCCTGGCTTATCGGCTGGACCAACTCGGACCCGCATGGCCTGCCCGCACTCATCGCCTTCGTGTCTGAGCCGTACACTGCGGCTGCTGCAGTCCCAAAGGCTGAAGTGCCCAGCGGTTCTCGGGTGACCATCACCGCGCAGCCCTCCCCCGCCGGCGTGACCTACGACAACGGCTTCAACAACAACGGTCCCGACGGCAAATCCCCTGTGGAGGCACAGATCGAGAACGCACAGGGGCAGGCGATCGGCAACGTGATCCAGCTGCATTGGCGCGGGACCGATCGGTGGAGCGGGACTTGGACCGCTCCGGCCAACACGACAGGGTTGCCCGTGACCTACAAAGCGGTCGTCACAGCCTGGAGCGAGACGGCCGCAAAGGCTCAGTCCGGTCCCGTCTCATTTACGGTGGTCGTGCCGGCACCGACCGGCGAGCAGTCTCGGAATCTGCCAGCTTCGCGTATGCAGGCGGCAAGTCGGACCAGGTGAGGGGTCCGGTCCCCATACAAATCCCAGTTGCAGCGAGGTTACGGAGACATCGAGACGTTTGGATCGCTATACGACGCTATAGGCAACTGGGGTGCGCTCTCGCACCCAGTGAGGGATGTGCAGTCGATTGCGGCGATGATGTCTTGGCCGCGGCGGCCGGTCGCGCGTCGTGCCGGCGCTGCATTGCCGAGCCCCGCCCAATAGCTTCCCTATCGTTCTTGAAGAGCCCCCGTCCAGGGTTCGAAACATGGTGCTCGAAGAGCGCTGTGCAATGTGAGGCATTGCTTTACGATGGCCCTAGCACGCAACTTCCGAAAAGTATCGGAGGCAAACGGCGGTTTGACTCACTGTGGCGGTGACATGTTTAGACTTGCGAGCACCCAGTGACGTTTTATGTCCAAAATTCAATATATAGGAGTGATCTATGTGGGAAGGGTAGAACTTCAAAACGTGTTGCAGATATATGTCATACTCGCCGCTTCTCTAGGAACTTATGTTCTACTGATTTCTATGCTGCATGCCGCAACAAAGCGCTCTACCGTGCACCCTCCTCATTCCTCCCGTCGTAGGGCAAGACGGCGGCCCTCCTATCTCGTCGTCGTCCGTCCAGCGGAGCATCCCGCGGATCAGAGATGGAACCGCGCGAGAAGCGGCAACGACCCGCAAGCGTTGCGCCTGATCGCCTGGCGTGCGGCTGGCCACCGTGATTTGCTCCGCATCACGACACCCAAGGGCTGAACCAAGGCAGCCAAGGTGCCATGGCGGTTCCCGCCAACTTATTGTGCTGCCGACGCTGGGTGGAAAAGTCCTCATGGTCCCGAACCCATGCACCTGTCCACCCGATCGACGTCATTAGCGCAGTGCACGCACTGTCCAAGGGCCTGCGCTCGGGTTGCGAAAGGAGCCGCAAGCAATGGCAAGTGACAACCTGCCCCAACGCGAAATGAGACTGGCCACCTCCGAGCGTAACGACACGGATCTGCCGTCGCACGCGGTCGCGCGCAATGAGAGAACCCGTGACGGCTACGCAGGCCTCTTGGTGAGTTTCCTCATGCTGATCGCGGGTGTCGTGCTATGGATGCACTAACCCGCTCCGTCAACACGCCTGTCGCGTCGGTCTATTCGCGCGCCGCACGCAGCGCAGCCGGCACTCTGCCTTGCGCCGCAGATCGGCCATGTCGCCGCGCCACGGCCGCGACTCGGGCGTGCATGATCACGAACCGCTCAACTGCCTCGCTTCCCCGCGCTGCGGTTTTCGGAAGGCTCACCCCGGCAATGGCGCACCGCCGTACTTGCACATATCTGCCGCGACACGGAAGGACGGCCTTCGGGCCGGGGGGTGAAGTATGAATCAGGAGCAGGAAGCCAGCAGCGGTGTCGACAGTCGAAATCGCACCTGGGGAGCTCTCGGGCAGACGCCGCGGACAAAGGCTTCAGCACGCCAGAATCTGGACGTCATCCATCGGTTGGCGGATCTCGAGGTGGCAACGCTTAGCGAGGACTACCTGCCTGAATCCGAAGTTGGCAAGGGCGCTCGCGCTTCCTCGATAATGGAACTCGATGACCCTCTGCACGTATACCTCAAGGAGATTGGCCGTGTGCGCTTGCTCACAGCCAAGGACGAAGTGGATCTTGCCCGCCGTATCGAAGGTGGCGACGAAGAGGCGAAGCGGCGTTTCACCGAGGCGAACCTCAGACTCGTTGTCAGCATTGCAAAGCGTTACGCCGGCAAGGGCATGCCTACCCTGGACCTGATTCAGGAGGGGAACTTGGGTCTCCTCAAAGCCGTCGCAAAGTTTGACTATCGCAGGGGCAACAAGTTTTCGACCTATGCGACCTGGTGGATCCGTCAGGCCATCACGCGAGCACTCGCAGGTCAGGCGCGCACCATTCGTGTGCCTGTGCACATCGTGGAGAAGATTCAGAAGCTGGCCAGGGTGCAGCGCCATTTCCGGCAGGAGTTCGGCCGTGATCCGACCCTGGTGGAGATCGCACAGGCCATGCAGGTTTCCGCGGATCGTGTGCGCGAGATCCAAAAAGTGGGGCAGCAACCTGTGTCGCTGGAGATGCCGATCGGCGAGGGCTCCTGCCTCGGCGACTTGATTCAGGACGAGGAGGCGCCGACGCCCCTCGAGGTAGCGAGCTACCATCTGCTGCGCGAGCAGCTCGCAGAGGTGCTCCTCGCATTGGGACCGCGCGAGCGGCGTGTGCTCGAATTGCGCTTCGGGCTCGATGGTGGATCTGCGCGTACGCTCGAGGAAGTTGGGCACGTGTTTGGCGTGACGCGTGAACGTGTCAGGCAGGTTGAGGCGGTGGCACTGCGCAAACTGCGCCTCCCGTTCCAATCTGCGAAGTTGCAGCGCTACTGGCTCACGTAATCGCCGCAAGTTGGACGCGCTCCCCACGGCTGAAGTATGGCGGAAGCCAGGGGCTTTGCGACGCCTTCCGGCAAGCGGCGGTCCGACGTCGGCGGCACAAGGGATGCCGTCAGCCTCGAGGCTCGGGCCGCCGAGGCGACTGACAATCTCCCTAAGCGCAGGCAGGTATTCAGTGGAAGTCCACGTCGAGCCTGCCTCCCAGCTTGAGCCCTCGCCCAAGCGGTCGGCTATCTTGCGGAGCATTTGAACCGGGCCGAGAGGGAGGTGGGACAGACGGTGATGCGCCCCGGTGGAGTCCGCCTCGACAGGACCTGGAAGGCTATTGCGGCCACCGACGTTCTGTGCAGGTTTGCGTGGTGCACGCCGAGCCCCGCTCGGACACGGAACATGGTTCCCTATGAGCGGCGTCAACGCGCCGTCGACGTTCTACGATAGAGATGGCGTTCCAGAGATCTCACGGTGCCGGCGCGCGCGTCGCCACGTTGTCCAAGCTGTCTTGACGACGCTGCCGTGTCCCAACCTTCGCACTGCGCGGGAACCAGCCACAGGCGTACGGACACCACAAACTTACGGCCTCTCCGGGGACACTCTGAGCCCATCGCGTCCATAGACGGGCGCGAGCCCGCATCGGCAGAGCCGACTGCCAGGGTCACCCGTGGATTCGCTGGCGATCATCGAGAGCTTCATGCGTTCCGCCGGACGCCCGCCGTTAGGGCACTGGACGAAGGGACCCATGGCCTTAACCAGCAGTTCCCGCAGGGAAGCGAGCTCCGCGCGGAATTCGCCCGAACCTGACCGCGACGCCGCCTGACGCCGCAACGAGCGTGCATCATTGCACAGTGCGGCCCCTTCCACTATTCCCAAGTTCCGAGACAGCGTGAAAGGGAAGTGAGAACATGTTGGATCGTGTAGCGGATGTGCATCTTCGGCAAGCTGCTGAACATCATCTGGAAGCTGCCAGACACCACGAGTGGGCCTCCGAATATTGCGTCGTAAATGATCCCGTGTCCGCCGCTGAAGAGACGAGCCAGGCGTACAGGCAGCACATCCTGGCAGCCCACCACGAGAGCGCGGCCCAACGGGCAAGAGTCGTTCACGAATTGACCCAGCCGCGGCCGCTGGTGCACATAATCGTTGTGAGAGAGCAATCTGGATAAGCTGGCGCTGCTACGCAGGCACGCCGACAGGCGTGCCGCCCTCGCGTCGCACGACTTGTGCGAGCGCCCGGCTTTCGACATAAGTCATCTGGGTCTGAAAGACGCACGGACTACCGGCCCGTCCCCACGAAGGGGGGGGCCGGTTGTCGCATGCGGTAGCTGGCGCGGGGCTCTTCGAGCGATTTCCGCTTGGCCTTCTGCGGCTCGGGTCTGCGCATTGCAGGCGTGGTGTTCTCGGGGCCGCCTGAGGCCAGCTTGATCAACGTTGGCCGACCGACCTCGTCTGAAGCCCCGTCCCGCCGTATACTACCAATACCGCACGTGGGGGAGGTGGGGCCGTGTTCGGGTTGCGTCTTCTGCTTCATCCCAAGGGACTAAAGGATCTCCACCCCGAGGAGCTCCTGCAGGTCATGCAAGCGCAAAGCGGACTGAAAATCGTCGATGTGCGCAGGCCGCAGGAATACGCGCGGGGACATATCGCAGGGGCAGTGCCAGCGCCGCTCGGGACGACGAGCCAACGCCTGGGGGACTGGCCGAGAGATACGCCGATCGCCCTCATCTGCCTCTCCGGACACCGCAGCCAGGCAGCGGCGACGGAGCTGCTCCGCATGGGGTTCAGCGACGTGAGCCATCTGGCGGGAGGTATGCTTGCCTGGCATCGCAAGGGACTGCCGATGACGCGCTGACCGCACACGACGCACAAGCCTTAAAGGTCTCGCACGCCTCGGCGGGCGCTTGCACCTTCGTTCTCCGGATCACTGGCGGGGAGTCTGAACTCTAAGGCACAAGGCGAGCTCGCCCGATCGCGAACCGGTGTCCGCATGCTGCGGCGCCAACGTCCGGGATGGATGAAGTCGGGCGGTAAAGCGTGTTCCCCTGCAACCGAAGCATCTCTTGGACCGGCCCCACAGCTCGCGCGGCTCACGCGGGGCGGGACGCCCCTTCGCAGCGGCGCGGCGCGCGGTTCGTGGCATGGATTTCGCCAGGCGCCAGGGCAAAAGGCCGTCTGGATGGTCCTGATCGGGCCTTCTGGCTGTCAGGGGCACGGTGGCGGCGGATCTGCCCATGGTTAGGCCCCGCTTGTCCGCCAGGCCGGCGCCATGGCCTCGACATAGGCCACCGGGTCGAACGGGACCAGATCTTCGAGCCCCTCGCCAAGTCCAACAAGTTTCACCGGCAGGTCCAGCACCTTGCGCACCGCGAGCAGCGAGCCGCCCTTCGCGGCGCCGTCCAGCTTCGTCACGCAGATGCCCGTGAGCGGCACCGCGCCGAGGAACCCCTGCGCCTGCGCCAGGGCATTCTGTCCTGTGGCTCCGTCCACCACCAAGAGCACCTCATGCGGCGCGCCCGCCTGGGCGCGCGCGGCCGCCCGCCCGATCTTGCCGAGCTCGTCAAGGAGCCCCTGTCGGTTGTGCAGGCGCCCTGCCGTGTCGACGATCACAAGATCGGCGCGGTGCGCCTTGGCTTGCTCGATCGCCTCGAACGCGACCGACGCGGGATCCTGTCTCTCCCTGCCCTGGACCAGTTCAGCCCCGGCGCGCTCAGCCCAGATGGCGAGTTGCTCGGTGGCAGCCGCGCGGTACGTGTCGGCCGCGGCCAGCACCACCTTGCGCCCCTGCATCCTGCCGTAGAGAGACGCCATCTTCCCCGCCGTGGTCGTCTTGCCGGCCCCATTGATGCCGACGAGCAGCCAGACCGTCGGCGCCTCTTGCGCGAGCCCGAGTTCGGTGGCTGGGCCGGCCAGACGGGAGAGTTCCTCGCGGAATGCCTCGGGCATGTCCTCGATCGGTCGGTGGGCGAGAGCGCTGCGCACCTCCCGCGCGATCGCGGCGCCGCAGTCGGCGGTGATCAGCGCCTCCTCGACCGCGTCCAGCATCTCGTCCCGGGACGCGCTCTGCCCGCCGAGGTCCTCCAGCCTTGCCTTGAGGGCCTGGCGCGTCCGCTCAAGCCCCTTGCGCCACTTGTCCCAGATCGCCACCCTGGCCGTCCTCCCCTAGTTGGACACCTGCGAGGCGCGTGACGCCCCGCTCCTGCATGGTCGTACCGATCAGCTGGTCCGCCGCCTCCATCGTCGGTCGCTGGTGGGTGACCACCACCAGTTGGCGGCCCGCCTGACGGCGCAGAAACTGTGCGAACCGCTCGACGTTGCGCTCGTCCAGACTTGCCTCGATCTCGTCGAGAAGATAGAAGGGTGGCGTGCGCAGGGCAGACAGCGCAAAGAGGAAGCAGATCGCCGACAGGGCCCGCTCGCCGCCGGAGAGCCACTTGAGCCGGACTGCCTCCTTCCCCGGGAGCTGCACCTCGAGGTCGATGCCGTTCGCCACCGGCACGAGCCCCGCTCTGGCGCCGCCGCCGAACAGTTCACCGGCAAGCTGGCCAAAACTTCCACCGACAACGTCGAGCGCCTGGACGAGCCGCTCCTGCACGGCGCGGTCCGCCGCGGCCAGGACCTCCACGAGCGCCGCCTTGGCGCCCTGCAAATCCGAGAGCCGCTCGATCAGCTCGCTCCGGCGCCGCTCCGCTTCCTGGAGGCGCGCCGGGGCGTCGGGCGAGGCGCCGCCAAGTTCCTGCAAGCGGCGCCTCGCCGTCTGCAATTCCTCCTCGCCGCCGGCGGGCAGGGCGGGCACCTTGCGGCTCAGGGCGTCCTCGCCGTGGGCCGCCTGCAGCTGACGCTGTGCCGTCTGCCGCTCGAGACCGAGCCGCTCGACTTCCTCGCGCAGGCTCTGGATCGCCTCGGCGGCGCCGGCGGCGCGGCCCGTGGCCTGACGAAGCAGCCGCTCGAGCAGCCGCTCGAAAGCCCTGAGGCCGCTCTCGAACCGTTGGCCCTGCGCGCGGCGCAGGGTGATCGCGTCGCGCCAACGCAAGGCGGCTTCGCGCCTGCGCCGGCTCTCGGCCGCGTCCGCGCTGGCAGCAGCGAGTCCCTGCCGGCTCTCCTCGATCTCGGCCTTGCCTGCCTCGAACTCTGCCTGCAGACGCTCGAGCTCCCCTTGCAGGCGTCCGATTTCCTCGCGCGCGAGTGCCTCGTCGAGCGCGGCGGCCTGCAGCCGATCAAGATCCTGCGCAGGCTGAAAGGCCATGAGCCGATCGAGTTCCTGCCGCAGGTGGCTCTGTGCGCCGCGCACGGCGTCCAGCTCGCGTGCGAGCCGCTCGCTCTCCTGCTCGGCCGCCCGCGCGGCCTGCGCCATGCCCTCGAGCTCGATCTGCACCTCGTCGCGCACCCGAGCCGCCTGGCGCTCGCGGGCAATCGCCTGCCCGAGGGCAAGTCCCTCCTGCTCCTCCAGCGACTTCACCCGCTTGAGTTCGGACTCGGCCGCCTGCATGGCCTCGCGCGACGGCGCCCTGGGCAGACGTTGCACCGCCTGCCCCCCTGTGATGGCCCCGCCCACCTGCACCAGCTGTCCGTCCAGGCTCACGACGCGCATGCGCCTGCCGACCGCCGCCGCGACCACCTGCGCGGCCGGAAGGTCCGGCGCGACAAGGGTGCGCCCCAGTCTCAGGCGCACGGCCGGCGCGATATCGGCCGAGTAACTGCAGAGATCGGCCAGGACGCCAAGGCACGCAGGGATCTTCGGGGCCGTCGCGCCCTCGCCGGGCGTCAGGCCGTCGAGCGGCAGGAACGTCGCACGACCCGCAGAGCTCTCGCGCAACAGGGCGATGGCTGCACGCGCCGCCGCCTCGTCCCGCGTCACCAGGTCGGCGGCTTGGCCGCCGAGAGCTGTGGCGAGCGCGAGCGCGAACCGCTCCTCGCGTGGCGCCACAAGGCCGCCGAGCGTGCCGACGATGCCTGTGATGCGTCCTGTGGAGGCAGCCGCAAGCAGGGCGCGGACCGCGCCGGGAGCGTGGCGCTCCGCATCGCGCTGGGCGTCGCGCAGCACGGCGAGCCGGTGTTCCGCCTCGTCGCGCGCGGTGCGCGCCTGCTCTTCGCTTTGTCTGCGCCGCGCCAGCTCAAGGCGCGCCCCCTGCAGGGCAGCTTCGGCGCCGGCCATCTCTTCGGCCCGCGTCTCGGCCACCGCTCGGGCCTGAGCGGTGTGTGCCGACGCCTCCTGCAGCACCGCGGCGAGGCGCGCCTCCTCCCCGGCGCCGGCGGCCAGCGCCGCCTCGAGCTGCGGCCTCTGGGCGGCGGCGCGCAGGGCCTCTCGCCCATCCGTGCCCATCTGGCGCAGCAACTCCTCAGCCTTGCCGAGGCGCAGACTGGCCGCGGCGGCCTGCCCTTGCAGGGCCTGGGCTTCCCGCTCGCGGCGCGCCTGCCGCTCCTCGCGGGATCTGTGCCGCTCCAGCGCCCCGCGCTCCCGCTCCACCGCCGTCGCGGCCTGCGCCGAGTAGGCCTCGAGCCGGCCCGCCACCGCGGCGGCCAGCCGATCCAAGTGCGCGAGGCTAGCGGTGAGTCCGCTGCCCAGGGCTGTCACCTCGGCCACGGCGGCCTCCGCCACCGATGTGGCGGCGGCGGTGCCGCCAGCTTCCGCCTCCTGAGCCTCGAGCCGGGCCTGGGCCCTGGCCCTGGCCAGAGCGAGGCGCTCACAGCGCCTGCGTCCGAGTCCGATCTCGAGTTCCGCGATCCGTCGCCGCAGGGTATCCGCCGCCTCGGCCCGCTGCGCGTCCAGCGCGAGCTCGGGCAGCTGCGCCTCGACCTCCGCCAGGTGCGCGCGCTCGAGGTCCGCCTCATGATCCGCCCTCGCGAGTTCCAGGACGGCCTCGCGCCGCCGCTCGCGGTAGACCGAGGCGCCTGCGGCGTCTTCAAGCAGCTTGCGGCGCTGGCCGGGGTCCTGGTTGACGACCTCCTCGACCCGACCCTGTCCGATCCACGCGTAGCCTTCGGCGAGCCCGAGATGCGCCACCAGGCGCTCGATATCGCGCGCGCGGCAGGAGACGCCCTGCAGGCGGTACTCCGTCTCGCCGCCACGGTAGACGCGACGGACGATCTCCACCTCGCTCTGATCGAGCGGCAGCTGGCGGTCCGCGTTGTCGAACGTCAGCCGCACTTCGCACATGCCTGCCGGGCGACGCTGCGGCGAGCCTGCGAAGAGAACCTCCTCGCGGCTGTCGATCCGCTGGTCGCTGGCGCGCCCGGACGAGAGCGCCCAGCGCACCGCCTCGGTGAGACTGGACTTGCCTGTGCCATTCGGGCCGACGACGGCAGTGAACGACGGCGCAAGCTGCACCGTCGTCGGCTCGGCGAACGACTTGAATCCTGAGAGATAGATCTCTTTGAGGTACAGGGCGGGTGAAATCCTTTCTGGCGGCAGGCGGTCCCGGCCCGGCGGCGTGGCCTGCGACGTCTCGGAGGAATGTTTCTACCTTCGCCCCCGCGACCAAGGCTTCCTGCCAGCCGGATCAGCGGCTCGCCGCGGCATGCGCTCGCCGGAAGACGACATAGGCGATCGCGAAGAGCGCCGTCGCACCGACGCCGATGCCGAGCGGCAGAATCTGGCGCGGCGCGAGTGGTGCCGTCGCGACAATGGCCAGAAGCAGCAGCAGTTCGAAGCGGGCGAGCCACGGGTGGAACGCGAGCTTGAGGCGCAGGTGGTTCGGCCTGTGCTGCTCGAGCCACTTGCGGTAGTAGATCTGCGTGGCGACGATGAGCATCCACACGAAAATCGACTGGAACCCCGTCGCCGTGACGAGATAGAGGAACGCGCTCTTGGGCAGGAAGTATGTGAGCAGTGTGACGACGAGCAGGAGAGAGCCGGTGGCCGCGTTCGCCCAGCGCGGGATGCCATGCGGCATGCGTTGGAGCGCATGCGGGGCGTCCCCCGCGCGGGCGAGTCCAGCCAGCACCCGGTCCGTCGCGAACATGCCTGCATTCATCGCCGAGAGCACCGCGAGCAGGATCACGCCGTTGAAGACGTCCACCGCCCAGGGCCAGCCGAAGTGGTGCAGAGCCGCCAGGAATGGGCTCTTGCCGGTCATCGGCACCGCCTGCCAGCCCACCACCGCGGTGATGGCCAGCACCGAACCGATATAGAGCAGGTAGACGAAGATCGTGGCGTAGCGCACGGCGTGCCCGACGGTGCGCTCGGGATCGCGCACGTCGGCTGCGGCGAGACCGAGCACGCCCGTGCCCGACATCGAGAACATCACGACGATCATCGCGGCGCCGATGCCCTTCAGGCCGTGCGGGAAGAAGCCGCCGCCTGCGCTCCAGCTCATGACGCCGTGCCCGAGCGCGTGCGGCCAGGCCAGGAAGACGGCGGCGGCGGCCACCAGGATGAAGAGGCCGATGGCGGACAGCTTGACGATGGACATGCCGGACTCCACTTCGCCGAACCCCTTGACCGTCAGGAAGTTGATCCCCGAGATCGTCAGGGCGAACGCGGACGCAAGGATCCAAGTCGGCAGCTGCGGCAGCCAGAGCGTCGCGAACGTGGCGGCGGCGGTCGCCTCGGCCGCGAGGTTGAGGACGCTCGAGAACCAGAAGATCCAGCCGCCCACGAAGGTGAAACCCGGTCCGAGCGCGCGGCGCGAATAGACGAGGAAGGACCCCTGGTTCGGGTCGGCGGCGGACATCTCGGCGAGCGCCGTCATCTCGATCGCCATGGCGGTGGCCCCGATCAGGTACGCGACGACGAGTCCGGGGCCTGCATCATGGATCGCCTGACCGCTGGCCAGGAACAGGCCCGAACCGATGATGCCGCCAACCGTCATCAGGGTGAGCTGTGTCGTGCGCAGGTCCTTGGCCTGAGTCTTCTGGCCTGCGTAGCGGCGCGCCATATGGGACTGGGTTGCGAACCTGCGCGTGAATATGCCCATGTCCATCGTTTGCCCGCCGACAGCACAGCCCATGCAACCCCGTCTGCCTTCCCCGCACGCCATGGCGTACACTGGACACGCAGGCTTCGCCTGCACCTCAGCACCATTCAGGGAGGTGGCGTCCGGCGGACGGCCGCCGGCAGTACATGGCAGGACCAAGGGAGATCCAGGCGCCGACGGGCAACCGGTTGACATGCAAGGCCTGGCCGCAGGAAGCGGCGATGCGGATGCTGATGAACAACCTGGACCGGCGGGTGGGCGAAAAGCCGGACGAGCTGATCGTCTACGGCGGCAGGGGGCGCGCCGCGCGGTCGTGGGAGGCCTTCGAGGCGATCGTCGCAACGCTCAAGGAGCTTGAAAACGATGAGACGCTCCTGGTGCAGTCGGGCAAGCCGGTGGCGGTCTTCCGCACACAGCCCGAGGCGCCGCGGGTCTTGATCGCGAACGCCAATCTCGTCGGCAAGTGGGCGAACCTCGAGGAGTTCAACCGGCTCGAGGCGCTGGGTCTCACGATGTACGGACAGATGACGGCGGGCTCGTGGATCTACATCGGCTCGCAGGGCGTGATCCAGGGCACCTTCGAGACGATGGCGGCGCTCGCGCAGCGCAAGTTCGGCCAGGACAGCCTGCGCGGGCGGCTCTACGTCTCCGCGGGGCTCGGCGGCATGGGCGGCGCGCAGCCCTTGGCCGGCAAGATGATGGACGCGGTGGCGCTCCTCGCCGAGGTCGACCCCGAGCGGATCAAGCGACGGCTCGACTCGGGCTACCTCGACGAGGTGGCGCCCTCGATCGAGGCGGGGGTGCGGGCGGCGCTCGCCGCGAAGGCCAACGGCGAGGCCCGCTCGATCGCGGTGCAGTGCCACGCCACGGAGCTGCTCGCCTACCTCGTTGAGCAGAACATCACGCCGGACGTGCTCTCGGACCAGACGGCGGCGCACGACCCGCTCGTCGGCTACATTCCGGACGGCTACGACGTCAAGGCGGCGGCCGAGCTCAGGGCCAAGGACCCCAAGGAGTATCTCAGGCTGGCCCGCGCCTCGATCGCCCACCACGTCTCGCTCTGGCTCTCTCTTTTGCGCCGCGGCGCCGAGAGCTTCGAGTATGGCAACAACATCCGCCGCGAGGCCTACGACGCCGGCGTCCCGGACGCCTTCGACATCCCGGGCTACGTGCCCGCCTATATCCGCGACCTCTTCGCCCAGGGCAAGGGCCCCTTCCGCTGGGCCGCGCTCTCCGGCGACCCCGAGGACATCTACAAGACAGACCGCCTCGTGCTCGAGATGTTCCCCGACAACGCCCTGATGCACCGCTGGATCACCCTCGCCGAGAAGCACATCCACTTCCAGGGCGTGCCCGCCCGCATCGCCTACCTCGGCTTCGGCGAACGCGAGGAGTTCGGCGTGCGCGTCAACGACATGGTCAGGAAGGGCGAGCTGAAGGCCCCGATCGTCTTCGGCCGCGACCACCACGACACCGGCTCCGTCGCCTCGCCCTACCGCGAGACCGAAGCCATGCGCGACGGCTCGGACGCCATCGCCGACTGGCCGATCCTCAACGCCCTCCTCTCCACCGCCTCTGGCGCCCACTGGGTCTCCTTCCACCATGGCGGCGGCACAGGCATCGGCTATTCGCTGCATGCCGGCATGGTCGTCGTCGGCGACGGTTCCAAAGAGGCGGAAAGCCGCGTCTGGCGCGTATTGCACAACGACGCCGGCATCGGCGTCGTCCGCCACGCCGACGCCGGCTACGAGCTCGCCGAGCGAAAGCTGCAGGAGATCCCCATCAACACGCCCCTGATCGGACCCGCTTCCCAGCCCCGCAAGTAGGCGCGCCCAAGGTCCCACCTGAACCGATCGAAGCGCCCCGGCCAGACCCGCCGGGGCGCTTCGTCTTTCTGCGGTCTGCAAGCGACCCCAGGTATATGGGCGGGTCCATGCGACTTCAGCCGCCCGCCGGCTCTCCACCGCGCAACGCGCCGTATGCCTGCGCCGCGGCGCGCGCTGTCGCCTCCTGTTTCGAGCCCCCCTCGCCGCGGCCGAGTTCCCGTCCACCCACCACGGCCATCACGGTGAAGATTGGACGGTGCGGTGGGCCCGCCTGGGCCACGAGTTCGAAGCGCAAATCGAGACCCGCCTCCTGCACGTACTCCTGCAGGCGCGAACGCGCGTCGCGCAGGGGCAGAGGCGGGTCGTCGAGCAAGGGACCAAAAAGTTCATGGACAACACGGCGGGTCTCTTCAGCGCCGAGCTCGAGATAGATCGCTCCGAGCACCGCCTCGAACGTGTCTGCGAGCACCGACGGCTTGCCGCGTCCGCCGCTCTGCTCCTCACCGCGGCCGAGCCGCAGACGTATGCCGAGCTCGAGCTGCGAGGCGAGCCGTGCCAGGCTCTCCTCACAGACCAGCGATGCGCGGCGCATCGTCAGCTCGCCTTCCGGCAGATCAGGAAAGTGGCGGTAGAGCATCTCGCCCACGAACAGTCCAAGGACGGCGTCGCCGAGGAATTCGAGCCTCTGGTTCGTCTCCTTGAGCCCCTGTTCGTTGGCGTACGAGGTGTGGACAAACGCGAGCCTCAGGAGTGGCGAGTCGTCAGGAAGCCGCATCGTAGCGCTTGAGCGCGAGGGAGACGTTCTGTCCGCCGAAGCCGAACGAGTTCGTCAGAGCGTACTCCACCTCTGCCTTGCGCGCCGTTTGCGGCACGCAATCGAGGTCCACCTCCGGGTCCAGGTGCTCGAGGTTGATCGTCGGGGGCAACACACCGTCCCGCAGCGCAAGCGTCGTGAAGATCGCCTCGACCGCACCGGCCGCGCCGAGCAGGTGACCGGTCATCGACTTCGTCGACGAGACGGCCAGGCGGTCGGCGTGCTCCCCAAAGACGCGGCGGATGGCGAGCGCCTCGCCGATATCGCCCTTGGGCGTCGAGGTCGCATGGGCGTTGATGTAGCCCACGCCCTCGCGCGGCACGCTGCCGTCGCGCAGGGCGATCTCCATCGCCCGCGCGGCGCCTTCGCCCTCCGGCGACGGCTCGACCATGTGGTAGGCATCGGCCGTCGTGCCGTAGCCAACGATCTCCGCGTAGATCGTCGCCGAGCGAGCGAGGGCGTGCTCCCGCTCCTCGAGGATCAGCATACCCGCGCCTTCGGCCATGACGAATCCGTCGCGGTCGCGGTCGAAGGGACGCGACGCTCGCTCGGGCTCTTCGTTGCGGGTCGAGAGCGCCTTCATGTTGATGAAGCCGGCGTAACAGAGCGGCAGCAGCACCGCCTCCGCACCGCCCGCGAGCATCAGGTCCGCCTCGTCGTGCTGGATGGAGCGGAAGGCGTCCCCGAGAGCATTGGCCGACGATGAGCAGGCGGTCACGAAGGTCATGTTCGGCCCACGCAGCCCGAAGTGGATGGCGATCTGCCCGGCTGCCATGTTCGCGATCATCATGGGGATGAAAAATGGCGAAACGCGGTCCGCGCCGCGCTCCAGGAAGATGCGGTGCTGCTCCGTCAGTGTCTCGATGCCGCCGATGCCGGTGCCGCATATGGCACCGAACCGGTCCGGGTCGTAGTCGGCGCCTGTCAGGCCCGCATCCTGCATGGCCTGCGCAGCCGCTGCGATGGCCAGCTGCACGAAGCGGTCGGAGCGGCGCGCGTCGCGGCGGTCTAGGTACTGGGACGGGTCGAACCCGCGCACCTCGCCACCGAACCGGACGCCCATGCCGCTGAAATCGAGCCGCTCCAAGGTGGCGATGCCGGACTTGCCGGCCTGGGCCGCCTGCCAGGTCGTCTCCACGTCCATTCCAAGGGGCGTCAGGGCCCCAAGGCCGGTGATCACCACGCGTCTGCGCAATCCTGCACCCCCTGCACACTTTCCGTACAGCGCGACGGGGAGACCAGCCCCCCGTCGCCCTCAACGGCTTATGCGCGGTCCTTGATGTAATCGACCGCGTCCTGCACGGAAGCGATCTTCTCTGCGTCCTCGTCCGGAATGTCCAGGTCGAACTCCTCTTCAAAAGCCATGATCAGCTCGACGATGTCGAGCGAGTCCGCGCCAAGGTCGTCAATGAACGATGCCTCGGACGTTACCTGCGCGGTCTCCACGCCGAGTTGGTCGACGATGATGCCGCGGACCTTTTCCAATACTTCGTTCGCGTCTGCCATCTGGTTCGTCACCCCCCTTCGCTAACCGGCCGTCAGGCCGCCGTCGACCGGCAGCGTCACGCCCGTGATGTAGGCAGCTCCGGCACTCGCCAGGAATGCCACCGCCGCGGCAACTTCCTCGGGCGTTCCCGCCCGGCCGAGCGGAATGCTCGCGACCAGCTGGTCGCGTCCCTTGATCGCGCCCGACATCTCGGTGTCGATCAAGCCAGGCGCCACGGCGTTCACCGTGATCCCGCGGGACGCCACCTCCTTCGCGACCGACCGCGTCAGCCCCAGCATCCCCGCCTTGGCGGCGGAGTAGTTGGCCTGCCCAGGGTTGCCAACGATGCCGGCAATGGAAGAAATGTTGATGATGCGGCCGCTTCGCTGCTTAAGCATGGGACGCAGCGCGGCGCGCACCAGCCTGAACGCGCCGGTGAGGTTCGTCTCCAGGACGAGCGCGAACTCCTCATCCGACATGCGCAGGACCAGGTTGTCTCTGGCAATGCCGGCGTTGTTCACGAGGACGTCCAGACTTCCCGCCGCCGCGAGAACCGCCTGCACCATCCGCTCGGCCTCGCCGGGTGCGGACACGTCGCCCTGCAGGGCGAACGCCTTGCCACCGGCGGCTTCGATCTCGGCCACCACCGCGGCGGCCTGGGCCTCCTCCTGGCGGTAGTTCACCGCCACATGGTAGCCCTCCGCTGCCAACCGCAGGCAGCACGCGCGACCGATACCCCGGCTGCCACCGGTGACCAGCGCCGCCAAAGCACGGCCCATGCTAGCAAACCTCCTTGACCCAATCAAGCGTGGCCGCAAGATCGGACAGCTTGTCGGTGACGAATGTCCGCACATTCTTGTCGATACGGCGCAGGAATCCGACCTGCGCCCTGCCCGGCCCCACCTCGACGAACCGATCGAAGCCCTCCGCGAGCAGGTAGCGGAGGGAGTCGGCGAAGCGGACGGGATGCGACACCTGGCCGACGAGCGTGTCGACAATCCGGTCGGCCGGCGTGGGCCTGGCCGTCAGGTTCGCGATCACGGGGAAGCGCGGCGGCGCAAAGTGCACCCGCTCGAGCGCCGGCCGGAGCGCATCCCCCGCCGGCCTGAGCAGGGACGAGTGGAATGGCGCCGAGACGGAGAGCCGCACAGCGCGGCCGCCCAGGCGGTGCACCTCCTGCTCGAGCCATTCGAGGGCCGCGATCTCGCCTGCGGCCACGATCTGACCGGGAGCGTTGTAGTTGGCAGGCTCGAGAACCCCAGGCGCCAACCGGCAGAGCCCTTCCACCACTTCGTCTTCCATCCCGAGCACGGCAAGCATGCCGCCGGTGCCCTCGGGCACCGCCTCCTGCATCAGGCGGCCCCTCAGGCGCACCAGCGCCACCGCCTCGCGCCAGTCGAGACTCTGGGCCGCGACGAGCGCGCCATACTCCCCGAGAGAAAGACCCAGGGCGGCATCCGCATGCAGACCGTTCTGCTCAAGCACGCGCCACATGGCGATGGATACCGTCAAGATCGCAGGCTGCGTCCACTCCGTGCGCCTGAGGTCCTCGTGCGGGGCGTGGAAGCAGATCTCGCGGAGCGGCAGGCCCGACGCCTGTTCGGCGCCTTCGAAGACGTCCCGCGCGGCCGGAAAGTTCTCGTAGAGTTCCTGCCCCATTCCCGGATACTGCGCGCCCTGGCCGGCAAACAGCAACGCGGTCCTGCTCATGCTCCTCCTTCCCGGCGCAGCGCATCCTCCATTGAGTGCACCGCGCCGCAGGCGACGTAGTCGTGGGCCACGCGCACGCCGTTGCGCACCGCCAAAGCGCGCGAGCTGCCGTGGCACTTGATGACAGGGCCTCTCACGCCGAAGAGCGGCGCGCCGCCGTAGGTGGAGTAATCGAGTCGCCTGGCCACTGTCCGCATGCGCTCATGGACCAGAAAGCCGCCAAGACGTGTCTGGAAGCCCTTGCTGAGCTCCTCGCGCAGCAGGCTGAACACGCCGGTACCGACGCCCTCGACCACCTTGAGGGCTATATTCCCGACGAACCCGTCGCAGACGACGACGTCCACCGTGCCCGCGATCAGGTCGCGCCCCTCGATGTTGCCGACGAAGTTGAGCGGCTGCTGCGTGAGCAGGGCGTACGCCTCACGGACCATCTCGTTCCCCTTGCTTTCCTCGACGCCAATGTTGAGCAGTGCCACCGTCGGCTTCGTGCGATGCAGAACCTGCTCGGCGTAGAGACTGCCGGCAAGTCCATACTCGACGAGGTCCTCGGGCCGCGCGTCGACCGAGGCCCCGGCGTCGAGCAGGAGGAGGGGATTCCCCGAAAGGGTCGGCAGTACGACACCCAGGGCCGGACGCCGCATCATCTTGCCGAGGCCGAGCAGCGAAGCCGTCATCAGCGCCCCCGTGTTGCCAGCGCTGACGAAGGCATCCGACGTGCCGAGCTTGACCGACTCGACGCCGACCACGATCGAGGAAAGCCGCTTCTGACGAACAGCCTGGGCCGGCTTCTCATGTGGGCCGATCTCCTCGGGCGCCTCCATCACGATATAGTCGGCACCGTTGGTGTTGGCCTGTGTCAGGAAGGGCGAGATACGATCCTCGCGCCCGACGAGACAGACGGGGATGCCGAAGGAGCGCGAGGCCTCGAGCGCGCCGAGCACGACGTCCGCCGGCGCGTGGTCTCCGCCCATCGCATCCACGGCGATGCGCATCGCTACTCCTCCCCCAGAACCTCGAACTTTCCGCGGAACACCTCGTCACCGCCGGCGCGCAGAACCGCCAGCACCACCTGCCGGCCCGTGCTGCGCCGGATCACCGTCGTCTTGCAGATCAGCGTCTCACCTACAGCCACGCCGCGCCTGAATCGCATGCGTGCCAGCGGGATGGCCGGACGCTCAAGATCCACCACCACGAGCGCCAGGGTCTCGGCCTGCGCGTAAAGGAAGTGGCCCTGCACGCGCTCCGAATCCCGGTGCGCCATCTCCCGGGTGGTTACCAGCCGGCTCAGCCCGCGCAGCCCGGGCTCAAGGTCGAGGATCTCGCCGAACACCTCGCGCGCGGAAAGCAACCTTGTGGCCCCGTACGCCTGCTCCGCAACCCCCAGGGCACGGGCACGCATCTCGGGGATGCCCAAGGCGAGCCGGTCCAGCCGAATGGTCTGGACGCTGACCGAGAGGTTGTCGGCAAGTTCACGATCGGTCATGAATGGGTCTTTCCGCAAGGCGGCCTGAACATGCGACCGCCTGGTCTGCCGTTCCACCGCTAGATCCTTCCTACCTAGTATTAGCACCAAGTATATAGCCGTCATTCACCGCTGACAACCGCCGGTCCGATCGCCAAGAAGCCCCGGGGCAACACCCCGGGGCTTCAGCGGTTTCAGTCTACCTTGACAACCTCACGCCCGTCATAGTAGCCGCAGTTGCGGCAGACCTGGTGGGGCGTGTGCAGCTTCTTGCACTGCGGGCAGGGCACCAGCGTAATGGGACTGAGCTTCCAGTTGGCGCGCCGCGCGTCGCGGCGGGCCTTCGAATGCTTGCGCTTGGGAACGGCCACGGTCCTACTCCTCTCTCGGCGGCAGCAGTTTGGCGAGCGCGGCCAGGCGAGGGTCCGGTTCGTCGTCTGTGCAGTCGCAGGGGCCCTCGTTCCAATCCTTGCCGCACTTGGGGCAAAGGCCCCGACAATCCGGCGAGCAGAGCACGCGCATCGGCTCGGCCAGGACGACAGCCTCGTGAATGACCGGTTCGAGGTCGATCGTGTCCAGCGTGATCAGCGGCTCGTCACCGCTATCGTGGAACGTCTCCTCAGCCTCGGTGTCGATCGGCAGTTCCACATCCCGCAGGCAGCGGGCACACTCGCGTAGCAGGACCGCCTCCACCTGCAAGTCGACGCGCACCCCATCCTCGCCCAGGTTCGTGGCCGTACCTCGAACTTCCAGATCACCGGCAAGGCCGAGATCCGGGACATCCTCGGCGGACACCCGCAGCGCAACCGCCTGCTGGAAGCCCACCGGGCGGCTCCTGAGGTCGCCGACGGCAACGCCGAGCATGGGCACCACCTCAACTTTGCCTAGTATACGGTCGACCCGAAGGAGCGTCAACTCGAAGACTGGTCCTGCCCGTCGCCGAGAACAATCTGCATGCGCCTGGCAAGTTCCTGGCTTTCCGAGATCACTTGGCGAAGGCGCTGCAGATTCTGCCGCAGCTCATTCGTGAATTCGCTCTGCGCTTGCGCGATTAGCTCGGCTTGGTCGGCGGAACTCACCGCCCTGCCGGCCCTTGACCGCGCTTGGCGCACCAGTTTACGTATGCCGCTCGTCTGGAAATCGCCTTGCTGCTGACCCTGCTGGCTGCCCTGCTGGCTGCCCTGCTGGCTGCCCTGCTGGCTGCCCTGCTGGCTGCCCTGCTGGCTGCCCTGCTGTCCCTGCGCCATCTCGGCCCGCTGGCCTGATCCCTGCCCTTGCGAGGAATTCGGGCCCGCCTGCGCCGACTGCCCCTGCTGGGACTGGTCAGGCTGCCAGCCCTGCTGGCTCTGCTGGGCTGCCCCGTTCACAGGCTGCCCCTGCTGGGACTGGCCCGAGAACTGCGCCTGCTGACTCCCGCCCTGCCCGTTCGAGGCCATCTGGTTTTGGCCGCCCTGTCCCTGCCCGCTTGGCTGGCTGGCGCCTGCCGTGCCGCGAGCCGCGTTCACGTTCTGCTGCTCCCAGGCCACCGCGAGTTCCAGCAACAGGCGCGGCACATCCGCCGTCGAGATGTTTTGTGCCATGCCTTGCGAGGTGCCGCCTGCCCTGCCGTTCGTGGGGTTTCCGTTGGCCTGTCCGCCGCCCGACATCCCGCCGTTCATGCCATTCGCGCCGCCGCTGCCACCCCCGCTGGCGCTGCCGCCCCCGGAGGACTGGCCGGAACCCTGCCCCCCCTGGCCGCTCGCTTGGTTCTGCATGTTGACACCGGCGAGCAGCCGCCGCAACTCGTCCTGCACAATCTGTTGAACCTGCTGCGCATCCGCGCCCTCCATCTGCATCCCCCTGCTGACGACCGGCTGGGGACGCCCGTCAGCTCTTGCGCAAGACCGTGAGGGCCTGGTTGAGCGTCCCGACAGGTATGATGCGCATTTTCTTGGTGATGCCCAGCGCGCGCGCTTCCGTGATCGCGTCGGTGTAGTCGCCGCGCGGCACAAGGAAGATCTTCGCCCCCGCGTCGTACACGGTGACAACCTTCTCCTTGACGCCGCCGATCGCACCCACGTCGCCATAGGCGTCGATGGTTCCCGTGCCGGCGACGGTGCTGCCGTGCGTCAGGTGCCACTGCGGCCGCAACTGGTCGACGATCGAGAGGCTGAACATCATGCCCGCCGAGGGACCGGAGATCGAGCCCGTGCTGATGTGGATCTTGAGCGGCACGATGAAGCCCGGCGAATCGGTGCCGATCAGTGCGCCCACCATCGCGTGCCCCTTGATGGTCGTGCTCCGAACCGTGCCGACCCGGATGTGCAGGATCCTGCCCTTGCGCCGCACCGTCATGTCCACCGGCGTGCCCGGCTTGACGGAGCCCATGAAGTTGAGGAGTTGCTGATCGATCTGCATGGGGTGGCCGTCGACCGCGATGATGACGTCGTTCAAGCGCAGCTTGCCGGCGGCTGGGGTACCGTTCTCGGTGCCGTAGACGAGCACGCCCTTGCCCGTCTCGCGCGCGGGCAGGCCGATAGCCCGCAAAGCGGCCACCTTGGCCATGAGGTGGCTCTCGGACATGAGTTGCTGGTTCATCCGCTCGTACTGCGTCTCGGAGACGCCGCTGCCCATCAGTTCGCTGGCCGGCAGCACTTCGCCGTACGGCGTGAACCGGCCGACGAGATAGTACAGGAGGTTGGCCTGCTGGATGTCGACGGCAACCATGAGCATTCTGCCTGAGGGTGCCTTCTTGACGCCCTGCACCTGCACGATCCGGTTGAGGTTCTCGGTAACCCCCGGCAGAATGACATAGTCCCCGGTTGGCGTGAACCAAAGTACCGCGGCGAGCACGACGACGCCGAGCACGATGCCGAGGAGCCACTTGAGTCCCTTAGCCACGACCCGCCATCTCCTTCTTGCGCAGAACAGCCTGCAAGGCCTCGATCTGCGCCAGGGCCGCAGCCCGTCCAGATTCGATCAGTCTCTGCGCGCCGCCGGCGGCCGACGCATTGGCTGCGGCCACGGGCGGCTCGATCAGAACATCGGCTACTGCGAATGCACCGCTGATCTCTCTTTGCATGATATCGAAGGACTGCATCAGGACGTCGAACGCGTTGCGCACCCGGCGCATCTGCCCAGGTTCCAGCATACCCAGACCGACGGCCACCACCCGCTCGGCGCCAAGCTCCCGGGCGGTCCTGACCGGAACCCGCTCCAGGACGGCGCCATCGACCAGCAGACGCTCGCCGATGCGAACCGGCGCGAAGATGCCGGGCATCGCGCTCGATGCGCGCGCGGCCCGCGCCGCCGGGCCGCGCGTGAAGACGACCTTCTCGCCTCGTTCCACGTCAGTGGCGACAATGGCCAAAGGCGGCGCCATCTCCTCGAGGCGCCGGTCCCGCGTCAGCAGGCGCACGACGCCCTCGAGGCGCTGACCGCCGATCAGCCCCATGCGCGTCGGTCTCAGATCGAGCAGGTGATTGCGCCGCAGTCCCATGCCGAGCTCCAGCAGTTGCTCGCCGCTCAGGCCGGACCCGTAGAGCGTCCCGATCACGGCGCCGATGCTGCAACCGACGATGAAATCTGGTCTCAGGTTAAACTCTTCTAGAACGGACAGAACTCCGATATGGGCGTACCCGTATATGCCGCCTGCACCCAGCGCCAAAGCGACGCCGCCTCGCGCCTCAAGCATTGCGCCCTCCCGCCCTGCAGCACGATTCCCGCCTAGCGTTGGAACGGTGAAGGCATTCTATGCCTGCAAGGCCAGCCGACGCAACGCCTCCGCGACAGCCGGCGTCACGAACTCGCCCACGGGCGCGCTGAACTTCGCCATCTGCTTCACGAGCGACGAGCTCAGGTACGCGTAGCGGCTCTTGGTGAGCATGAAGAACGTCTCCACGGTCGGCTCGAGGTGGCGATTCATCATGGCCAGCTGGACCTCGTAGTCGAAGTCGAGGACAGCCCTGAGGCCGCGCAGAATGACGCTCGCCCCGTGCTCCTTGGCGCACGCCACCGTCAGGCCGCCGAACCGCGTGACCGAAACGTTGGGTATGTCGGTCAGCGCCAACCGCAGGAACTCCTCGCGCTCCGCGGCACTGAACGCAGGGCTCTTGTCGGGGTTTTCCAGCACGGCGACGATGACGTGGTCGAAGATCTGCGCCGCGCGCTGCACCACATCGAGGTGACCGCGGTGCACCGGGTCGAACGTACCGGGATAGAGCGCTCTTGCCAATCAAGCATCGCCCCTTCCAAGAAAGCTCACGCTCGTCTGTCCGTATTCCGCCATGCGCCTGAGCCGGTACGGCTCCGGCAAGTCCGGGACGTCCCCGCGCGCATGTTCCCACATGACGATGAACGCGTCCGCGAGCAGGGGCACGAGAGCGGTGAGCAGGTCTCGCCAGTGGGCTTCGGCGTACGGAGGATCGCAAAGCACCAGATCGAAGGGGGCCTCCCCGGCGACCAGGCGGAGCGCCCCGGGCAGACGCCCGCGCCGCACGCTCGCGCGCGCGCCGAGGCTTGTGCGCTCGAGATTGCGGCGCAATACGCGCAACGCCCTCTCCTCGCTCTCGACAAAGACGCAAGTGGCCGCTCCGCGGCTCAGGGCCTCGATGCCGAGGGCACCCGTTCCAGCGTAGAGGTCCAGAACCCGGGCAGCCGCAAGCTTAGGCGCAAGGATCGCGAACGTCGACTCGCGCACGCGGTCCAGCGTCGGACGCGTCCCCCGCCCGGGCACGGCGAAGAGGGGGATGCCGCCAGCCGACCCCGCGATCACCCGCACCCGGTTCACCTCAAGGGGGATTATACCATACGTCTAGTCGGCCCCCGCCTCGTCCGGGAGCGCGAAACGCAGCGTATCGGCCCTCAGGCCCCGCCTGAGGCACTCGAGCGCCAGGATCTCCTCGGGCGGAACGTTGCCCAGGCTGACGTTGGTGCCGAAGCGGCGAATCAGCTCCTGCTGCTGGGACTTGAGCGGCGCCTCCCAGATCAGGCGGTGGATGTCGCCCGCCGCCCGCATAACCTTGAGAAGTTCCTCCTCTGCGATCTCTCCCTCGCTGTCGTAGATCCCGACGCCGCGCCCGCTCTCGCGGCCTTCCACGATGATCTGCTCGGCTCCCGCCGCCAGGTCCTCCACGATGGTGCGGTGGATCTGCACGGCGCCAAGCCGCTCGGTCGGATCCTTGCGCCCCACCTCCGTCAGCACGACGAGACCCGCCGCGCGCGCCCGCTGGATGGCCTCACGGCGTTTGGCGGCGGAGAGCTGGACGGTTCCGTCCGAGACCTCCGCGGCGTCGAAGCCAAGCTCGGCGACCCTCTCGATGAACGGCGCGAGCCGATCTTGCATGACCGCGATCTCGAGGAAGGTGCCCCCAGGGTAGACATAGACGCCGTAGCGGCGGATGAGCGCGATTTTATCCCTGAGCAGGTCTTCAGGATAGAGAGCGCTGGTGCCGAAGGGCAACTTCCAGTAGTCAATGTATTCGCTCGCGATCTCCAACAGATCGCCGGTCGGCCCAAGCCCCAAACCCTTGTCGATCACCATCGTCCGGCCGTCTCTGCGTGGCTTGACGCTGCGGTCCGCCAAAGGATCCCCGATCAGGTCCTGCCACGCCCCGACGCCACCCTGGCGCACGCCACCGCCTCCTTCGCCCGCAGACTATGTGGCATGTGGAGGGTTCGCGACAGTCGCCGATTTCCGAACGTACGTTGCTCGCGTTTGTAAAGAGTCACATGGGGTGGCAACTCGGAGCGCACGAGTTAATCTAAGTCACGGACTTTACTTGACAGGGTCAGACGTCAATCCCAAACTGGAAACATGAACCATGAACAAATGCTTTCTACTGGACAGGTTGCAGATCGTCTCGGCATGACTGTGCGGACCGTTTACCGTTGGGAAAAGGCGGGACGGTTGCATCCTGTGCGTCTGCCGACAGGGCAGCGGAGATTCTCGGCAAGCGAGGTCGATGCGCTGCTGCACGCGAAGGCAAGGGCGGTGGAGTTGCCAAGCCGAGCCAGTTGCGGCGCCGTCCCCTGCAAGACAACGATCTTCTAAAGGACCAGTTGAGGCTCCAGAAGGGGCTTTCACAAGATCAGCTAGATCTGCAAAAGACAAACCGATAGATCCCATCCGCGAGTACTGTAACGCGGGGCGGGTGCGACATCACGGAGAGGGAGTGCCGGACGTGGCGCTGCCTCTCCGTCTCACTTTTGGCACCGGCTCCGGATGAACGGAGATCACTTCTTCGGCACGAACCGCTCGATGGCAGATCAGGCGGTGGCCAGGGCCGTAACCCGATACGAGGCGCTCACCCGTCTCATGCGCACAGAAACGGCGTCCCCTGGCAGGATTCAATGTGCCGCCATGAAGTAACCGATACTTTGCCACCGCTTCACCATCTTCACCCCTTGGTGCAACAGGCGACCCGCCCCTCGCCGGGGCGGGTCGCCTGTCTGACCGTTCTTCGCTCACAAATACCCTGCCCGATCCGCGGCCTGTCGCGCGTACCGCGCCGGCTTACATCCACCAGAAGAACGTGCGGGAAGTTACCTGTGATTATGAGGTCGGCCGGGGCCGCGGCGGGCGGAACGCGATGACGTACCTCTCCCTCTGCTGCTTCTCGCTCGGGCCCTTGACCATGCTGGCGGGATCCATCAGGAAGATGTTGAGGGCGATGGTCAGGCCGATCACGCCGGCGGCAGCCCAGAACAGCGGCATGTTGCCGAGGCGCATGAGCCAGCCGAAGCTCGGCGGGCCCAGGGCGACGCCGAAAAAGCGCACGCCACCGTAGAGCGACGTGACCATGCCCCGCTCCTTGAGGGCCGCCGAGGACGTGATCAGCAGGGTGAGGGTCGGCAAGACGAAACCGCCGCCGATGCCCATGAAGAAGATCGCCGAGAAGAGCACCCAGCGGTCGGTGAAGAACGCGTTGACAACCATGACCGCGGCCACCACCACGAGCCCCGCGACGATCGCGGTCTTCGCGACAGATGGCCTCTTCTTGAGGTGGCTGCCCGTCAGGAGCGATGTCGCGGCCAGGGCCGCCACAGGCAACGCGAGAATGAAGCCTGAGGTGAACTCCGCCATGCCATAGCGCTTCTCAAGCACCTCCGACAGGTAGAAGAGGGTGCCGAAGAGGATGAACATCACGACCGCGCCCGAGAGCAACAGGACTGAGAGCGCAACGCCCTTCTTCGCGAACACGTCCTTGATGCCGTTGAAGTAGGTGGGGAAAGGCACCTGCGGACGCTTCACCTTCGGCTCGCTCACCCAAAGCCATATGGCGATGCCGAGGGGGATCGACAGCGCGGCAAAGATGTAGAAGGGAAGCAGCCAGAGGATGAGTCCGACAGCGGCGCCTGAGATCGGGCTGATGACCTTGCCGAGCCCGTTCGCGGCCTCGAGCCAGCCGAGCACCTGGGCACGCTCGTTGCTTTGGAAGATGTCGGCGGTCAGTGCCATGGCGAGCTGCGCCATGCCGGCAGCTCCCGTCCCCTGGATGATACGGCCCACCAGCAGCCCCGTGTACGCCAGGCTCCCCAGGAAGGATACCGAAAAACCCGCGACGAGGGCACCGATGCCGAAGATGACGAGTGCGGGAGCCATGACCGGTTTGCGGCCATAGCGGTCGGAGAGGTAGCCCGCCAAGGGGATGAGGAGGCCCGCGGGCACCGAGAAGGCGGTCACCACAAGGGAGGTCTGCAAGCCGGAGAGCGAAAGGGCCGCCTGCATGCGGGGAAAGACGGGAAAGAGCATGGAATTGCCCAGCACCATCATGAACGGCACTGCGGCGAGCAGGGCGATAGAGCCACGCATCGAGCTCTTCATCGTGATGCCCCTCTGCGGCGGGATTCCTCCGTGTCGGTTTCTAACCGAACGGCGTACAGCGTAGCCTGTCACAGGGAGTGCCCAACTATGAGCCAAGAAACCGCCGCTCTGCTGCTGATCCTGGCGGTAGGCGCGTTCGGCAAGAACTACATGGTCACGGTGGCCGCGCTGGCCGCGCTCGTGCTCGCGGCGGTCCGCGTGCCGTACATCCTGCCTGCCCTCGCGGACAACGGCATCCGCGTCGGCATCTTTCTGCTCATGATCGCGGTCCTGGCGGAACTCGCGCTCGGCCGCGTGCCGATGCACGACCTGATGCACGAGATCTGGAGCATCCCCGGTCTGCTCGCGATCGTGGGGGGCATCGTCGCATCCTGGATGAGCGGCCGCGGCATCGAGTTGCTCGCGCGACAGCCTCAGGTCGCGATCGGACTCGTGATCGGCTCCGTGCTCGGGGCAAGCTTCTTCCGCGGCGTGCCGATCGGCCCGCTTTTCGCCGCAGGTGTCACTGCCGTCGCCATGGGCCTCTGGCAGGTCCTGTCCCGCTGACCCAGATCGTTCTAGGATGCGGGCCTGAAGTCCGCCCAACACTAGGCCCGTATTCTCGAAGGAGGTGACTGGAGCATGGCGCAAGGCAGCAACACCGGCAACCGGGCAGTCGTCCGCGGCGCCGAGCAAGCTCTCGACTCGTTCAAGTACGAGGTGGCCCGTGACATCGGCCTGCAGGTTCCGCAGGACGGTTACTGGGGCGACCTGCCCGCCCGCAGCTGCGGTGCGGTCGGAGGCCACATGGTTCGCCGCATGATCGAGATGGCGGAGCAGTCCCTCGCGGGACGCGGCGGCATGGGCGGCACCACGCGATAATCCAACCCTCGGAGGCAGGGCGGCTGTAGCCGCCCTGCCTTGCGCGTCTTCGCTGGTCATGCGAAGGTTCCACGCGAAGAATTTGCCGCTCATACGGACGGCGTTCGAGGAAACGATAACGACCAAGGGAGGTGAACAGAATGGCGCAGGGATCGAACACAAGCAACCGCGTGCTCGTCAAGGGCGCCGCACAGCAGCTTGACCAGTTCAAGTACGAAATCGCCTCGGAGCTCGGCGTGAACCCTCAGGGCGGCTACTGGGGCGACCTGCCGGCCCGTCAGTGCGGCGCGGTCGGAGGGCAGATGGTCCGTCGCATGATCGAGATCGCGGAGCAGCAGCTCGCTGGTGGCCGGCACTAATCCCGCCTCTCTTTACGGAAGCGTCGTCGGAGCACAAACTCGGCGACGCTTCCGTATGTGTTGCGACTCATGAGTTGTCACACCGTATTGCCGGACACGGATTATTCGGTCGGAGCTTGGCGCTTCCCAACTTGGCCTCGGGTGCTCACAATAGGACACGATGTTCAATCCAAGACTTCAAAGCGCCCCGACTGAGGAGCGGCAGGCATGACAGCGTACCAGATCGGTGGAGGACGGCGCCTCGAGGGCGCGGTGCCCGTGAGCGGTGCGAAGAACGCCGCCCTGCCCGTTATCGTTGCCTCCGCCCTGGCCGCCGAAGGCGAGTCTGTGATCGAGAACGTCCCACTGCACACCGATGCGCGCGACCTCGTCACGATCCTCAAGGCGCTTGGCGCGCAAGCGGAATTTAGCGGCAAGGTCCTCCGAGTGCGCGCCGAGCGCCTAGGCGCCCACGTGGCGCCCTATGCCGCGGCTGCGCGCCTGCGCGCCTCGACGTATATCACCGGCCTCCTGCTCGCTCGCGTCGGCCAGGCCGAGGTGGCGCTTCCCGGTGGCGACGCCATTGGCGCGCGTCCTGTCGACTTCCACCTGCGGGGTCTGGCGGCGCTCGGGGCACACGTCACGGTGGCGCGGGGCGCCATTCTCGCAAAGACCCAAGGGCTGCGTGGCGCGCGCTTCTTCGTCGACCGGCAGTCTGTCGGCACCACCTGCAACATGATGATCGCTGCGTCGCTGGCCGAGGGCGTGACGGTGCTCGAGAATCCAGCCCAAGAACCAGAGGTGATCGATCTCGCCACCTTCCTCACGGCGATGGGCGGGCGGGTGCATGGCGCGGGCACCAATCTCATCCGGATCGAGGGTGTCTCGCGGTTGCACGGCGCGAGGCACGAGCTCATCCCGGACCGCATCGAGGCGGGCACGTTCCTGCTCGCCGCCGCCGCGACGCAGGGCGTCGTGACGGTGCACGCCGTCATCCCCGAGCACCTTCGCCCGCTTACGGCGAAACTCGCCCTGGCGGGCGCGCGCATCCGCACGACCGCGGATTCGGTGACGATCGAGGCGCCGCGCCGCCTGAGTCCGATCGAGGCGCGCACGGAGCCGTACCCCGGCTTCCCGACCGATCTGCAGCCGCTGCTTGTCGCGGCTCTCAGCCGTGCCGACGGCGTGTCGGTCGTGGAAGAGACCGTGTTCGAAAACCGCTTCGGCTACACGAACGAGCTTGTGCGCCTTGGCGCCCTGCTCCGCATCGTCGGGCAGGATACCGCGGTCGTCACGGGCGTGGACCGCCTGAGCGGTGCTCCCGTGACCGCCGCGGACATCCGGGCCGGCGCCGCACTGGTGGTCGCCGGATTGATGGCTGAGGGAACGACCCACGTGCTCGACGTCCAGCACATCGCGCGAGGCTACGAGCAGTTTGAGGACAAGCTCAGGCACCTCGGCGCGGAGATCCGCCTCGTGCGGGATGACCGAACCTAGCTCACGAGTACGGCCCGAGCTCGCCGATCTCGATTCCCGATTGCAGGTCCCCGCCCAGCGCGCCTGCGATCAGCAGCCGGGAAGTCCGTCGCACCTTGGAAGCGAGCGCCGCGGGCCCCGCGCCGGGCAGCCCACTGCTCTGCCGCTGGTTCGCGGTTTCCTCGGCGGATTGCGCCTCGGCATGCGCACTCGCCTATCGGGCTCCAAAGACACGCCTGCACACGTCTACGGGGGTGCTGTGCCGATGATCTCGCTGGAGAAGGCACGCGCCCACCTCGAACACCTTGGTCTTGTCCAGTCTGCCGCCGTTCTCGACAGCCGGCTACAGGACGCAGCACAACGGCAACTGTCCTATGCCGGCTTCCTGGACGAGTGCTCGATGTGGAGGTGACCGCACGGCGCGAACGCTACCTGATCACCCGCACCCGCCTTCCCCTGCCTCTGCCGCACTTTCACCAAGCCAACCCTTCCTCGGCTTGGCAGATCTCTCGCACACCATCACCTGCAGCCAATCCCCCGCAGACTTAGCCTTCTGGGGGCTCAACTTCCTGCCTTACCTCGCATGGCACTCAAGAAGAGCCGCACCCCAATGATTTTGACATAGGCCCAGACAGCGGTCTGCGCGTCTGAATCAGCCGTAGTGACACGGGTAGGAGCAGACGGCAACGCCCGGCCGAGTCCGTAGCAGGGCCGTGTCGAAACGGAGCGAGGGGCTACCGGAGGACGACAGGATGTCGAAGGGTTGGCACGCAGTCCGGGAGCTAGGTGAAGGTAATCGCCTCGATGGCCGTGCGGACCCGGCGAAGCCAACGCACGTTGGATTCTACCATCGGGTGGCTGGAGTCGGCAGTGTGGAGGAGGAGGAGCAGGAGCGCAGCCATAAAGGCCGCAAATCAAGCGGGCGTTGGCGGCCTGCTCATTGCGGATCGTGAGGCGAGCGCCGACGAACTGCTTGACGAAGCGGAAGAGGATTTCCACCCGCCCAGCGCTCGTGGTAGAGATCCGCGATGTCCGTGGCGGGGAGCGTGAAGAGGTTCGTAGCCAGAAGGTAGAGGTGGCCCTTGAGGTCCTGGAACTGGACGATGCGCAGCGTGAAGGTGCGGGTGCCCATACCCACCAGGACGACGCTGTCTGCGACGATACCGCGGTTGCGCGTCTCGGTTACAAAGCCAGCGAGTTGGCGAAACCAAAAGGACCATTCTCAGGCGTTCGCGTCAGACCACTCAATCAGATGCCGGCACGCATTCAGTTCTGGGTCGAAGAGTTGACTGCACGACGGACACCGGACAACCGGCGGATCGGCGCCGCTAATGCTAGCCCCTTTGTGGCAAGCGAAGTGTTTCCAGACCTGAAGTCCACGAGGTGCTATAGATACCTCTTTCTCTACTTTGGAGAATTCCTGCTCAATGGCGGTCTCAAGGGTGTAGATCGCAGCTATCTGCGTAAGTCGCCTCATGGACACCCCAAGTGGACCTTCTCTGGTCTCAGGCATCGGCCGCTGGCGCACCTTGTTCAACTGGGGCTCGTAGATCACCACACGGCTGTACAATTGGGCCTTGTGGTGTGCAAATTTTCGATAGATGTTTGATCGATGCCCTAGGCACTTCTCTCGCAGGTTCGCTTGCCACTCGAGTAGTCGCTTATCTCTGCGACGCCAAGCCTCCAGCGCGGAAAACGCGTGGTCATCACCCGAGAAGCGATGCGAAAGCCAGTAAAGGGCAATCGCGGTCATCGTCTCAGGCGCATCCATCTGGTCGGCCAGCGATTGGGTGAGCCACTGCGGTAAATCGCCTGAACGTTGCTCGAGCACCCATGCCCTGATCTCCTCAACGGCCTTGTGGTGCTCCAATGCTCGGATAGACCTTACCCGCTCAAGCGTCTGGAAACGGTCCAAGAGTCCCGTCGGGAGCACCAGTTCGTCGCGGGAGCCATCAGATCCAAGGCAAACCGCAACGCGTAAGCCACCTCCTCTGCGCTGCCACCCGAACGCGATCGCCACGGTTGGTCCAGCCGCAGCGCCGACTTCCTTAGCAGACTCGATGTGCACCGTCAGGGCGAGCGCATAGGTGAAATGGGTCCCGACCCGCCGTCGAATGATCTCGGCAGCCTTGACCGCACTTCCCTCCGGCAGTGGGCGATGCATCACCATCGGCAACTCCAGCCAGATCGGCTGACGTCCCAAGGAGGCGACGAGGATCCGTACCTTGGTACGTGAACGTCTTCTCCGTTCTCCACGAGGAATGTGCTCCCAGTCGGAGAAGTCGACAGGATCAATCTGCAACATACGGCTCCATTTCGAGTCGTGTGAAAAGAGCCGCTCCATGGTAAACGGAGCATCTGCATCTTCCACTTCGTGTTGCAGCCGTACTGCCCAGAAACCCGTTCCGTCGTAGGTGCGCGCGCGAAGTTTAGCAGGTCTTCCACCCTTCGTCAGAGCGCGCTCCGCACGGCGCCTTGCGACTTCGTACCGGTCCCGAACCAGCAGCGAGTTTCCCCAGTACAACCCCTGTGCAGAGAAATCGCCGTATAATACCCGCGCGGTCTCATGCCGCCAAACTCCAAGCGCTTCAATGTCTGATCGGGCGGCATTCCAGTTGGCACTCTTGGCCGCATAGAGGCGCTTCTGAAGCTCCCGACGGCGGCTGTCCACATCGATTGCCTGCTCTCGCCACTCGTTTCGAGCGCCTTGCTTCCCGTGCCTCGCCTGGTCGATCAGCACTCTGACCTCATCGAGTTCGGTGAGTGTCGTGTCAAGCGCCCTGGCGATCTCCTCGACCGCCGGAATGGAGTGCCACACCTCGCGTTCACGTCGTCGGTACTCATGCTCGATGGCGACAAGCGCGTTCCAGAATTCCGTCTCCAGTTTGAGCTGCAGCTCTCCCTCTATAGGCATCTTCGCCGGCTGCCCGCAGCCGTACTTGTAGATACGTGTCGCGGCGCTTTCCGCCCCATGCATATTACATACCTCCTGCAAAGCCAATCGGAAGATCCGTCGGTCCGAGCAGGAGTCATCAGCCACACGGCGGTTAAAGGCGGGACTCCATCGCCTTGCGGATTACCTCATCACAAGAGGCCAGACAGCTTAAGCCAGACGATCCCTCCCACCAGCACGACCATGATGTACCCGAGATAGTGGCTGAGGTGCCCGGTCTGAAGGCGCTGGATCGTAGCCCCGGTTCGGCGCGCAGCCTGCAGTAGCGGTCCGAAGAGATTGGCCAGCAGGCGGTCGACGGCGTCGGTCTGGATCTCTACCGCGTCCTCCCCCACGGTCCGCGTACTTCTGTGCCGGATCACAGGGGCGAACGCCAGCCGCAGGGGCTGCGCGATCCCATCGGCCGTCCATCCGTATGCGGAGATGTACTCCTCGCCGCCGTTCCACGGAGCCGGCACTGCTGTCCGATGGGGAAGCCTACGCAGCCATAGCCACCTCAGCAGCGCCACCAGACCCATGATCCCTCCACCGAACCAGAGCAGGTCCCAAGGAGAGGTCGCCGTAAAGCCCCCGGCAGGGAAGAAGATCACCCCCTGCGTTCCGGGAAGTCCTGTGAAAACGCGGCCGCCCAGGGAATCGAGTAGCGCTGTCGCTCCGGGATGCGTGAAGGTGGGCGCAACGAGTTCGTTCGCACCCAGCCCTCGCGGCGAGACAGAGGCGATCCACGGCACGAACCAGGTTGCACCGAGGCCTGCCAGCCAGGCGATGAGCGCACCGAGCGCCATGCCGAGCGTCTCGCCCCAACGCGCAATGGAGTGCGGGACAGTACGCTGCGGCCCCAGGAAGATGGCCGCATACCACCGCAGGATCGCCGTCGCGCCGCCGGCGGTGACGAGGGCGACCACCAGGATCACGGCTAGGAGCGCTGGACGCAGGCTGGTGGAGGCACCCATGAAGATGCTCTCCACGGCCATCCACTCCGCTAGGTAGCCGCCCGTCGGCGGCATGGCCATGAGGCCCGCGGCTGCAAGCAAGGTCAGTCCCGCTACCAGTGGGGCAGCCCGAAAGAGTCCGCCGAGACGGTTCATCTCTCGGGTACCCGTGACCCGCTCGACCCAGCCCGCTGCGAAGAAGGCCGTGAACTTCGCTCCCATGTGCATCAGCAGGAGCGTGTAGGTGCTGCTCAAGGCGAGAGCCGCCGCGGCGGCCTCTCCTGCATTCCCCAGGACGTAGGAAAGTCCGAGGCTGGCGAACGCGAGCCCGATCCATTCCACGGTCGAGTATGCGAGCACGCGCTTGTGATCGTTGTCCACGATTGCATGGATGACGCCGAGCAGCGCTCCTGTAAGACCGAGCACGACCATCCCCCACGCGACTTGCGGCGGCGGCGGGGCCCAGGCGAGCCAACGCACAAGTCCCACCATGGCCACCGTCGTGGTAACGCCAGAAAGTGCGGCCGCGGCTGCGCCCGGCGCCTCTGGCTCCGCGAGCGGCAGCCAGAGTTGAAACGGGAAGAGTCCGGCCTTCGATCCGAGCCCGAGGATGCCAAGTACGGCGATGATGTCTGTAACCCCCGGAGATCTCAGCCCTGCTGACAGCAGAAGGGCACCAAGAAGCAGTGCCGCAGCACCCGCCTCGCTCATCACGAGCATCGCCCATCCAGATACCGCCGCGCGCCTGCCGCTTCCTTGCGCCACCACCATCCCGTAGACGGCCACCGCGAGCACGCCCCACGCGACCACCATCGCGAGCGGTGACGCGGCCTCGAGAAATGCCGCGACGGACACCCCGAGCCACGCGAGCGAAATCCACTGGCCTCTTCCGTACTCCTTGGCAACGAAGACGAGTCCCGCCGCGAAGAGGAGCACCTCGCCGATTAGCCCCCAGAAGCCGCCCCACGGCGTGACGGCATAGGTCATCGAGCCGGCGACGGTGTCGACGGCGAGCGCGGCGCCGCCCGGCGCCGCAACGCCCAAGAGCAGCTCGATGAAGAGAAGCCCGATCGTGGCGAAGGTTAGCGTCGGCACATACCTGCGGCTCCCGCCCCAGGCGAGGATTGTCGCGAGCGCTGCGAGCGCGAGCGCCGCCATCATGAGGGCCGTCATCCGGCCTCACCCGGCGCGCTAGCGCCCCGCCCCACGAGCGCGAGCAGACCGTCGACCAGGTCGTCCGGCGTCGGAGGGCAGCCCGGAATCCATCGGTCCACCGGAACGACCTCCGCGAGGTTGCCCACGACACCTGGGGCGCCGTGGAAGACACAGCCGTCGACCGCACAGTCCCCTACGGCGACGACGAGCTTCGGGTCGGGCATCGCATCGTAGGTCGTGCGGATCAGCGGCACCATCGCCTCCGTCACGACACCCGTGATCAGCAGGACGTCTGCATGACGCGGAGACGGGGTAAAGGAGAAGCCGAAGCGGGAGAGGTCGTAGACGGGGCTGCCCATGAGCCCAATCTCCGACTCGCAGCCGTTGCAGGAGCCTGCGTCGAGGTGACGGATCGCCAGCGAACGCGCGAAGAGCCGCGCAGGCATCGGCGCTTTCGCCCCTCGCGTCGCAGCGCGGCGCCGAAGCACTGCCGGGCCTTTCGTCAGGTTCACGATCCAGCGCGGGTAGAACACCGTTGTCCCTCCTAAAGGTCGAGCGACGCGACGGAGAGGTTGAACGACGCGTCGATAATCGGAAAATCCTGCAAGATGTTGCGGTTCGCCACGGCGAGCGGCACTGCGATCCAATTGATGCTCGACGCCGTGCGGATCCGGCTCGCTGCAATGCGGCCGCCGCGTAGCGCGACCCGGTAGAAGAGGCGGCCGCGCGGCGCTTCGACGAGCCCGTAGCCGAGGCCGTCCCCACGTTCCGCCGCCGGGGTCGCGGCCGCAGCGTGTCCGCCCGCTCTGCGCAACATGGCGACAGACTGCGCGATCTCCTCGCAGCGCACGACATAGCGCCCATAGGCGTCTCCTGCGGCGAAGCCCGCAGGAAGGCGACCGTAGCAGAGTTCCGGATACGAGGCGTAGGGGCGATCCCACCGCACGTCTTCGCTGCGCCCGGCGGAGCGACCGACCACGCCGACGAGCTCCAGGCCCTCCTGGGGAATCCTGCCCGCGCCATGCAGCCGGTCGAGGAAGGAGTTCGTGTGGTCGAGCGCGTGCCGAACGACCTGGAATTGGTGCTCGACCGTCCCGAGGAGCGAGGGCAGCTCCGCGGAGACGTCCGGCAGAGTTCGCCGCCACCCGACTGGCGCGATGAGGCCGCGCAGGTAGCGGTGGCCGGTCCAGCGTTCGCCGAAGCGCAGAACGCTGTCGCGCAGTCGGTAGAGGTCGGCTGCGGCGACGATGGTGCCCGTCGCTGCAGCCAGCGATGCAAGGTCGCCAAGGTGGCTATGCAGACGCTCCAGTTCCGCTAGCGTGCTGCGCAGAACTGCAGTACTGTCGTCCACCTCGAGACCAAGCGCATGCTCCACTGCTAGGCTGAACGCAAGCGCGTGCGCGACGGTCGAGGTGCCACTCGTGCGTTCGGCGACCTCCACAGCCTGCGAAGGCTCCATCCCCTGCAGGATGCGGGTGACTCCCCTCCGCTTGTAGCCGGGCCGTAACGTCAGCGAGTGGATCTCATCGCCCAGGACGTCCATCTCGTAGCGAAGGGCTTCGGCGACATCCGCGCGCACTGGTCCGAGCGGGATGACGTGCATGCCTTCGCCGATGATCGCGCGCGGTGCTGCCGCAGGCTCGAAGGCATCCGGCGGGAAGTCCCGCTCCTCCGAAAAGCGCAGGCTGGGAAAGCCGCACCGACTCGGGCGCTCGTGCGGCCCCGGCCCCGCGTCGCGTTCGACGATCTTGCCGTCTTCCCCCCACAGCGCAACCGACGTTCCGCCTTCCGCCGGGAAGATGTCGAGGATCTTCTGGCCTTCCCGCGCAGCCTCCCGGCAGATGGAAAGCAAGGAGACCTCTTCGAGGTCTCGGATGTGAGCCATGATCTCCCTCCCCCTAGTGCGGCAGATGCCAGCGCAGCAACCAAGGAACCGCGAACCCGGAGATCAAGAGAAGCGCCGAGAGGAGCACGGTCGGCGCCACCTCGAGCGCTCCCTCCGCAGAGAGCCGGGTGCCAGGCGTGGGCTGGTACCAAAGGCGCGGCGCGCGATAGGCGATGGCGATGAAGCCGAGCGCGAGCAAGGCGAGCATGAGGATTGCCGGAATAACGGTGGCGCCCTGCGCGAGACCGCCAGCAGCGACCAGCCACTCGCTGAAGAACGGGCCGAGCGGCGGCACCCCTGCAAGCGCTGCGAGGCCGATCAGCAGTCCGCCGCTGCCCCATGGCATGCCTTGATGCAGCCCACCGATCTTCGTCCCGTCGACCGTCCCGTACCGCGTCTGGATCTCCCCACTGACGAAGAAGCACTGGCTTTTCGCAAGCCCGTGGGTGATCACGTGCAGCAGGGCGCCAACGAGACCGATGCCCCCGAACCCCATCCCAAGCGCGATGACCCCCATGTGCTCGACCGAGGAGTAGGCGAGCAGGCGCTTGAGGTTGCGCTGCCCCGCCATCGCCCCCACGCCGACGACGAGCGAAAGCAGGCCGAGCCCGATCAGCAGGTCGTTCGGCCACGCCGCCCCGTGCAGCAGGGCCCTCGTCTGCTGCAGGCCGGTGTGAAGCACCCAGAGGATGCCCGCGAGCTCGGCGCCAGAGAGCAGCGCGGAGACCGGTGCGGGCGCCTGGGCGTGGGCGTCCGGGAGCCAGGTGTGGAGCGGAACGAGACCTGCCTTCGCACCGAATCCGACCACCAGCAGGATCGCTCCCGCCGCGGCGGTCTGCGTCGAGCCGCCGCCGATCATCACGACGCCGGCGAGAGCGATGAGTCCACCCATCCCCGCCAGCATGAGGTACTTCCACGCGGCCTCGAAGGTGTGCACGCCGGGCCGCAGCCCGACGAGTGCCACGGAGCTGAGAGTGGTCGCCTCGACCGCGACCCACAGCGCGAGGAGCGACCAGTGCTCCCCCAGGCCGAAGAGGCTCGCGGCGAAGACGCCAAGCAGGACGAAGTAGGACGCCTGCAGGCGCCTTGGCCAGGCCTCTTCGACCCCCCCGTCGAGGTAGTACGGCGAGGCCCAGAACGCGACCGCTCCGAGCACCGCCACGAGCGCCTGGTAGGCGTCGTTCCAGCTGCGGGCGGAGTAGGCCGCAATGAGGAATCCTGCCGCGATCAGGGCGAAGAGCACAGCGGCGATGCGACCGCCAGCCGACGGCCTCCATGCCGCGAGCAGGCTGAGGAGAAGTGCGAGCCCGATCCCCACAAGTCCAAGCTGATGCCCGATGGATGCGATGATGGCCGTTACCCCCTCAGGCGTGTCAGGTGGTCCGCGGTCGGGGACGCGCTGAACTCCTCGGTTCCCCGACGCTGCAGCCATGCCAGCAGGACGCCGAGCATCAGCACCTCGACGACCGCCAGCATCTCAGGCAGTCCTGGGACGGTAGAGTACTGCAAGGAGAGAAGGCTGACGCCGAGTTCGGCGCCGATCAGCAAAAGCGCCTGCACCCAGATCTCCCGCCGCATCATCGCGAGCCAAAGCGCTGTGCCGAGCACCCCGACTGCAAGACCTCCGGCTCCGAGAGCCCACCATGCAAGTGCCAGCGCCAGCACCGCTCCGAGCACGAGCGAGGGTGTACCGCGGGTCGCGACGCCGTAGTCCGCGTGGGGCAGCCGGCGCGCAAGCAGCGACGGCACCGCGAACACCTTCACGACCAGCCAGAGCACCGCAAGGAGCAGCCAAGACGGATCCGATCGCCCGACGTAGACGGCGGAAGCGACGGTTGCGAGCGCGGCAATGCGATACCAACCCAGAGCACTAAGAGTTCTGCGAGCGATCGCCAGCATCACGAGGGACAGCCACGCGACCAGGGTCAGGACGACAAGGCTGCTGAAACCCATGAACAACCCTCCTCAGGTAATAGCGATGGCAAGCGCGGCCAGGGCGGCAACAGCGACGGAAACCGTGAGGTACTCTGCGATGCGAAGCAGGCGGAGCTTTGCGAACGAGAGTTCGACGAGCACCACCAGGAGCCCGAGTACGACCAGCTTCGCCGCTGTAGCCAAGATCGCCGCGGCGATCATGGCGGGTGCAAGCGATCCTGCGAGTCCCCAAGGCGTCGCGAGGACGTTGACGAGGATAATCCCGAGGATCGTGAACTTCATCCAGCCGCCCCATTCGAAGAGGGCCAGGTCTGTCCCACTGGCCTCGAACGTGCGGTTGGGATCGATCAGCGAGAGTTCCTGGCTGGAATCCGGGTTGTCGACTGGCAGCCGGCCAGCTTCGGCTAGGAGCAGCAAGATCCACGCGACCGTCACCAGGGCGTGGCTCGGGGTGAGCAGGGCGGCACCGCCGAACGCCTGGTTCACGACGTACGGAATCGTCGCTCCACCGACCGCAGCGGCGGTGAACAGTGCGGCCAAGGTGAGAGGCTCTGCAAGTGTACCGATGAACCGGACGCGGCTGACCGCAATCGACGAATAAGGACTGCCCGCATCCGCGGACGCCAACAGCAGCACGAGTCCCGCACCGCCAAGGATCATCCCACCTCCCAGCATGTCTGCCATGAACGCCAACGGCAGCGGGAATGTCGTCAGCACCGGGATCAGGAGCGCGACGATCAACGGTGCAGAGAAGTAGACGGCAGGTGCAATCGAACGGATCGCCGTCGTCTCCGCATTCCAGACGGTCTCCTTGTGGAACCACTTGTACAGATTTCTATAGGGCTGCAATACCGGAGGGCCCATCCGACGCATGCCACGTGCTTTGAATCGGTCCATGATCCCCTTCAGGAGCGGAGCGAACAGGATCACAAAAAGTACTTGGATGATCTGTGCGACAAACACAAAAGGCCTCCTACACAGGGGCATAAATAGACCCCTGTCGAGTTCGACAGGAGTCATTAGCCGGATGGCAGTTAGGGAAATTTCCCAGGCGGATCTCCATCGCCTGGACTCAATCATACGAAAGCATCGGGCGAGGTGTCAACGGTCCAGGGAGTCTAGCAGAGTGTCAATCATCTGTTGGTCGAGAACGACGGGATCTGCCTCTCTCAGATGGTGGCATAGCCTGGGTGAATGACCATGTTGAAGACGTGGGCGAGGCCGTGCGATCGGTTGTCGCCGCTGTCCTCGGATGGGAAGTGACCATGTTGGTGGGGACGGACACCGATGCCATGAGCGCGCGCTTTGCCCGTGCAACCGGGGAATGCCTGCAGCTGTTCTTGCACCAGCCGATCGATACATGGATGCACGTGGTATACGTCCCCCGCCATCTTCCGGGATCGCACGCTATCTGTAGTGCTCGAGGTAGACGAGGCGGGGCCGTCAACTCCCATCTCACTGCCGAGCGGCAAGCACTCCCTCCACTCCAAGGAGAATAGTGGGCAGCGGTGGGTTGCTGCTTCCGCCCGAAACGAGGAACCGGATCTCTACCACTCCTTCCGGTAGCCCTTGGCGCTCAAAGCCCGCACTTTCGATGTTCCACCCCTCCGAGGCCACGGCCGCCGTTACGGCCGCCAATACCCCTCGATCGTCACGGCACTGGATCCGCAGCTTCATAATGCCTTTGCGTCGCGCGCGGCGCAGACGGATCTCTAATAACCGAAAGGTGAGGTCCGCTCCTAGTCCCACGGCGGTGGCCGCCACACTCCAGATCAGAAGACCAGCACCAGTAGCCAGGCCAATACCCGCTGCCAGCCACACTCCTGCGGCGGTAGTCAAACCTTGCACGCCTCCGCGCCTAATGAATATTAGACCGGCGCCCAAGAAACCGATACCACTAACGACCTGGGCGGCTACACGGGACGGGTCAAGTATGATCAGGTCCTGACGAACGACGTCGAAGAAGCCGTACTGACTAACCATCATAACCAGCGCGGCCCCAACCCCAACGAGGATATGAGTGCGCAGACCGGCGTCTTTCTGACGCAACTCCCGCTCTAGGCCAATTAATCCGGCCAGGGCGGCAGCCAGAAAAAGGCGTTCGATGCCTTCCAGCGACGAGATCACACTTTCCGCCTCCCGGCGCCAATGGTGACTAAACGTTCAGGCTAATTCTACGTCCTTCAAAAGGTAATGTGGGCCTAGCTAAGACCCATGCGAGCCGGATTCGCCGAGTGGGATGATCGGTCACGGTTTCTGACGAGGCTCCGCGCGGATCGGAGTTGGGCGCCGACGACTCTGCACTGTGGGTCGCGGTCTCCACCCTGCGCGCTAAGCCACGCTTATGCCGCGGCCTGCAAACTACCAACGCGATCGAGGCTTTAAATTCGCAGGTCCGCTCTATCGCATCGCCGGCTACAGCCACCTGCCGATCCTGGCCCAGGCCCACCACATCTACGCCAGTCGACTCGACGAAGCTACCGCCCGCGCGAGTTAGATAACTCAGGAAATCGGAAGTCCCCAAGTTCCACTACGTTCTGGACACCACGGAGGCGTCCCCGCTCGCTGATCGCGTGCGGGGACGCCCCCACGAGGTTACGTGCAACCCATTAGAGGCAGTTACGCACTCTTCACTCGGCCCAGCGGAAGAACATCACGACCATACGTGAATTGGAGTAAGTGAGCTAAGGCGTAATACCAGCCAAGGGTGGCAAACACCAGCGTCACCCATCCACCGATGACGGTAAGACCGCTACTCGGGAGACCGGCTCCCAAACCAAGCAGGATCAGCGCGAGCGTGATCAGGGCGAGGATCACAGTAAGCACTCGGTTGGTCCGTAACGAAGCAAGGGTAAAGTAGAGACTGATCACAGCCCACATCGCGAGAAAGACCGCCATCGCCGACCCCATTGCACTCTCTGGAATGGAGTGAGCGAACCAAACGTTGATCGCGCCCAAAATAAGCCAGAACGGGCCGTAACTGCCGAACACAGTGGCACCGAACGGATTGCCTGACTGAATTTCCAGAATAGCTACAATGACCTGCATTAGGCCACCAAAAAAGAATGCCACGGGCAAGACTACCGCTAACCCCTTCGGGTCGACGAGACCTGCGTTGTACAGCCCCAGCATAAACGATGTAGTTGAGAACGCCGTAACAGCCCACGCTGTCCCGTCGGCCATCTTAACGCCCATGTAGAATCCCATCCTTTCACGCGAGCAATCAGTTTCGAACGACTAGCGACTTGCTGTTGTCAATCAGCAGGTGGCGGTGGAGGCGCGATTACTCCAATGCCTAATCGTTTTGCCTTCCGTCGCCGACCGAATTTCCCCCATCGCATCGCCAAGTCCCACCAGATCACTGCAAGGAGCGGGAGCACCCCGAGAGCGCCCATGGCTGGAAAAAAGAGATCCTGCCACCGCCACACCTCGGAACGGAGATGGATGCCTACCATGATCACCAGACCCACATTTGCCAGTAGGGGCAACGCAACAACCAGTGCCAAGGGCAACGGGGACCATTGACGCACATCCTGCTGGAGTACCTTCTCCGACGGTAACCGGAAGGTGTGTCCGCCCTTGTGTCTTCGTCGCGGAGTCGTTGACATCGTCCCCTTTCTGAACTCCAGACTTGGCAGATAGATCAGCCCATAAAAAGACGGACCGACGATCCCCCGTACGCGAGCTACCCGTGGCAGACCACGGGGCCCGGAGTGTACGTAGGAGTCGTCAGCCCGTATTGGCAATTCTCCCGCTTCAATCACTGCAGGGTCTTCAGACACTGCAGGTCTTCAGAGCTGTGAGCGGGACGGCAGATCTCCTTTGCCTCGCCTCCCTTATACATCCTTCCAAGATTGTTCGTCAATCCCGGCTAGAGTTCGCACGCGCAGCAGAGGTGGGCACCTAGCGAACCGACCCCAGGGTGCACAATGCTGACGACTGGCTCGAGCGAACGTGTTCAGTTAGCCCGCCCATGCGGACTTTGACACTTATGTTTCACGGAACCCGGACGTAGCGGCGTTTTGGCTGACGACCAGTCGGAGAAATGGCGACTACCAGCTCGACTATTGTGAAGCGATTAAGTTGCCTGTCGTTTGGGAGCGACAAATCGGCGGTGTTGGGAGCCGCTAGGGTAGCAAATCGGGGTCCATTTACATCCCACATTCACCACCCCCACCGCGAGTGACGGGGATTATCGCCTCGTCGCTGTAAATGGGATAATCTAGGAGCAAGGAGAACCGCTTGGCCTTGTAGAAGCAGGCCCGTATGAACGAAGAACTGGAAGCATTCCTCGGGCACATCAAGGGTGCCGCCGCGT